>JBPBQX010000016.1:0-11336 GCA_050955025.1 Janthinobacterium lividum
GGCGCCTCGGGTCCTCGCCCGGGGTCGCCAGCGTGCGCTCGAACAGCTGGCGGATCAGCTGGTGGTGCTCGAACAGGACCTCGGTGGCGCTGCGCGGCGGCCCGGGCGGGGCGTCGCGCGGCACGGATAGGGCAGGCCCCGAGGGGCGCGGCGCGGAAGGGGTGGGCGCGGCGGGCTGCGGCGTGCCGGGGGGGCGGAGCCGTCCGCCGGTGCCGGGGGCCGCGCGCAGGCGGGCCAGCTTCGCCGTGGTCACGACGTCGTCGCCGGGCTCCTGCTCGCGGCGCAGCTCGACGGAGTCGCCGTCCACGCGGACCTCGTAGCGCGGCTGCGGGCAGGTGGACGGGCCGCTCGCGGGCTGGCCGGTCTCGAGGTCGTAGCGCGAGCCGTGCCAGGGGCAGACGAGCGTGCCGTCGAGCACCCAGCCCTGGTCGAGCGGGCCGCCGGCGTGCGCGCAGCGCGCGCCCATGGCGTGGACGCGCGCGCCCTGGCGCACGAGCACGATGCCGATCTCGCGGCGCGCGACCTCGTCCCACACGGCGGCGCGGTGCGGCACGTTGTCGGCCAGCTCGGACAGGCTGGCCACGCGCCGGAAATCGCGCGGCTCGGGGCTGCGGTCGGCGTGGTCCACGCCGGCGCGGCGGCGGTAGACGAGGTGGGCGCCGAGGTAGCCGCCGGCGCCCATCACGGCGTAGGCGGCGGCGCTGGCCCCGATGCCGAGGGCGCGGCGGCCGCGGCGGCGCAGCACGAGGGAGGCCGCGACGAGGGCGAGCGAGGCGGTGTTGACGCTGCCGTGCACCAGGCCGACGCGGCGGTCGCGGCCGTTCAGGTGCTGCCAGTCCGCGAGGCCGGTGGCCAGCGCGCCGATCGCGCCGATCGCGCCCGCCCCGAGCGCGAGGTCGGCGGCGCGCGCCGAGCCGCGGTCGCGCAGCAGCCCGGCGGCGGCCAGCAGGTCGAGGCCCAGCGCCAGCGTCCAGGTGCCGATCGGCACGGCCACCACGAGCGGGTGCAGCGGGTGGCCCAGGGCGCGGCCGTGCAGCGCGTTGCCCACGCCCTTGGCGGGGCGGCCGACGAGCTGGGTGGTGCGCGAGATCGCCTTGCCGATGGCGTATCCGGGGCGGTCCAGGCCGTCCGCGGTCTCGACCCGGCCGATCAGCGCGTCGATCATCCTGCCCATGGGAGGCTCCATCCTGGTTGGAGCCGAGGTGGGCACGGGGCGGGACCTTGCGACCCGGCGGGGCAGGCGGCGCGGCGGGTTGTGCGCGGGCATCGCGGCAACGTGAGAGGCCGCGGGCGGGGCGCCGCCCCCGCGGGCACGGAATGTTTCACGTGAAACATCGTGTGGTTTCCGAAACGACATCGCATAGCAGGGCGAGGTCCTGCGGGCGGGAGAAGCGGTGGGTGGCGTCCTTGACCAGGATGGTGCGGACGTCGGCGGAGGCCAGGCGGGCGGCGAGGCGGGGGGCGGTCTCCCACGGGACCTCGGCGTCGGCCTGGCCGTGGAGCAGGCGCACCGGGCAGCGGATCGCCACGGGCGCGTCGAGCAGGAGGTGGGCGCGGGCCTCCTCGACGAGGCGGAAGGTCAGCGGGAAGGGCGCGCCGTAGGGCGTGGGGACGTCGAGCGTGCCCAGGCGGCGCAGGGCGGCCTGCTCGTGCGGCGCCATGGCGTCCCACATCAGGCGCTCGGTGAAGTCGGGGGCGGCGGCGACGCCCACCAGGGCGGCGACGCGGCCGGGGCGGCGCAGGGCGAGGAGGAGCGCGATCCAGCCGCCCATCGACGAGCCGACCAGCACGACGGGGCCCTCGGTGCGGTCGAGCAGGAACAGGGCGTCGTCGGTCCAGCGGCCGATGGTGCCACAGGAGAAGCGGCCCTCGCTGCGGCCGTGGCCGGAGTAGTCCAGGCGCAGCATCGCCTGGCCCGCGCGGGCGCACCAGGCGGCAAGGGCGGCAGCCTTCTCGCCGTCCATGGTGGAGCGGAAGCCGGGGAGGAACACCACGGTCGGCGCGCGGCCGGGAAGGCGCTCGGTGGCGAGGCGGGTGCCGTCGCCGCGGTCGGTCAGGTCCATGGGCAGGGGGCCTTGTGGAGGGAGGAAGGAAGCAAGGCCGGGCTCTGCCCGGACCCGCCAAAGGCCTGAGGCCTTTGGGAACCCGTCCCGAGGCAAGGGTCAGGCAAGGCGGCGCAGGCGGGGCCGGGCGTCGGCGGGGGCGATCTCGGTGCGGCGGACGCGCAGCACGGCGATCGCGCCGGGCTGCTCGTCGCTCCAGCCGAGGTCCTCCGCGGTGGCGGCAAGCTGGCGGGGGACGGCGCCGCGCTCGACCAGGGCGGGCGGGTTCTCGTCGGGCAGGCCGTCGCGCAGCACCGCCTCGGCGGCGTCGCGGGGGAGCACGCAGTAGAGGAACGAGTCCGGGCGGTCGGCGGCGCGGGGCGCGAGCGGGTCCACGCGGCGGAACGCAGGGCGGGGCGCGTCGGCAGGCGGCGGGTCGGAAGGCGGCGGGGCGGCGGGTTGCGGGTCGTGCGCGGGTGGCTCGGGCGCGGGCGGGACGGGAAGCGCGGCCCGGGGCGGGGCGGGCGGCTCGACGGCCGGTCGCTCGGGAGCGGGGGGCTCCGGGGCAGGAGGCCCGGGGGCAGGCGGGTCGGAAGGTGGCGACGCGGCGCGGCGCGGGCGCGGGGTGGCGTTGCGGGGCGTACGCGGGAGGCGGGGGGCGGCGTGGGGCGGGGGCTCCTGCGGGCCGGGGGCGGCGAACAGGTCGGGCTGGCGCAGGTCGGCGGGGCGGGGGCGCTTGCTCACCGGGGGAGCATACAGGACGGCCGGGCGGTGTCCCGTGCTGGCGGGGCGAAAGGCCAGGGCTCCGCCCTGGACCCGCCGGGGGCCGCGCCCCCGGGCCCGCCTCCGTTCGCGGCCCGCGGCCCCGGTCGGGGACTGCGGACCTCGTGCGGGTTTCCCGGGGCGAGCCCTTGGCGGAGTCCGGAGGCAGCGCCTCCGGCCTTGCCTGCCTCGCCGCGCGTGCTATGGCCCGCCGCCATGCTGATCCGCACCCTTCCCCCGCCCGCCGAGCTGGCGCTGCCGCTGCTGCCGCGCGGGGCGGTGGTGCTGCAGGTGCTGCCGTCGCTGGCGTCGGGGGGCGTGGAGCGCGGCACGGTGGAGATGGCCGACGCCGTGGTGCGGGCCGGCGGGCGTGCGCTGGTGGCGAGCGCGGGCGGGCCGATGGTGCGGCTCGTCGAGCACGCCGGGGGCGAGCACGTCTGGCTCGACCTCCTGACCAAGGACCCGCTGAGCGTGTGGCGCAACGCGGGGCGGCTGGCGGCGCTGGTGCGGGCGGAGGGGGTGTCGCTGCTCCATGCGCGCTCGCGGGCGCCGGCGTGGTCGGGGTGGCTGGCGGCGCGGCGCACCGGGGTCGCGTTCGTGACCACCTGGCACGGGGTGCACGGCGAGGAGTTCCCGGGCAAGCGGCGCTACAACTCGGTGCTGGCGCGCGGCGACCGGGTGATCGCGATCAGCGGCTTCGTGGCGCGGCAGGTGGCGGCGCGGCACGGGGTCGGCGCGGACCGGCTGCGGGTGATCCCGCGCGGCGTGGACGTGGCGGCGTTCGACCCGGCTGTGGTGTCGGGCGAGCGGGTGCACCGGCTGGCGTCGGCGTGGGGGCTGCCGGACGGGGCGCGCGTGGTGATGCTGCCCGCGCGCCTGGTGCGGTGGAAGGGGCACGCGGTGCTGCTCGACGCGGTGGCGCGGCTCGGGCGCGAGGACGTCTGCGTGGTGCTGGTCGGCGCGGGCGACGCGCGCGGGCGCTACGAGGCGGAGCTGGTGGCGGAGGCGGCGCGGCTGGGCGTGGGCGCGCGGCTGCGCTTCGCGGGGCAGTGCGAAGACATGCCGGCGGCGCTGATGCTGGCCGACGCGGTGGTGAGCGCGTCGCTGCGGCCGGAGCCGTTCGGGCGCGTCGTGATCGAGGCGCAGGCGATGGGGCGCGCGGTGGTCGCCGCGGAAGGCGGCGGGGCGGCGGAGACGATCGAGCCGGGCGTCACGGGCTGGCGCGTGCCGGCGGGGGACGCGGGGGCGCTGGCGGCGACGCTGTCGGTGGTGCTGGGGCTCGGCGAGGGGGAACGCGCGGCGCTGGGGGCGCAGGCGCGGGCGGCGGTGGTCGCGGGGTTCACGGCGGGGCGGATGCAGGCGGCGACGCTGGGCGTCTACAACGAGCTGCTGGGGTGAAGGCAAGCAAGCAAGGCCGGGCTCTGCCCGGACCCGCCAAAGGCTGGGCCTTTGGAATGCCTTCCCTAAGTCAGGGATTCCAAAGGCGAGCCTTTGGCGGAGTTTGAGGCGGAGCCTCAACCTTGCCTGCGCGTCCTCGTGATCCGCCTCGGCGCGCTGGGCGACTTCGTGCTGTCGTTCCCGGCGTTCGCGGCGATCCGCGCGCACCACCCCGGCGCGCGGGTGACGCTGCTGACCACGGCGCCGTTCGCGGGGCTGGGGCGGCTGGCGCCGTGGTTCGACGAGGTCGTGGTGGATGCGCGGCCGCGGGCCTGGGACCTGGCGGGGCTGTGGCGGCTCAGGCGGGCGCTGCGGGGGTTCGGCCTGGTGTACGACCTGCAGACGTCGGGGCGGTCGGGGCGGTACTTCCGGCTGGCGGGGCGGCCGGCGTGGTCGGGGGTGGCGGCGGGGTGCTCGCTGCCGCACGCGGACCCGGGGCGCGACGCGCTGCACACGATCGAGCGGCAGGCGGGGCAGCTGCGCGACGCGGGGGTGGGCGTGGGGGCGTTCGCGTGGCCGGAGCTCTCGTGGCTGGTGGCGGCGGGGCGGGCGCCCGCGTTGCCTGGGCGCTATGCGGTGCTGGTGCCGGGGGCGGCGCCGCACCGGCCGGGCAAGCGCTGGCCGGCGGCGCGGTTCGCGGAGGTCGGGCGGGAGCTGGCGGCGCGGGGGATGGTGCCGGTGGTGGTGGGGGGCGCGGGGGACGCGGCGCTGGCGGCGGAGGTCGCGGCGGGGTGCGCGGGGGCGGTGGACCTGGCGGGGCGGACGGATCTCGCGGGGCTGGCGGCGGTGCTGGCGGGGGCGGAGGTGGTGGTGGGCAACGACACCGGGCCGATGCACCTGGCGGCGGCGCTGGGGCGGCGGTGCGTGGTGCTGTTCGGGGGGGAAAGCGACCCGGCGCTCACGGCGCCGAGGGGGGCGCAGCCGGGGCAGGTGCGGGTGGTGCGGGCGGGGGATCTGCGGGGGCTGGGGGTGGCGGAGGTGGCGGCGGCGCTGGAGCGAGGGAACGAGGGCTGGCGGCAAGGCCGGGTTCTTCCCGCCCGGGAACCCTGGTAGGAGGGCGGGTGGCGCCGACCCTGGACCCGACCGAAGTGCACGAGGCCGAGGCGACGCCGGCGCGGGACGGGCGCGCGTCGCCGGATGCCGGGTCGCCGCCGTCGGCGGCCGTCGCGCCGTCGCCCGCCGTGCAGGCCTACCCGCCGGCCGCGGCCGTGCCGACGCAGGACGGGCCGCGCGGGGTGCGCTTCGACTTCAACCTCGGCGCCAGGGTGCTGCTGCCCGACCTTGCCGCGGGCGGCTGGCGCGTCACCCTGCGCGACCTCGACACCGGCAACATCCTGTTCCGCAGCGAGAACCAGGGCGCCTTCGTCAACAGCGCCAAGCGCTGGTTCGTGCGCTTCCGCGTCGAGGTCGAGGCGCTCGACGCGGCCGGCGAGGCGCGGCCGGTGCTGCTCCACGACTACGACGCGCGCGGCCGCGACGTGCTGGTGCAGTTCCCCGTCGGCACGCTCGGCGACGTGCTCGCCTGGTTCCCCTACGCCGCGCGCTTCGCCGAGGCGCACGGCTGCCGCCTGACCTGCGCGATGTCGGCGCTGATCGCCCCGCTGCTGCGCGACGCCTACCCCGCCATCGCCTTCGTGACGCACGAGGAGGTCGAGCCGGAGCGGTTCTACGCCACCTACAGCCTCGGGCTGTTCTTCGACGACGCGGAGGCGGCGTGGCAGCCCTGCGACTTCCGCCTCGTCGGCCTGCACCGCACCGCGGCCCACATCCTCGGCGTCGACCCCGAGGAGTGCGCGCCCCGCCTCGCGCTGCCCGACGAGAGCCGGCCGTTCGCCGAGCCCTACGTGTGCATCGGCGTGCAGAGCTCGTCGCAGGCGAAGTGCTGGAACAACCCGCACGGCTGGCGCGAGGTGGTGGCGTTCCTGCGCGACGCGGGCTACCGGGTGCTGTGCATCGACCAGAAACCGGTGCACGGCCACGGCCTGGTGTGGACGCACATCCCGCACGGCGCCGAGGACCTGACCGGCGACCTGCCGCTGGCCGAGCGCGCCCGGCTGCTGCGCCACGCCGCGGCGTTCGTCGGGCTGTCGAGCGGGCTGTCGTGGCTGGCCTGGGCGGCGGGCTGCCCGGTGGTGCTGATCAGCGGCTTCACCCACCCGCACAACGAGTTCGCCACGCCGTTCCGGGTGATCAACTACCACGCCTGCAACTCGTGCTGGAACGACGTGCGCTGCCGCTTCGAGCACGCCGACTTCCTGTGGTGCCCGCGCCAGGCCGGCACGCCGCGGCAGTTCGAGTGCACCCGATTGATCACGGGCGCGCACGTCACCTCGGTGCTACGCCGGATTCCCGGCTTTCCGGCCGACACGGCGCGCAAGGCTGCGCACGGCCCCGACCCCGCATCCGGCCGCGACGCCGGGAAGGAACCCGCATGACCACCACCACGATCAGCGCCGGCCAGACGAGCCGCGGCATCATCGTGGGAGACGGCGACACGGCGCTGGTGTTCGCGGGCGGCACCGCCGTCGCGACGTCCGTGCCGAGCGGCACGCTGGTCGTCCAGTCGGGCGGCCTCGCGAGCGCCACCGGCGTGACGGGCGGCTTCCTTGCCGTCTCCGCGGGCGGCATCTCGGTCGCGACCTCGATCGCCGGCGGCTTCGAGGTTCTCCTGTCGGGCGGTGTCGCGAGCGCCACCTCGATCTCCGGCGTCGACGGCTTCCAGATCGTCAGGTCCGGGGGACTGGCGGTCGGCACCTCGGTGACGAGCGGCTTCATCCTCGTCAACTCCGGCGGCCGGGCCAGCGGCACCGTGGCGCTGTCCGGCGGCGGCGACTTCGTGTCCGGCGGCACGGAAACCGGCGCCACGATCGTCCTCGGCACCGACGTGCTGGTCGCCGGCGGCACGGCCGTCGGCAGCGTCGTGGACAGCGGCGGCCGGCAGATCGTCCAGTCCGGCGGCACGGCCAGCGCCACCGTGGTGAACAGCGGCGGCGCGGTGTTCGTCGACCCCGGCGGCACGATCTCCGGCCTCACGGTCAGCAGCGGCTTCGTGCGGCTCGCCGACTCCGGCAACGACGTCGTCCTCGCCCTGGGCAGCGACACCGTCGAGGCCGGCGGCGGAAGCGACACCGTCTTCGCGTCCGGGATCTCGGCCAGGGTCGACGGCGGCGCCGGCAACCTGACCTTCATCGCCGGCAGCGGCAGCTACACCGTCGGCGGCGGGTCCGGCACCGACATCCTGTATGGCGGCGCGGGCAACAGCTCGCTGACCGGCGGCTCCGGCAAGGGGAGCGTCCTGGTCGCGGGCAGCGGCCTCGCGACCCTGTCGGGCGGCCTGGGCAACGCCGCGCTGATGTTCGGCGGCGGCGGCTTCGACTCCTTCGAGGGCAGCGGCGGCGGCGGCGACACCATGGTGGGCGGCGTCTCGGGCAACGACTTCGACAGCCAGAGCGCGGGCGCACTTGCCTTCGGCGGCGGCGCGAACAGCGCGGACTTCTTCAACCTCGATGCCGGCGGCACCGTGGTCGAGGGGGGCGGCGGCGACGGCGTCGAACTTTCCGGCGGCACCACGACCGTGTTCTGCGGCAGCGGCACGACCTTGTTCCAGGTGTTCGGCGGCCTGGGCGGCACGAGCACGATCGTGGGCTTCGGCGCGGCGGACCACCTGACCCTCTACAGCGCGTACGGGACGTCGGACTCCGCGGCAGCCCTGGCGTCGGCGACCCACGGCAGCTTCGGCACCCGGCTGAGTCTCGCCGACGGCACGACCGTGACCCTGGCCGGCGTGGCCAGCCTGACCGATGCGCAGGTCGCCGCGGGGTAGCGCGCCCACGCCGTCGCGAAACCGACACGCCGGCTCCTGGCGTCCCGGCCGCGTCGGCGGCGAGGCCGGCCACTCTCGCCACGCGCCTTGACCCGCATGCGCACGGACGACATCACGACCCGGCGCCACGACCCAAACACCAGCGAACAGGACCAGCAATGACGACCTACACGGTGGCCTCCGGCCAGACCAGCGCCGGCCTCATGCTGGGCAAGGGCGACCGCGAGATCGTCCTGGCGGGCGGGACCGCCAGCGGCACCGTCGCCTACGTCGGCTCCCTGGTCATCGTGTCCGGCGCGGCGCTCGCCACCACCGTGAACAACAGCGGCTTCGCCGTCGTCTACGCCGGCGGCACCGCGTCGGGCACCGCGGTCACGTCCGGCGGGAACCTGATCGTCTTCGGCGGCGGCAGCGCCGGCGCCACGAGCGTCGGCAGCGGCGGGCTGGATCTGCTGTCCGGCGGCACCGCGACGGCCACCCAGGTCGCCGGCAGCGGTGGGGAGATCGTCTACGCCGGCGGCATGGCCCTCGGCGCCACCGTGAGCGCGGGAGGCAGCCAGTCCATCCAGTCCGGCGGCACCTCGAGCGCCACCACCGTGGCCGGCGGCACGCAGTACGTCGACTCCGGAGGCGTCTCGACGGCGACCACCGTGCTGAACGGCAGCGGCCTGGAGGTGGTCGAGGCCGGCGGCACGGCCAACGCGGCGGTCGCGAGCGGCGGCGCCCAGCTGAGCGTCTCCGGCCTCGCGGTCGGCGCCGCGGTGGGCAGCGCCAGCGCCGACTTCGTCTACGCCGGAGGCATGGCCAGCGGCACCGTGCTGAACGGCGGCGGCCAGGAGATCCTCTCCGGCGGCACGGCGCGCAACACGACGGTGGGCGGCGGCGGCAGCACGCAGTTCATCCTGGCCGAAGGCACGGCCAGCGCCACCGTGGTGAACAGCGGCGGCTTCCAGGCCGTCCGCGGCGGCGACGCCAGCGGCACGGTGGTCAACGCCGGCGGCACCCAGTACGTCTCGAGCGGCGGCATGGCCGACCACACGGCGATCAACGGCGGCACCCTGACGGTGGCCCTGGGCGCAACCCTCTCGGGCGTCACGCTCGACGGCGGTCGTCTCGTGCTGCAGGACACCGGCAACGACGTCATCGACAGCCGGGGCGCCGACACCATCCAGGCCGGCGGGGGCAGCGACATGGTGTTCGCATCGGGCGTCTCGGCCTCGGTGACCGGCGGCGCGGGCGCCCTGACCTTCGTGGCCGGCGCCGGCAGCGACACCGCCGGCGGCGGCGCCGGCACGGACATCCTCTACGGCGGCAGCGGCGCCGACGCGCTGACCGGCGGCGCGGGCACGAACAGCATCCTGGTCGCAGGGATCGGCAACGCCACCCTGGCCGGCGGCGCGGGGGGCAAGGCGCTGCTCTATGGCGGGGCCGGCGCCAACGTCTTCCTGGGCAGCGTCGCGGGCGGCGACACCCTGGTCGGCGGCTCGGGTTCCAACGTCATCAACCTGACCAGCAACGACACCGCGTTCGGCGGTCCCTCCACCGCCGACACGTTCGACACCGGCGCCGGCAGCGGGCTGATCGTCGAAGGCACCGGCACCACCCAGGTCAACCTCGGCCTTGGCCACCTGACCGCCTTCGCCGGCACGGGCGGCGACACCTACTCGGACGCACGGGGCCAGGGTGGCGGTGCCGACATCATCGGCTTCAAGGCCACCGACCACCTCGTCCTGACCGGCGGCTTCACCGCGGCCGACGTCGCCACGACACTGAGGACCGCGACCACCGGCGCGTTCGGCACCGCGCTGACGCTCGGCGACGGCACCAGGATCACCCTGTTCGGCGCGAGCCTCGCCGCCGGGCAGATCACCACGGGCTGACCCGGCCGCCCGACGTCGCGGCCGGCCACGAGGCCCCCGATCCCCTGGCCCGAGGGAAGCCGGTCCAGGGGGGCTTCCCCCTGGCGGAGCTCGAGGCGGAGCCTCGACCTTGCTTCCTCCGCGGCGCCGCCCCGCCGCGGATCGGGGCGAGGCACGGCACCGCCCCGCGTGCTGTCGCCTCGCCGCCGGGGTGCGGCTAGGATGCGCGCCTGCCGTGTCGTCCAAGGAGCCTGTGCCATGCCCGCGATCACCCTGCCCGACGGGTCCGTCCGCCGCTTCGAGGGTCCGGTGACCGGGACCGCGCTGGCCGCCGACATCGGGCCGGGGCTGGCCAAGGCCGCGCTGGCGATGCGGGTGGACGGGGCGCTGGTCGACCTGGCGCGCGAGATCGAGCGCGACGCGTCGGTGCGCTTCGTCACGCGCCGCGACCCGGATGCGCTGGAGCTGATCCGCCACGACACGGCGCACGTGCTGGCCGAGGCGGTGCAGGGGCTGTTCCCCGGCACGCAGGTGACGATCGGGCCGTCGATCGAGGACGGGTTCTACTACGATTTCGCGCGCGACGTGCCGTTCACCACCGAGGACTTCCCGGCGATCGAGGCCCGGATGCGCGAGATCGTCGCGGGCGACGCGGCGTTCGTGCGCGAGGTCCGGGACCGCGACGAGGCGATCGCCTTCTTCGAGGCGCGGGGCGAGGCCTACAAGGCGGAGCTGATCCGCGACCTGGGCGAGGACCAGGTGATCACCTTCTACCGCCAGGGGGCGTGGGTGGACCTGTGCCGCGGGCCGCACATGCGCTCGACGGCGGACGTGGGGGCGGCGTTCAAGCTGATGAAGGTGGCGGGCGCGTACTGGCGCGGCGACCACCGCAACCCGATGCTCAGCCGCATCTACGGGACGGCGTGGCGCGACGGGAAGGAGCTGGACGCGTACCTGCACCGGCTGGAGGAGGCGGAGCGGCGCGACCACCGCAGGATCGGGCGCGAGATGGACCTGTTCCACATCCAGGAGGAGGCGACGGGGAGCATCTTCTGGCACGAGAAGGGGTGGCGGCTGTACCGGGCGTGCGAGAGCTACATGCGCCGCCGGCTCGACGCGTCGGGGTACGGCGAGGTCAGGACGCCGCAGCTCGTGGACCGCGGGCTGTGGGAGCGCTCGGGGCACTGGGACAAGTACCGGGAGCACATGTTCGTGGCGCGCGTGGAGGACGAGGACAAGGACCTCGCGCTCAAGCCGATGAACTGCCCGTGCCACGTGCAGATCTTCAACCAGGGGCTCCGCTCGTATCGCGAGCTGCCGCTGCGCATGGCGGAGTTCGGGGCGTGCCACCGCTACGAGCCGTCGGGCGCGCTGCACGGGATCATGCGCGTGCGCTCGTTCACGCAGGACGAC
>JBPBQX010000017.1:0-11086 GCA_050955025.1 Janthinobacterium lividum
CCGCCCGCCTCCGCCTGGAGCTGGCGCAGGTAGTGTGCCGCGTATTCCGTGTTCGCGGCCGGGTCGAACGCGTCCTCGATCGAGTGGAACGCGCCGGGGTGCATCTGCAGGTTCACCTGCATGCAGCCGATGTCCATGAACTTCACGCCGCGGTCGAGGCCCTGCTTCGCCCAGGCAACGGCAGCGGCCTTGCTCTCGAAGAACAGCCCCTGGCCGTCCGCGTCGATGGTCCACGGCCAGGCGCGGACGTCGCCCAGCGAGGAGATCGGCCGCCCGCTTTCCGTCTTGGCGATGGCGCCGAGCAGGCCGGGCGGCAGGTCGTGGCGCACTTCCGCCTCGTGGATCGCGAGGGTGCACTGCGCCGCCTGCTCGACGTCCCAGGCCGCGGTGCTGGGCCGCGGGCCGGCGGGAAGGCCCGCAGCGGCAGTCCGGCCCGTCGTGGCGTGCGCACGCACGGGCGGCAGGGCCGGAGGCGCCACGACGGTCCCGGCCGAAGGCTGCGGCCCGGCGGCCGGCGCCGCGGCATCGGCATGCGGCACGTCGCCGGGCTCGGCTGCGGCCGCGATCCGCGGGACGAGGGCGAGGACTGCGACCAGCATCGCGGCGCCGAGCCATGCCGGACGCCAGGCGTGCGGCTCGCTCCGGGCACCGGCACCGGGGCGGCGTGGCGTTCTGGGTCGCATGACGGCGCACCCTACGCAGGACCCGCCCGGCCTTGCAACGCGGCGCGGTCGCGCCGCGATCGTGCCGCCGCCGCGCGTCGCGCCCGTGCTCCCTTGATCGTGGCGGGGCGGCGATGGCACATGCGGGAGCGCACCGGCCGACGGGGGCGTGGTCCTCGCGGCATCGGCGAGCGGAGTTCCTGCGTGTGGCGCCTGAGGCCGTTCTGCGTCACCTGCTGTTCTGCGCCGCGCTGGCCGCCCTGTCCGCGGCGGTCGTCGCGGCGATGATCCGGGTCGGCGTGCTGGACCAGCCGGTGGCACGCTCGTCGCACACGCGCCCGACGCCCAAGGGCGGCGGCGTGGGCGTGGTCGCCGCCTTCCTGGTCGGCATCGTCGCGCTGTACGCCTTCGCCGACTTCGCGCGCATCGCCGACCCCTACTTCCGCGCGGTGATCGGCGCCTCGCTCGGCATCGCCGTGGTGTCGTACCTCGACGACGTGCGGAGCTGGCCGTTCTCGGTGAAGCTGGGCGCGCAGGCGGTCGCAGCGCTGGTGGCGGTGGGAAGCGGCCTGGCCCCGCACGAGCTCCGGGTGCCCTGGATCGGCACCGTGGCGATCGGCTGGCTGGGCGTTCCCGCGACCGTGGGATGGATCCTGGTGCTGACCAACGCGGTGAACTTCATCGACGGGCTGAACGGGCTGGCGGGCGGGTCGGTGGTGATCGCCTGCCTGTTCCTGGCCGGGATCGCGGCTGGGCAGGGCGACTGGTTCGTGTATTTCGCCGCAGCGATCCTGGCGTCGGGGGTGCTGGGCTTCCTGCCGTTCAACTTCCCACGCGCCAGGATCTTCATGGGCGACGTCGGCAGCCAGTTCTGCGGCTTCACCCTGGCCGTGCTTGGCGTCGCCGCGGGGCGGTTCGCGAGGGTGGAGCTGTCGCTGCTGCTGATGCCGATGCTGCTGGCCGGGGTGCTGTTCGACGTGGCGTTCACGCTGCTGCGCCGGCTGCTGGGCGGCCGGCGCGTCACGCAGGCGCACCGTGGGCACCTCTACCAGGTGGCGCACCGCAGCGGCATGAGCGCGGTGGCGGTCACGCTGGTTTACTGGGGATTCGTGGCCTGGGGCGGGATGGGCTGCGTCGGCTTCGTGCTGGCGCCGTCCGGAGAGCGGCTGTGGTGGGCGCTTTTCGTGGTGCCGCCGCAGCTCGCCTGGCTTGCCGTGGTGTGCGTGCTGGCACGACGCTCCGGGGTGCGCGACTGGGGCTGAGGCGATGGCGGGCCCGTGATGGCGGATCGGGGCAGGCTCTGCAGCCTTTCCTGCGGCCAGGATCCGGCCATTTGCCGCAACCGCACGGCGAACGGCCTTTCAAACGCCGCGCCGCGGTGTCACATCGGGATCATGCAACGCCGCGCACTCCTGACGCTGACCGCCCTGTGGCTGGCCGCGACCACCAGCACCACCGGGCATGCGCAGGCGCAGCCCGCGGCCCTGACGACGCAGGACGAGGCCGACCTCGCGCGCATCCAGCAGTACATGAACGGCGTGCGCACCATGAAGGCACGCTTCCTGCAGACGGCGTCGGACGGCCGGGTGTCCAACGGGGTCGCCTGGCTGCAGCGTCCGGGCCGCATGCGGTTCCAGTACGATCCGCCCAGCCCGCTGCTCCTGGTGGCCGGGCACGGGCTGGTCGTGTTCCACGACGCCCAGCTCGACCAGACCAGCAACATTCCCGAGGAGCGAACGCCGCTTGGGCTGTTGCTCGACGCGGACATACGCTTCACGGGGCCCGTGACAGTGACGGGGCTCCAGCGTGGCCCCGGGCAGATCCAGGTGAGCCTGGTGCGCACGGCCACGCCGCAGGAAGGCACCCTGACCCTGGTGTTCTCGACGCCACCACTGGCGCTGCATTCCTGGGTCGTGCTCGACGCCCAGGGCAGGACGACGACGGTGACCCTGTTCGACCAGCAGTTCGGCGGCACCTTCGACCAGTCCCTGTTCAGCTATGTCGACAAGAACTTCTTCGGCAACGACCCCGCCACGACGCCGTCGCGCTGAGGGTTCGGGCGAGCAGGGTGCGTCCTGCCAAGTGGCGTGCGGGACAGGAGGGCATTACACTTGCATGACCGTCCGTCGGCCGGGACGGGGCAGGCTTGCGGTGCGTCGCGCCAGGCGTCCAGGCGCTTGCCGAGCCTTGATGGAGGAAGACGATGAAGCCACTGGTCGGCGTGTCATGCTGCTCCAAGGAGTTCGGTCCCCACAACGTCGCGAACCACGCGGCGTCCGACACCTACATCCGTGCCGTCGACGACGTGGTCGGGGGCGTGGCGGTGCTGGTGCCGGCCAACGGTGCCGCGGCCGACATCGAGACGCTGCTGGACAGGCTCGACGGCATCATCCTGACCGGCAGCCGTTCCAACGTGGCGCCGGGCCACTACGACGGGCCCCCGCATGCCGAGGGAACGCCCGAGGATGCGGGCCGCGACGAGGTGACGCTGCCGCTGATCCGCCAGGCCGTGGCGCGCGGCATCCCGCTGCTGGCGATCTGCCGCGGGTTCCAGGAGCTGAACGTGGCCTTCGGCGGCAGCCTGCACCAGCGCCTGCAAGATCTGCCCGGCAGGATCGACCACTCCACGCCCGACCATCCAAGCGCCCTGGTGAGGCACGGCAAGGCGCATGCGGTGGATCTGGTGGCGGGTGGCTGGCTGCACGGCTTGGCTGGAGACAGACAAATCGTGGTGAACTCGCTGCACAACCAGGGGGTGGACCGCCTGGCGGAGCGGCTCGTGGTCGAGGCGAGGGCGCCGGACGGCACGATTGAGGCTGTTTGGGTGCGCGGGCCGTGTTTCGCCGCCGGCGTGCAATGGCATCCCGAGTACGACCTGGACACCGACCTCGTGTCGCGGCGGATCTTCGCGAGCTTCGGCGAGGCGGTTCGCGGCCGACTGCGTTCCGGGCTTGCTACTGCGGCCGACTAGAACCACTCCGGCAGCCGCTTGCTGACGGTGACGGCGCCCTCTAGCCTCGGTGCGGCTGATAAGCAGCCGGGGGAGTCCAAGTGAAGAAACAAGCAATTCTGATGGGCGTGGCGCTTGCCGCGTTCGCGACCATCGGCCTGACCACGGCCCGGGCGGCCGAGCAGCTGCACGAGGCGCAGAGCGTCGAGATCGCCGCGCCGCCGGCCAAGGTGTGGGGCATCATCGAGAACTTCGGCGACCTCACCTGGGTGCCGCCGGTGAAGTCCTCGACCGCTACCGAGGGCAACACCGTCGGCTCGGTGCGCACGCTCGATCTCGGCGGGCCCAAGCTGATGGAGCAGCTGGTCAGCTACGACCCTGCCAAGCACAGCTACACCTACAAGATCACCGATGACGCGGCGAACAAGAAGACCCTTCCGGTAAGCCATTACCGCTCGGTGATCACCGTCATGCCCGGCAGCGGCGATGGCAGCAAGGTGACCTGGACCGGCACCTTCGAGCGGGCCGACACGGGCGCAAGCCCGGCCACCGGGATGGACGACGCCTCGGCGAAGAAGGGCGTGGCCGGGGTGTACAAGGTCGGCCTCGACAATCTGAAGAAGAAGGCCGAGGGCGGCTAGGCACCCGGACGGCCCTGCGGAGCACCGCAGGGCCGGTCATTCGGATTGCGAGACAGGCAAGGTTGAGGCTCTGCCTCAAACTCTGCCAAAGGCTGCGCCCTTGGAACGCATCCCTTAGGTCCAGGGGATCAAAGGGCCTCGGGCTCTTGCGGGTTTGAGCAGGGCTCGCCCTTGCCTGCAGGCCTTAGCCTCAGATCGAGAAATCGACCGCAGGCAGGCTCTGGTCCATGGTCAGGCCCGGCATCGTACCCTGTCGTGCCACACCGACGGGCCGGGCCGGCACGCCCACCACTGTGGTGTAGGGCGCCACGTCGGCCAGGACGATGCTGCCCGCGCCGACCTTGGCGCCTTCCCCGACCTCGATGTTGCCGAGGATCTTCGCGCCGGCTCCGATCAGGACGCCGCGGCGGATCTTGGGGTGCCGGTCGCCGCATTCCTTGCCGGTGCCGCCCAGGGTCACCTCCTGCAGCATCGAGACGTCGTCCTCCACGACGGCGGTCTCGCCAATCACGATGCCGGTCGCGTGGTCGAGCAGGATGCCGCGTCCCAGCCGGGCCGCGGGATGGATATCGACGCCGAACACCTCGGAGATCCTGCTCTGCAGGAGGTGGGCCAGGTGCTCGCGACGCTGCCGCCAGAGCCAGCCGCCGATGCGGCAGGCCTGGAGCGCCTGAAAGCCCTTGAAGAACAGGAAGGGCGTGATGTGGTCGGGGCACGCCGCGTCGCGATCGAGGATCGCCGTCAGATCGGCGGTCACCGCGGGCATGAGGTCGTGCTCGGCGGCGAAGGCCTCCCTGGCAAGGCCGAGGATCTCGTCGCGCGAGAAGTCGTCGTCGCCGAGCTTCTCCGATAGCCTGTGTCCCAGCGCATCGGCCAGCGAGTCATGACGCAGCAAGGCACGCTCGATGATGCGCCCCATCGACGGATCGCGCCGGATCGCGGACTCCGCCTCGCGCCGCATCATGGTCCACAGTCGGCCGGTGGGCAGGGCCAGGGTAGGGCTGGCCTGGAGCTGGCTCATCGCGTGGATCCTGTCTGCATTCCCGTGCGGCCCGGAGCTAGGGCGAGCGTCCGTCCCGGCCGGTGCTGGCATGGTTGGACCAGCGCGCCTATGTGGGACAGGACCTGTTGGAGATCAACCGAATGCGCGTTCTCGCCTCCGCTCTCGTCCTGCTGGCGTCCTGCTCGTCGGGGGCGCTGGCGGCAATCCCGCTGGCGGCGCATCACGCGGTCTACGCCTTGAGCTACGACGGCGACCAGCCCGGGAACGCCGAAGGCAGCATCGTCGGAGCCCACGGCACCATGACCTACGACATCGACGACGCGTGCACCGGGTGGGCCACCGACCAGCGCCTGCAGATCACGCTCACGAACCGTGAGGGCCAGGATATCCAGATGGTGTCCGACTACGCGACTTTCGAGGCGAAGGACGGGCTGCACATGGAGTTTCACATGAAGCAGACTACGGACACCGCGGTGACGCAGAAGCTCGACGGGTCGGCGAGTCTGGAGCAGGCGGGCCACGGCGGCTCGGTCAGCTACGTGACGCCGGCCGCCAAGACCATGGCACTGCCGGCCGGAACGCTGTTCCCGATGGCGCATACGGCCGCCATCCTGGCGGCGGCGGAGGCGGGAAAGAAGTTCCTGACCCTGCCGCTGTTCGACGGCACCGGACCGGACGGGGCACAGGACACCTTCGTCACCGTGCTGGACTGGGGCACAAAGGAAAAGCTCGAGTGGCCGGAGCTCGCATCGCTGCCGTCCGGGCGGGTGCACATCTCCTTCTTCGACCGGGACAAGCCTGGCAGCGGCCAGACACCGGACTACGAGATCGGCATGCGCTACTTCGCCAACGGAGTCGCGAATGACCTCCGCATGAACTTCGGGGAGTTCGTCATGACAGGCACCCTGAAGACGTTCCAGCCGGCGCCGCCGCCGCACTGCTAGGGACAAGGACGGGAGCGCGTCTGTCCGCCAGCAGGCGAAGCCTTCCTATGCAGCTGCCGCCGCGAGTGCTGCCCGCCCGAACGCCACGACATCGGCGGGCACAGCCTCGTGAGCCACAGGCGCCGGGAATGCCACCACGGTGCCGACCAGGTCGCAGCGCCGGAACAGGCCGGTGGCGCCCTCGCTGCAGAGGCGGAGCTGGAAGGAAAGCGTCGCGGCCAGGTGGTCGGGCGCTTCGCCAGTGTGCAGGGCGCGCAGGGCAATGGTGCGAGCGGCAACGAACTCGCCGGTGCGACGCAGCAGGTCGGCCAGCGTGCAGGCCAGCTCGAAGCGCATGTGCGGCGCAGTGTCCGTCACGACGTGGCCCTCGGCCGACCAGCGCATGGGGCGGAAGGCGGGTTCACCGATCCGTCGGCGGCGCATGGCGCGGCGCAGCGCAGGCAGCATGGTGCGGCCGCTGGCAGGACCGAACTCCGCCTCGAACACGCGGCCCAGGTGACCGATCGCCTTGCGGCGGGCAGCATGGGCCTGCTCCAGGTCGGGCTGGGCATAGGCCACGGTCGACCCCAGACGATGCAGGCGCGGCTGCTCCAGCTCCGCCGCAGCGTTGACCCAGGCGAGTCCCGCACGCTCGGGAGACAGCGCGTCCTCGAACGCGGCGGCATAGGCATGCCAGCGCATCGCAGCCTCGTGGTCCGCACCGGTGCCGTCGCGACGCTGCAGGGACTGCCGGTAGGGGGCCGCTGCCATGGCGGCACGGAGCCCGGCCGGCGTCATCCCGCGCGGCCCCATGTCCAGGCTGGGTGCGGCATAGCCGCAGTCCGGGCAGACCTGCATGCCGCGATTCAGCTGTCCGGCGACGGTGGAGCCGTCAAGGGCGGCGGTGTTGTCGGTGAAGGCCGCGGCGTCGGCGTAGATCGGCTGGGTGCTCTGGGCACCGCAGCAGCAGCAGGTCTTCCTGACCGAGAGCAGCACGTCCATGACCGCGTTCCGTTGCCTTCGTTGATGAGGCGACAGTGGCGGCCAACCATGGCCAGAGTGTGACGAGCCCGGGCCGACACGATGACAAATACGCTACAAACCCTGGGCCTCAGGCGATGCTGGTTTCCCTGGACCAGAGCCATGCGGCACCGCGCACGCCGGAGCTGTCGCCGTGCCGGTTCCGCAGGATCCTCGTGCGCACCGGGTCGGTGATGATGTTGCGCGCCATGAGCGCGGGCAGCTCCTCGTAGAGGTGGTCCATGTTGGACAGGCCGCCGCCCAGCACGATGGCGTCCGGGTCCAGCAGGTTGACGACCTGCGCCAGGCCGCGTGCCAGCCGGTCGGCGTGGCGTGACAGGGCCGCGATAGCCCCTGCCTCGCCGGCGCGGGCACGCCCCGGGATCGAGCCGGCGTCGTAGTGGCCGGGACCGTCGCAGTCCTCGGCCAGGGACGGGCCGGCGACGAAACGCTCCATGCAGCCCACGTTGCCGCAGAAGCACGAGGGCATCGGGAACTCCTCGACCCTGGCCCAGGGCAGCGGGTTGTGGCCCCACTCGCCACAGATGCTGTGCGCGCCGGTCAGCACGCGGCCATCCACGACGATGCCGCCGCCGCATCCCGTGCCGATGATCACGCCGAACACGACGTGCAGCCCGGCGGCCGCGCCGTCGACGGCCTCGGACAAGGCGAAGCAGTTGGCGTCGTTCTCCATCCGCACCGCGCGGCCGATCGCCGTGGCGAGGTCGCGGTCGAAGGGCTTGCCGTTCAGCCAGGTGGAGTTCGCGTTCTTCACTAGCCCGGTGCCGGGGCTGATCGAGCCGGGGATGCCGATGCCGACGGTCGCCTGCTCCCCGAGCCGCGCGTCCACGCCCTCGACCAGCCCCTGTATCGCGCGGATCGCGGCATCGTAGCTGCCGGGGTTGGGGACGCGGTGGCGGAACAGGATGCCGCCCGCATCGTCAAGGGCGGCGATCTCGATCTTGGTTCCGCCGAAGTCCAGGCCGATGCGTCGGGTGCTCATGGGTGCATCCTGCAACCGCGCAATGATCGGCTCAAGGGTCCAGGATGGCCGGCGACCGTGCGGGTCCGATCCGTGCCCGGCTTGGGAGGGCAAGGCCCCGCAGGTCCGGCCCTGGGGGCGCTTGCTCTTGCCGGGCGAAGGGCGCGAGGATGGCGCGATGGCGGAAACACTGCTCGACGTGAAGGGCTTGGCCTGCCCGCTCCCGGTTCTGCGGGCCAACAAGGTGCTGCGCGGCATGGCGGGGGGCGAGCGGCTGCGCGTGCTCGCGACGGATCGGGCCGCTGCGGCGGACATGCGGGCCTACTGCCGCGAGACCGGGCACGACCTGGTGTCGTGCAGCGACGAGGCAGGCGTGCTCAGCTTCGTGATCCGGCGCCGTGCCGATCCCGCGGAGGCTGCTCCCGAAGCTGGGACGCCGTGATGCGCGTGGCGCTGTTCACCCACGACGACTGCCTCGGCCACGACACCGGGCCAGGACATGCCGAGTGCGCGGATCGGCTGCGGGTGGTGCTGCGGGCGTTGGAGCATCCGGATTTCGTGTCGCTGCTGCGCGAGGCGGCGCCGCTGGCCACGGCGGCGCAGCTTTGCCGGGTCCATGAGCAGGAATACGTCGGACGGCTGCTGGCGCTTGAGGTGCCCGTCGGGACGCGGCTGCAGCTCGACGAGGACACCGTGGCCAGCCCGGGCAGCGTCGCCGCCGCGCTGCGTGCCGCAGGCGGGGCGGTCGCAGCGGTCGATGCGGTGATGGAGGGGTGGGCCGAGGCGGCGTTCGTCGCGGTGCGGCCGCCCGGCCACCATGCGGAGCCGTCGCGTGCGATGGGGTTCTGCCTGTTCAACTCGGTGGCGGTGGCGGCGCACCGGGCCAGGGACCGCTGGGGCCTGCGCCGGGTGGCGGTGGTGGACTTCGACGTGCACCACGGCAACGGCACCGAGGCGATGTTCGCGTCCGACCCGGAGCTGTTCTACGCCTCCAGCCACCAGTGCCCCTGCTATCCCGGCACGGGCGTCGAGGCGGAGCGCGGGGTCGGCGGCAACATCGCCAACGCCGTGCTGTCGCCTGGCTCCGGAAGCACGGCGTTCCGTGCGGCGTGGGCCGGGCGGCTCCTGCCGGCGCTGGAAGCGTTCGCGCCGGAGCTCCTGATCCTGTCGGCCGGATTTGACGCGCACCGGGCAGACCCTCTGGCCCAGCTCAGGGTCGAGGTGGACGATTTCGAGTGGCTGACCGGCCGGCTGATGGAGGTGGCGGACCGGCATTGCGGCTCGCGCTTGGTCTCCGTGCTGGAAGGTGGCTACGACCTGGGTGCGCTTGCCGCGTGCGTCGGTGCGCATGTGCGCTGTCTGATCCATGGCCCGGTGTCTCGTCAGCACGTCGAGGGAGCGGGCGTCACGACCGAATGAAGCTTTCGGCCTGGTGCGGGCGGATCCCCCGGCTAGGCCGATCAAGCCTGGGTGATTGCGGCGCTGCCGACACAGTTGGCCGCCAATACAGCATCCGGCAACTTCCGGGCAGGGCGCAGCCGGGCTACGACCTCGCCGATGAGGGGATCCCTGCATGGCTGAGGATATGACGGCGCTGTCGTTCGAGGACGCGCTCGGCGAGCTCGAGCAGATTGTGCGCGGCCTGGAAGGCGGGCAGCAGAAGCTGGAGGAGGCAATTCTCTGCTTCGAGCGCGGCGCCGTGCTGCGCAGGCATTGCGAAACCAAGCTCGCGGAAGCGGAAGCCCGCGTGCAGGTGATCGTGGAGCAGGGATCGGCCGAGGCCGCTACCCTGCCCGAGGATGCGGCGGGGATCGAGCCATGAGCGCCGGCACCCTGGGAGCCGATCGCGGGCTGGGTGAGGCACTGGGCGCCGCCGCGTCCGCGATCGAGGCGGGGCTGGAGGTGCTGCTGCCGCCGGTGTCGGGCGGCGCGGCGCAGGTGGTGTCCGCGATGCGTTACGCCGTGCTCGGCGGGGGCAAGCGGATGCGCGGCTTCCTGGTGCTCGAGGTTGCAGGGATGTTCGCGGTGCCGGCCGCCGGCGCCGTTCGCGTCGCGGCGGCGGTGGAGATGCTGCACGCCTATTCGCTTGTCCACGACGACCTTCCGGCGATGGATGACGATGACCTGCGCCGCGGCAAACCGTCCACGCATCGCGCGTTCGACGAGGCGACCGCGATCCTTGCCGGGGATGCGCTGCAGACGCGGGCCTTCGAGATCCTGGCCGAGCCCGAGACGCACGCCGATCCCGAGGCGCGCTGCGCGCTCGTGGTGGCGCTGGCGCGGGCGGCCGGGGCGGCCGGCATGGTGGGCGGCCAGATGTACGACATGGCGAGCGAGGGGCTTGCGGGGCGGGGCGAGATGCTGGACCTCGATGAGCTGCTGCATCTGCAGGCGCTCAAGACGGGGCGGCTGATCCAGTTCAGCGCCGAGGCCGGCGCGATCCTCGGGCAGGTGCCGGCCAGGCTGCGGTCGAGCGTGGCAGCCTATGGCCGCGATCTCGGCGCTGCGTTCCAGATCGCCGACGACGTGCTGGACGAGACCGGCACCGTCGAGCAGATCGGCAAGACGGTGGGCAAGGATGCGGCGGCAGGCAAGGCGACCGTGGTGGGTCTTCTTGGTCTGGAGCAGGCATCGGCGCGGGCGGGCTTGCTGGCCCGCCAGGCCGTGGAGCATCTGGCGGAGTTCGGTCCCGAGGCGGACCAGCTGCGCGCGCTGGCGGCCTATGTCGTGTCACGCAAGAACTGAGGTCGTGTGATGTCGGGTGAAGGCGCAGCGACGGGATTGGGTGTGGGCATGACGCCTGTTCTGGACCGTGTTCATGTCCCGTCCGACATGCGCAACTTCTCGGCCGAGCAGCTGCGGCAGCTTGCGGACGAGCTGCGTGCGGAGACGATCGACGCGGTGT
>JBPBQX010000018.1:0-10799 GCA_050955025.1 Janthinobacterium lividum
GCCGGCACCGCGGAACGGCTGGGCCGGCCGGACTTCATGGGCCAGGCCTCGATCGCCGCGATCCACCTGTGGGACGCCGCCTGGGACGAGCGCGCCGGCCTGCTGCACCACGAGCTGATCGACGGCCGCGCCGAGGGCGAGGGCACGCTCGACGACTACGCCCTGCTCGCCGAGGGCGCGCTGGCGCTCGCGCGGGTCACCGGCGACGCGCAGTGGCACGCACGCGCGGAGCGCCTCGCCGACGCGATGCTGCGCCGGTTCGCGCAGCAGCCAAGCGGCCGCCTCGTGGCCTCCACCGCGCGCGACCTCATCCTGCCGCCGTTCGACACTGGCGACGACGCGCAGCCGTCCGGCACGTCGGCAGCGATCGACGTGCTGCTGCGCCTCGACGGAGCGGACGACGCAGCCGCCGCGGCGCGGGCCGCCTCCTGGATCAGCGGCGCGGTGGCGGCGCGCCCGGACGCGTGGCCGTCCGCGATCCTGGCGATGGCGCAGGGCCGCGCGAGGCTGCTGCGCCAGCCCGGAACACAGTCCGCCGCATCGCAGGCGCAGCCGTCCGGCCCTGCGTTCGCGTTGCCGGATACCGCAGCGCACGTCCACGTCGAGGCCGCGCTGCACGGGCACGATGGCGCCGAGGAGCTTGCGGTCACGCTGCGCATCGACCCGGGCTACCACGTCAACGCCAACCCGGCGTCCTCGGCGGAGCTGGTCGCGACCACGCTGCACGTCGCGGGCCTCGGCAACACGGCCGTGCGCTATCCGGCGGCGGTGGCGCTGCACCCGAGCTTCACGCCGGCAACGCTGGATGTTTTCGAGGGAACGACGGTGCTCACCGCGACCCTGCCAACTGCGGAGCCGGTATCCGGCAGCGTGGACGTGCAGGCCTGCACCATGACGCTGTGCCTGCCGCCCGCCACGCTGGCGTTCACGACGAAGCCCTAAGGAAGAAAGCAAGGCCGGGCTCTGCCCGGACCCGCCAAAGGCCAGGGGCCTTTGGAAACCCATCCCTTAAGCAAGTGGTTTCCAAAGGCGAGCCTTAGGCAGAGTCCAGAGGCAGAGCCTCTGGCCTTCCTCCTCGCGGCCGGGCTCAGCCCGCCGCGTCGGACTCCGCCTTCGCACGGCGGGCGCGGCGCGGCGCCGCGCGCACCGGCGCCTGGGTCTCCTCGGGCGCCGGTGCCTCGATCGCCGCGGGCTCCTCGTGCATCGCCTCGTCGTGCACCTCGCTCGGCGCCGGCGCCTTGGCCTTGCCGCGCGCGGCCTTGGCGGCAGGTTTCGCGGCGCGCGGCTTGGCAGCGGCGCGCTTCGGCGCTTCCGGCTTCGCGGCCTCGGGCTTCGCGGCGGCAGCCTTGGCGGCGGGGCGTGCCGCCTTGCGCGCGGGCGCGGCGGCCGGCGCGGGCGCGGCCTCCTTCGCGCTCGCGGCGCGCGGCGCGGGCTTCCTGGCGCGTGCCGCGGGCTTTTCCGTCGCCTTGCCGTTGGCGGTGCGCGACGCTGCGGCCTTGGGGGCCTTGGCCGGCTCCGCGGCGGCGGTGCGGGCCGAGCGCGCGGCGCTCGCGGCCTTCGTCTTGGCGCGCGCGGCCATGATCTTGGCGCGCTCCTTGCGCACCTTCAGCTCGTCGCGGATCATCGCCAGCGCCGCCTTGGCGACCGACGCCTGCATCGCCTCCGGGATCTCCTCGATCGCCGCGAGGAACGCGCGGCTCACCGGCTTGGCACCGCGGGGCGAACGGGTGGACGTGTCTGCTTTGGCCATGGCGTCGTGGCAACTCCCTGTTTCTCGCAATGGCGTCACGCCAGCGAATCGGGACCGCATGTACCACGGCTCCCTGCGTCATGAGCAGGTGCGGCACACCATCCCGTCAAGTATTTCCCGCACGAATCGCGCGCGCACACGACACTGCGCACGCGCGACGCGTCACAGGAACAGCTGCGTCGACGCGGCCGCGACGTGCAGCAGCGACAATTGCGTACCGTCCGGTAGCGAAATGATCGTCGCGTTTCCGGTTGCGGTCGCATGCAGCGACGCGTCCGCCGCGGCGGCACTTCCGTAGCCCTGCAGCATCAGATGGTCCTGCCCGGGCCGGAAATCGGTGATCACGCTCCGGCCGCCCGCGCCGCCGTCGACGAACACGAACAGGTTCGCCTCGCCCGCGCCGCCGGACAGCGTGGCGTTGCCGCGCCCCGCATACACGATGTCGGCACCGGAGCCGCCGAGGATCGTGTCGTCGCCGGAACCTGCGAAGAACGTGTGCGCGCCGGACCCCGTGCTGGCATCCAGCGTGTCGCTGCCGGCGCCGGCCACCACCAGGTCCGAGCCGTCCCCGCCCAGCGTGGCCAGCGTGCCCGCGCCCGCCATCACCAGGCTGAACCCCGACCCCGTGGTCACGGTGCTGTCGGCGCCCGCGTAGTACGCCCCGCCGCCCGCCGACGCCCAGATCGTGTCGGCGCCGTGCCCGATCACCGTGGCCGCGCCGCTGCCGCCGACGAAGCTCGATCCCTGCCCGGTGAAGAACACCGTGTCGCCCGCGCCGCCGTATACCGTCGACGCGCCCGCACCGCCGACCACGGTGCTGCCCGCCGACATGTCCGCGACGTCGAGCGTCGCCGACTGCGCATACACCAGCGCTCCGGGACCGGCGACGCCGACATGCACCACGCCCGCGCCGGCCATCACCGTGTCGCGCCCGTGCAGCGACACGGCGTCCGCGCCGACCGCGTGCGGCTGCAGGTCGACCAGCGACGCGCCGGTGCCGGTGGCGATCACGGTGGCACCCCGCCCCGCCGTCAGCACGTCCGCGCCGTTGCCGCCGGCGATCGTGCACGGCCCCTCGCCGCCGGTGATCGTGCACGCGCCCGCCTGCGCCGCGACGACGGAAACCGGCGCCTCGACACCCGCGAAGCTCGCGCTCGTCAGCCCGCCGAGCACATGCACCGCGACGCCGTCCAGCGTGCCGTCGCCGCCGTCGAGATCGAGCGCCGTGGCACCGGTCATGTCGCCCGCGACGATCAGCGCCGTGCCGCCGCCCACCACGCGGCGCGACGCGTCCGCGAGCGCGAGCTGCGCGAACTCCGGCGTGTACACCAGCGGCGACGCCCCGGCGTCGCCGTCGAGCCGCAGCGACCAGCCCGAAAGCATGCCGGCGTCGCGTCCCGCCGCGTCCTGCACCTCGAGGTGCCACGTGCCCTGCGCCGACTCGCCGCGGAAGGCGTTGGAGTCGACGGTGAGGCCGGAGATTGTGCGCCCGCCCGTGCCGTCCGCGCCGCCCGCGAATCCCGCGCGGTCCAGCAGCACCGAGCGCGTGCCGTCCGGCGACACCAGCACGAGCCGCGCATCCGCCACCGGCAGCGACGCCCCGCCGAGCGTGACCTCCGCATGCTGCACCCGCAGCGCGCCGGAAACGGTTGCGGTGAGATCCGTCACGCCTGCGCCGATCGCGCCGCCCGCCCCGCTGGCGCCCGCGACCGCCTGGTTCGCCGTGGTGGAGCGCGCGGTCCAGGCACGCGCGATCTGCACCGCCGTCTCCGCGTCCACCGCGCCGAAGCCGACGTCGTCGGAGAAATGCCGCCCGCCGCCGTTCCAGTCCGTCGCGCCGTTGGTGACCGCGCCGCCGGCTGCGGCCTGCGGCATGTAGGCGGCGTCCGCGAGGATCTCCTGCACGTCGCGCCAGCCGAGGCCCGGGTTGGCCTGCAGCATCATCGCGACGATGCCGCTGACCTCGGGCGCCGCGTACGACGTGCCGGACACGCTCGCAGCCCCCCCGCCCGGCGTGGTGGTCAGCACGTCCGTGGCGTCCGCCGCGACCAGCAGCCCCGCGCCGCGCGTGGAGAACGCCGACACCGCGCCGCTCGCGTCGATGCCGGCCACCGCGATCACGCGCGGGTCGCCTGCGATCGCGTGCAGCCCGAGGTCGTCGCCGTCCGCGCGGTCGTTGCCGCCGGCGAACACGATCGTGGCGCCGAGCCCGCCGCGCCCGCTCGTCACCGCGCCGGCCACCGCCGCCGACCAGCCCGCGAGCACCGGGCTGCCCGCGACATCCGCGGCACCCGCCGCCACGCTCCACGACGCGTTCACCACGTCCGACACCCCGGCGGCGTACGCCAGCCCCTGCGCCAGCGCCGCGAGGTCGGTCGCCGCCCCGAACGACTCGCGGATGCCCACCAGCGTCGCGCCGGGCGCCACGCCGACCGGCCCGTTCGCCCCGGCAGCCCCGCCGAGGTCGCCCGCGGTGGTGGTGCCGTGCGACGCGCCCGCCGCCTCGGTGATCGCGGTCACCCCGCCCGCCACGCCGCCATCCGCGAACGAGCGCGACAGCGCCAGGTCGAGCTGCCCGGACAGCGCGGGATCGGCCACGTCGAACCCGTCGTCGATCAGCGAGACCGTCACGCCCGCCCCGTCCGCCCACGCCCAGGCCTCCGCGACGTTCGCCCCGCCGCCCGCGCCCGTCGCGTAGTCGTGCGACGCGAGCTGCGTCTCCATCGCGATCCAGGAGGCGTCGGCGGCGGTGGGCTGGATCGGCATGCGTTAACCTGTTCAAACAGGGCGTGGATCGACCGACCGGGAACGGGAGCGCCACAGGCGGGGTCGGTCGGTGCTGGCGGGTGCGTGCCGCGAAGGCCGCGCGGGGATCAGGAGGGCCGGGGCCGGATCAGCCGGAGCGTGGCGGTGCCATGGAGCAGGTCCTTGCGGCGGCGTCGCCCGGGCGACGACAAGGGCGATTGCGAGGTCCTGCCGGCATTCTTGCCAGCGCGTCCGGTGAGCAAGAGATTAACCGATCCGTTAACGAGTGGGAAGCTTTTTGAGATGCGTTCCGCCACCTTTCTGCTCGCGATGATTGTGGCTGCCAGCCTTGCCGCACCCTGGTACGCCGCCCGCGTGTCCGGCACCGACCCGTTCCGCTCCACTCCCGCCGGCCACGTCGCCGGCCCGGGCTCGCCCGCGCTGCTCGCCGTGCAGGACGGCGGCCTCGGCGTGGTGCCGGTCGGCCCCGGCTGGCGCGGCGCCTTCCTGCTCGGCGCCGACTCCCAGGGCCGCGACGTGGCGGCGCGCCTGCTCTACGGCGGCCGCGCCTCGCTGCTGGTCTCGGGCGGCGCCACGCTGCTGTGCATGGCGGCCGCCACGCTGCTCGGCCTGCTCGCCGGCTTCGCGGGCGGCTGGGTCGACGCCCTGCTGGCCCGCACGCTGGACCTGCTGTGGGCGTTCCCGGTGTTCCTGCTGGCGATCTCGCTCGCCGTGGTCTCGCTGCAGGGCGGCCTGTCGCTCGGCCCGCTGCACGTCGCGCCGGACAGCCTGCTCCTGCCCACCCTGATCATCGCCGTCGCCTACGTCCCCTACGTCGCCCGCCCCGTGCGCGCCCAGGTCCTCGCCCTCTCGCGCGCCGAGTTCGTCACCGCCGCCCGCGTCGGCGGCGCCACTCCGGGGCGCATCCTGGCGCGCGAGCTTCTGCCCGGCGTGGTCCCGACCCTGCTCGCCTTCGCGCCGCTGGTCCTGGCCATCAGCCTGCTCACCGAGTCCGCGCTCTCCTTCCTCGGCATCGGCGTGCAGCCCCCCTCCGCGAGCTGGGGCAGCCTGATCCACGAGGGCCTCGACCTGCTGTTCCTGCGCCCGCTGGTGGCGATCCTGCCGGGCCTGGCGATCGGCCTCACCGTGCTGTCGCTGAACCTGCTGGCCGAGGCGCTGCAGGCCCGCACCGACCCGCGAAGGACCGTGCCGTGATGTACGGGAAGGCAAGATCGGGCTCTGCCCGAACCCGCAAAGGGCCGGGAGGCCCTTTGATCCCTTTACTTAAGAAAAGGATTTCAAAGGCGAGCCTTTGGCGGAGTTTGAGGCGGAGCCTCAACCTTGCTTCCTTCCCTTGTGCCGCCCCATGACCGCTGCCCTCCTGCGCCGCCTGCTGCAGGCCGTCGCCGTCGTCCTGGCGCTCAGCGTCGTGGTGTTCCTGATCTTCTTCGCGACCCCTGGCGCCGACCCGGCCGCGCGCCTGGCCGGCCGCGGCGCCTCGCCGGAAACGCTGGCCGCCGTGCGGCACGGCTTCGCGCTCGACCGCCCGCTGCCCGTGCAGTACGGCCTGATGATGCGCCACCTGTTCGTGGACCGCGACCTCGCCTCCTTCGTCAACCGCGGCCAGCTCGTGATCCCCACGCTGCTCGCCGCCGCCCCGGTGACGCTGGCGCTGGTGGGCGGCGCGGCGGTGCTGTGGATCGCCGGCGCGCTCGCCATCGCCCTGCCCTCCGCCGCCCGCCCCGGCGGGGTCGCCGACCGCGTGCTCGGCGGCCTCGGCCTCGTGGCGCTGTCCGTCCCGGTGTTCTGGCTCGGCGAGGTCACGACCCTCGTGGCGCAGGGCCCGCTGCACCGCACGCTGTTCGCCTGGGTGCCGCCCGCGGGCGTGTCGCCGCACGGCCTCCTCGCCTGGATCGCGACCCTGGCGCTGCCCTGCGCCACGCTGGCCGCCTCCTACGCCGGCCTCTACGGCCGCGTGCTGCGCGCCAGCCTGATCGAGTCCTGGGGCGCCGACCACGTCCGCACCGCCCGCGCCAAGGGCATCCCCGAGCGCCAGGTCGTGCTGCGCCACGTGCTGCGCTGCTCGCTGGCCACCGGGGTCGCGCTGTTCGGCCTGGACTTCGGCGCGCTGGTCGGCGGGGGCACCGTGCTGACCGAGCTGGTGTTCGACCTGCACGGCGTCGGCCGCCTCACCTACGACGCCATGACCCAGTTCGACCTGCCGATGATCCTCGCCACCGTGACCTACGCCTCGGTGTTCGTGGTCGCCGCCAGCGCCGCCGTGGACATGGCCTACCTGGCGCTCGACCCCAGGCTGCGCGACCCGAGATAGCGCCGGCCAAGGAAAACCGGGCAAGCGAGGCCCTCTTTTCTGAGGGAAGGAAGCAGGAAGGCTTTTCCGGTCGAGAATGCTTGTTGCCTGGTTGGCAGGGATCTCGTGGGCGAAGCTTTCTGGCTTTCTCCTTTCAGGAAAGAACGCTCTTCCTCCTCCCGCCACGGGAAGGAAGCACGGGCGAGACTACGCGTCCGCCGGCAGATGCTGGCCCAGGATCGCGCGCAGGGTGTGGCCGGAGGCGTCGAGCACCGCCGCGTCGCCCCCGACCATCATCGCCGCCATCGCCCCGTCAAGGATGAGCAGGATCTGGCGGGCGAGAAGATCGGGGCTGGACGCGCCCGCCTCGCGCGCCTCCCCCGCAAGCCGGGCGAGCACGAGGTGGTGGTGGCCCGCTGCGATGTCGCGGATCCAGGACTCGCCCTTGGTGTGCTCGGCGGCGGCGTTGATGAACGCGCAGCCGGTGAACCCGGTCTCGCGGAACCACGGCCCGAGCACCGCGACGGCATGGCCCAGGCGCCCGGCCGGCGTCGGCGCGGACGCGTCCAGCGCCGAGAAGAAGCGCTGGCGCCACGCCTTGCCCTCCTCGTGCAGCACCACGCGCACCAGGGCCTCCTTGGAGCCGAACCGGCTGTACAGCGTCATCTTCGACGCCCCCGCGAGCGTCAGGATACGGTCGATGCCGGTCGCATGGATGCCGTCCCGGCAGAACAGCTCGCGCGCCACGGCCAGGATGCGCTCGTGGGGCAGGGACGCGGCGGGATCGGCCACCCGGGCATGCGTCGGGTCCTGCCCCGCAGGGTCCGGCAGCGGCTGCATACGAAAACGCCTTCCGTGAAGCGCCCTGCCTCGAATCCGCGCAGGGCCGGGATCGCCGCCGCGCGGTGGCGCGGGCGCCAAGTGTCGCCAGTCGCGCGGGACGGGTCAACCAAGGCCGCCCCGGCCGACTGCCAGAGGCGCCCGCGGCCATCCCCGACGGACGCGCACCACGGATTGACCACGCCGGGAGAGGCGCCACCTCGCCCTGGCACAGGCCTTGCTCCTGGACTCTCGAACAGACTGACCTGTCTGTTCGACGAACGCAGGTGTAGGCTCCGGGAGTCGGCATTCCGCCGGCCCCGCACGGAGATCCGCGATGAGTGCCACCACCAAGACCGACACGCCGGCCGCCGCGCAGCCCGCGACCGCGATGACCTCGTGCCTGCAGCCGATCGACCGCGACGGCCTCGAGGGCCTGATCGCCAAGGGCCGCGCCGACCCGAAGGCGGTCAAGACCCTGAAGTGCCGCACCGTGGCCGAGGGCCGCTTCCGCCACCTCAACATGATCCGCACCCTGCCCGCGCACGTGATCGACGAGCCGCCGGTGCTGCTCGGCGACGACACCGCGCCGAACCCCTCGGAGGCCTCGCTCGCAGCGCTGGGCTCGTGCCTGGCCGTCGGCATCCACGCCAACGCGGTCGCGCGCAACATCACCATCAACCGGCTCGAGCTCGAGCTGGAGGCCGACATCAACATCACCTCCGTGTGGGGCACGGGCGACACCTCGCCCAAGCCGGTCGGCTTCGACGCGGTCCGGGTGAAGGTTCACCTCGACGCCGACGCGCCGCAGGCCGAGCTGGACGCCCTGATCGCCCACGCCAAGGTCTGGTCGCCCGTCGCCAACACCTTCACCAAGCCGGTCGCCCTGACCGTGGACGCCGCCTGATGCCGGGGGCGGCCCTGGCGGAGGCCCTGCCAGGGGCCGCCCCGCTTCCCCGCATGACGCCCGACCGCGACGCCCTGCTGGCAGACCTGCGCCGCATCGCCCGCGACGAGCTTGCCCCCATCGCCGCGCGCATCGACCACGACGGCTTCTACCCCGCGGCCGCGCTGCGCACCCTGGGCGAGGCCGGCGCCTTCGCCCTGCACCTGCGCGCGCCCGCCCCCCTCGGCCGCCCCGACCTGCCCGCCGCGATCGAGGCGATGGCCGCGATCTCGGCGCAGTGCATGTCGAGCGGCTTCTGCGCCTGGTGCCAGAACGCCAGTGGCTGGTACCTCGAGAACACCGCCAACACCGCGCTCCGCGAGCGGCTGCAGCCGGGCATCGCGTCCGCCGCGCTGCTGGGCGGCACCGGCCTGTCCAACCCGGTCAAGGCGCTCGCGGGCATCGAGAACCTCAAGCTCAAGGGCACGCGCGTCCCCGGCGGCTGGCGCGTCTCGGGCACCCTGCCCTGGGTGTCCAACCTGGGCGACGGCCACTGGTTCGGCACCATCTTCCGCGACGCCGCCGACGCCGAGCACCGCGTGATGTGCATGGTCCGCTGCGGCGCGCCGGGCGTGGAGATCCGCCAGTCGATCAGGTTCGTCGCCCTGGAAGGCACCGGCACCTACTCGATCCTGTTCCGCGACGCCTTCATCCCCGAGGACGACCTGCTCGCCGACCCGCTCGGCGACATGGCGCGGCGGATCAAGCCGGGCTTCGTGCTGCTGCAGGCCGGCATGGCGCTCGGCGTGATCGAGGCGTGCCTGGCGTCCATGCGCCGCGACAACGTCCACTACGCGCGCATCAACAGCCACCTGCCGCTGCAGGCTGACGCCCTGGAGGACCAGCTCGCCGCCCTGCGCGAACGGATCCTGGCCCTGGCGGCGACGCCGCACGAGCCCGGCCCCGCCTACCTGCGCCGGGTCCTGGAGGCGCGCGTCGCGTGCAGCGAGCTGACCCTGGCCGCCAGCCAGGCCGCGATGATGCACGCCGGCGCCCGCGGCTACCTCGAGGGCTCCGTGGTGTCGCGGCTGCAGCGCGAGGCCTGGTTCGTGGCGATCATCACGCCCTCGATCCGCCACCTGCGCCACGAGCTGGCCGCGATGGCCGCCAACTGAGCGCGCGGCCGCCGCCGCCGGCCAGGCCGGCATCCCCGCCGCCGGCCTGAGCGTGCCGGCGCCCTGCCGGTCCGCCCGCCGCGGCCGGGCCGCGGGCCGCGAACGCGCTTCCGTGCCGTCCCCCCGGCCCGCCGCTTGCAGGCCCCAACCCGAAGCCTGCCGCGCAGGCCGTCACCCCCGAGGAGCACGCCCATGAGCGAGAAGGTCCTGGTCACCCCGGCCGAGCTGGCCGCCATGCCGCCCGCCACCACGGTGATCATCGACACCCGCAACCCCGACGCCTACGCCGCCGGCCACATTCCCGGCGCCGTCAACGTCCACGACATCTTCACCTTCCTCGCGATGTCGACGCCGGACGCGATCACCGAGCTGCGCGAGAAGTTCGCCGCCTCGTTCGGGCAGGCCGGCCTGTCCGGCGCCGAGACCGCGGTGTGCTACGAGGAGAGCATGAACTCCGGCTTCGGCCAGTCCTGCCGCGGCTACTTCCTGCTGAAGTTCATGGGCTATCCCGAAGCCCGCGTGCTGCACGGCGGCATGGTCGCCTGGAAGGCCGCCGGCATGGAGGCTACCACCGAGGTCACGCCGGCCACGCCGAAGCAGTTCCCCGTCACCGACGCCGGCCTCGAGATGATGCTCGACCGCGACGACATGCTGGCCGCACTCGGCAACGACAGCATCGTCAAGCTCGACGTGCGCGACGCCGACGAGTGGATCGGCGAGAGCTCCTCGCCCTACGGCCCCGACTTCTGCCCGCGCAAGGGGCGCATCCCCGGCTCGCGCTGGATCGAGTGGTACCGCCTGATGAAGCCCACCGCCTCGGGCCCGATGTTCAAGTCGAGGAACGAGATCCTCGCCGAGTGCGCGTCGGTCGGCATCACGCCGGCCACCACTGTCTACCTGTTCTGCTTCAAGGGTGCGCGCGCCTCCAACTCGCTCGTCGCCCTCAAGGAGGCCGGCGTCAGCGACGTCCGCCTCTACTTCGGGTCCTGGAACGAGTGGAGCCGCGACGAGTCGCTGCCGATCGAGACCGGCCTGCCCTTCGCCGTCGCCGCCGAGTAGCCTGCCCGCGCGCCGCGGGGCGTCGCGGCCCATTGCCGGCCGCGACGCCCCGAA
>JBPBQX010000019.1:0-10751 GCA_050955025.1 Janthinobacterium lividum
TTCCTGCTCGACGATCCCCGGCACAAGGGGGCGCAGGCGCTGCTGCGCGACCTCAACGCGCGCTACCGCGACCTGCGCGCGCTGCACGCGCGCGACACGGAGGAGAGCGGCTTCCGGTGGGTGGTGCGCGAGGACGCCGAGCAGAGCGTGTTCGCGTACCTGCGGCTCGGCGACGAGGCCGACCCGGCGGTGCTGGTCGTGTGCAACTTCACGCCGGTGCCGCGCTACGGCTACCGGGTGGGCGTGCCGGTGTCGGGCTTCTGGCGCGAGGCGCTGAACAGCGACGCGGCGGGCTACGGCGGCTCCAACGTGGGCAACGGCGGCGGGGTCTGGGCCGAGGGCACCGCGTCGCACGACCAGCCGGCGTCGATGCTGCTGACGCTGCCGCCGCTGGCGACGCTGATCCTAGTGGCGGAGCCGGCGGGGGGATGACGGGCGGCAGGAAAGCAAGGCCGGGCTCTGCCCGGACCCGCAAAGGGCCGGGAGGCCCTTTGATCCCTTGGCTTAAGTATTGGATTCCAAAGGCGAGCCTTTGGCGGAGTTTGAGGCAGAGCCTCAACCTTGCTTGCTTTGCCCCACACGGAGACTTCCCATGAGCGTGACTTTCAGCCATCCCGGCACGATCGGCGCCCAGGTGCAGCCCGACGGCAGCACCCGTTTCCGCGTATGGGCGCCGTCCACGCGGTCGCTGTCGCTGGTGATCCGCGACGCCGCGCCGCAGCCGATGCACGAGACCGGCGACGGGTGGTTCGCGCTCGACGTGCGCTGCCCGGCGGGCACGCGCTACCGGCTGCGCACGCAGGACGGGACGGAGATGCCCGACCCGGCGTCGCGCCAGCAGGACGGCGACGTGCACGGCTGGAGCGTGGTCACGGACGCGCGCAGCTTTGCCTGGGAGAACGGCGGGTGGCTGGGGCGGCCCTGGCACGAGGCGGTGGTGTATGAGCTGCACCCCGGGACGTGCGGCGGGTTCGACGGCATACGGGCGATGCTGCCGGAGCTGGCTCGGCTGGGGGTGACGGCGGTCGAGCTGATGCCGGTCGCGGATTTTCCCGGCGCGCACAACTGGGGGTACGATGGCGTGCTGCCGTATGCGCCGGACGAGGCCTACGGCACGCCGGACGCGTTCAAGGCGATGGTGGACGCGGCGCACGGGCTCGGGCTGATGGTGATGCTCGACGTCGTGTACAACCACTTCGGGCCGGACGGGGCATACATCCACGGGCTGGCGGCGACGTTCTTCGACGAGGGCGAGCACACGCCCTGGGGGGCGGCGATCGACTTCAAGAAGGAGCCGGTGCAGCAGTTCTTCATCCAGAACGCGCTGATGTGGCTGCAGGAGTATCGGGTCGACGGGCTGCGCTTCGACGCGGTGCATGCGATCCGGCCGCAGGCGTTCCTCGGGCAGATGAGCCGGGCGCTGCGCGCGGCGGCGGAGCCGGGGCGGCAGGTGCACCTGGTGCTGGAGAACGAGTTCAACACGGCGGCGCTGCTGCGCGCGACGCCGGAGTCGGCGCTGTTCGACGCGCAGTGGACGGACGACTGGCACCATTGCGTGCACGTCATGCTCACCGGGGAGAGCGAGGGGTACTACGAGGACTTCCAGGACGCGTCGCGGCTGCTGGCGCGCTCTCTGTCCGAGGGGTTCTCCTACCAGGGGGAGGTCTCGCCGCATTCCGGCAAGGCGCGGGGCGAGGCGAGCGGGCACCTGCCGCCGACCAGTTTCGTCATCTGCCTGCAGAACCACGACCAGATCGGCAACCGTGCGATGGGCGACCGGCTCGCGGCGCTGGCGGATCCGGAGGCGCTGCGGGCGGCCACGGCGCTGCTGCTGTCCACGCCGCTGATCCCGATGCTGTTCGCCGGCGAGGAGCACGCGAGCCGCACGCCGTTCCTGTTCTTCACGGACCACAACGAGGAGCTGGCCGGGCTGGTGCGCGAGGGCCGGCGCGAGGAGTTCAAGCACTTCGCGGCGTTCCAGAACGCCGCGACGCGGGAGAGGATTCCCGATCCCAATGCGCACTCGACCTTCGATGCCTCGGTGTCGCAGCCGGGCGAGGACGCAGGGGAGGTGTTCGCGCTGCACCAGCGGCTGCTGGCGCTACGGGCGGAGCGGATCGTGCCGGGCATTCCGGGCGCCGCGAGCGAGGGCGCGCAGGCACTGGGCGCGCAGGCGGTGCGGGGGCAGTGGCGCATGGGCAACGGCGAGACGCTGGTGGTGGCGGCGAACCTGGGCGGGGAGCCGGTGGAGTTCGCCGCGCCGGGCGGGACGTGCGTGTTCGAGAGCCATGGCGGGGACGGGGCGAAGGCTGCAGGCGGCACGCTGCCGGCGCGCTCCACGGTCGTGTTCCTGGCCGCCCGCGCATGAGCGACGCGGCGCTCGACGGGCTGGCGCGCGACGCGGGGGTAATGCCGCGCTGGACCGACGCGTTCGGCCACGAGCACTCGGTCGGCGCGGACACGCTGCGCGCGGTGCTGCGTTCGCTCGGGCTGGATGCGGCGGACGAGGCTGCCGTCGCGGCGAGCCGGGCGTCGCTGGCGGAGTCGGGGCGCAGCCTGCCGCCGCTGGTCACCGCGGTGGCGGGGCATCGCATCCGTCTGCCGGTGGCGGCGGGGCGCTACGCGATGGTGCTGGAGGACGGGCGGCGCTTCGACGGGCGGGCGGAGGCGGACGGCGAGGGCTGCACGATCCCCGCGATCCTGGAGCCGGGCTACCACGAGGTCACGCTCGGCGACGCGCGCACCGTGGTCGCGGTGGCGCCCGGCCGCTGCTTCACGGTGGGGGATGCGACGGGCGGTCGGACGGCGTGGGGCATCGCCGTGCAGCTGTACGCGCTGCGGCGCGAGGGTGACGGGGGCATCGGCGACTTCGCGGCGCTCGGGGCGTTCGTGCGCAACGCGGCGGCCCATGGCGCGGATGCGGTGACCATCAGCCCGGTGCATGCGCAGTTCTCGGCGGATCCGGACCGGTTCAGCCCGTACTCGCCGTCGAGCCGGGTTGCGCTGAACGTGCTGCACGCGCCGCTGCTGTTCGCGGGGGACGAGGCGGCGGCGCTGTCGCGGGCGGAACTGGTGGACTGGCCGGTGGCGGGGCGGCAGCGGCTGTCGGCGCTGCGCGACGCGTTCGCGGGCATGGACCCGGCGACGCGCGCGGCGTTCGAGGCGTGGCGTGCGGCGGAGGGCGGGAGCCTGGAGCAGCACGCGCGTTTCGAGGCGATCCACGCGCACATGCTGGCCGACGGGCAGGCCTGGTATTGGCGCGACTGGCCGGAGCGGTTCCGCTCGCCGGACTCGCCGGCGGTGCAGGCGTTCGCGCAGGCGCACGAGGCGGAGGTCACGACGCACGCGTTCATGCAGTTCGCGGCCGACCGCGGGCTGGCGGCGGCGCAGGAGGCTGCGAAGCGCGCGGGCATGGCGATCGGGCTGATCTCGGACCTCGCGGTGGGCACCGATCCCGGCGGCAGCCACTGCTGGAGCCGGCAGGAGGAGACGCTGCTCGGCATGACGGTGGGTGCCCCGCCCGACCTGATGAGCCGGGACGGGCAGAACTGGGGACTGGCGGCGTTCTCGCCGCGCGGGCTGGCGCAGCGGGGGTATGGCGCGTACCTGGAGATGCTGCGGGCGGCGCTGCGCCATGCCGGGGGCGTGCGCATCGACCATGGGCTCGGGCTGCACCGGCTGTGGGTGGTGCCGGAGGGCGCCAGCTCGAAGGACGGCGCGTACCTGCGGTTCCCCGAGCAGGACCTGCTGCGGCTGATCGCGCTGGAGAGCTTCCGGCACCGTGCGATCGTGCTCGCGGAGGACCTCGGCACGGTACCCGAGGGGTTCCAGGACCGGCTGCGCGAGGCGGGCGTGGACGGCATGCGCGTGCTGTGGTTCGAGCGGGACAAGTCGGAAAGGTTCGTCGCGCCGGCGCACTGGACGCGCGAGGCGTCGGCGATGACCGGGACGCACGACCTGGCCACGGTGGCGGGGTGGTGGTGCGGGCGCGACATCGACTGGCGCGCGAAGCTTGACCTGGTGCGCGACGAGGGGAAGGAGCGCGACGAGCGGGCGCGTGACCGCACGGCGCTGTGGGACGCGATGACCGCGAGTGGTGCGGCGCAGGGTCCCGCGCCCGACGACGAGGACGGCGCGGCGGTGGCCGACGCGGCCTGCGTCCACGTGGGCGGGGCGGCCAGCGAGCTGGTCATGCTGCCGGTGGAGGATGCGCTCGCCCTCGTGGAGCAGCCCAACCTGCCGGGCACCACGGAGGGCCACCCGAACTGGCAGCGCCGCCTGCCCGGCGAGGCCGCCACGCTGCTCGACAATCCCGCGACCGCCGCACGGCTGCGCGCGCTCGACACCGCCCGACGCGGCGGCCCAAGGACGGACGCATGAACACGACCTCTTCGCGGGAGATGAAGCCGCTGTCGGCAACGGCACGGCTGCAGTTCCACAAGGACTTCACCATGGACGACGCGACCGCGCTCGTCCCCTACTTCGACAGCCTGGGCGTCAGCCACCTGTACGCCTCGCCGCTGCTGCAGGCCCGCAAGGGGTCGACGCACGGCTACGACATCATCGACCACAACAGGATCAACCCGGAGCTGGGCGGGCGGCCGGCGCTGGAGCGCATGGTGGCGGAGCTGCGGCGCCACGGCATGGGGCTGATCCTGGACATCGTGCCCAACCACATGGGCGTCGGCACCGGCGAGAACGACTGGTGGCAGGACGTGCTGGAGTGGGGGCGCGCCAGCCCGTATGCCGAGACGTTCGACATCGACTGGGACCCGCCCGACCCCACGCTGCGCGGGCGGATGCTGGCGCCGTTCCTGGGCAGCGCCTACGGCGAGGCGCTGGAGGCGGGCGAGCTGACGCTCAACCTCGACGAGACGGCGGGCAAGCTCTACGTCGACTACTTCGGCAACCGGTTCCCGGTCAGCCCGCGCGACTATGCGGCGGTGCTGCTGACCGAGGGCGGGCAGCTCGAGGAGGTGGCGCGCGCGTTTGCCGACCTGCCGACGGGCAACCGCGCGGAGATGCGCGCCGCGGCGGGCGAGCTGCACGAGGCGCTGCGGCTGCCGGAGAACGTGCGGGCCACGCGCGAGGCGCTGCGCGGCTACGACGCGAAGGATCCGGCGGGGCGCGACCGGCTGCACCGGCTGCTGGAGCGGCAGAACTACCGGCTGGCGTGGTGGCGGGCGGCGTCGGACGAGATCAACTGGCGCAGGTTCTTCGACGTCAACGGGCTGGCGGGCATCCGTGCCGAGCTGGCGCCGGTGTTCGACGCGACGCACGAGACGGTGTTCGCGCTGTATGCCGAGGGGCTGATCGACGGGCTGCGCATCGACCACGTCGACGGGCTGGCGGCGCCGCGCGAGTACTGCCGCAAGCTGCGACGCAGGCTCGACGCGCTGACGGCGCAGCGGCCGGCGGGGCTGTCGCACGCGCAGCCGGTGATCTGGATCGAGAAGATTCTTGCGACCCACGAGCGGCTGGCGACGGACTGGCTGACGGACGGCACCACCGGCTACGACTTCATGAATGATGTTGCCGCCGTGCTGCACGATCCTGCGGGCGAGGCGCCGCTGACGGAGATGTGGAGCGCGCAGACCGGGCGCACGGGGCACTTCGAGGAGGAGGCGCGTTCGGCGCGGCGGCAGATCCTGCGCGACAGCCTGGCGTCGGAGCTGTATGCGACCTCGGTGGCGCTGCACCGCATCGCGCGGCGCGACCTGAAGACGCGCGACTACACGGTGACGGCGATCCAGCGCGTGCTGACCGAGATCCTGGTGCATTTCCGGGTGTATCGCGTCTACGCCGGGCCGGGCGGGCTGAGCGAGACGGACCGGCAGGCGATGGACTGGGCGATCGCGGGGGCGCGGCGCACCGTGCCGGCGACGGGCACCAGGCTGCTCGACCTGGTGGCGGGCTGGCTGTCGGGCGAGGAGTTGCGCGCCGTGCCCGCGGGCAGCCGGCGCAACGAGCGGCTGCGCGCCATGGTGCGGTTCCAGCAGCTGTCCTCGCCGACGGCGGCGAAGTCGGTCGAGGACACCGCGTTCTACCGCTTCGGGCGGCTGATCTCGCGCAACGAGGTCGGCAGCGAGCCGTCGCAGTTCGCGCTCGCGCCCACGGCATTCCACGCGATCAACAAGGAGCGGCAGAAGCGGTTTCCCCGCGCGCTGCTGGCCACCGCGACCCACGACCACAAGCGCGGCGAGGACAACCGCATCCGCCTCGCCGTGCTGTCGGAGATCCCCGGCGAGTGGGAGGCGGCGGTGGCGCGCTGGACCAGGCTCAATGCCTCGCTGAAGCGCGACCTGGAGGACGGGGCGGCGCCGGACGCCTGCGACGAGCTGATGATCTATCAGACACTGGTGGGCGCCTGGCCGCTCGACCTCGACCCGCGGGATGCGGACGGGCTGGCGGCGCTGCGCACGCGCGTCGAGGGGTGGCTGGAAAAGGCGCTGCGCGAGGGCAAGCGGCGCTCGGGCTGGTCGGTGCCGAACGAGGCGTACGAGCAGGCGTGCCGCGACTTCCTGGCGGGCGTGCTCGATCCGGAGCGGGCGTCGCACGTCGGCAGCGAGATCGCGGCGCTGGTGGCGCGCATCGCCCCGGCGGGCGCGCTGAACGGGCTGGGGCAGAGCGTGCTGCGCATGACGGCGCCGGGCGTCCCCGATCTGTACCAGGGAGCCGAGTACTGGGACCTGTCGCTGGTCGACCCGGACAACCGGCGTCCCGTGGACTTCCCGGCGCGCGAGGCATCGCTCGCGGCGGGGCTGGCGCCGGGCGCGCTGATGGCGGACTGGCACGACGGGCGGGTCAAGCAGGCGGTGATCGGCCGCGTGCTCGCGTTCCGCGCCCGCGCGCCGGAGCTGTTCACCGGGGGGGCGTACTTGCCGCTCAAGGTGGAGGGGCCGCTCGCCGAGCACGTCCTCGCCTTTGCGCGCACCGAGGGGGAGCGTGCAGCCATCGTCGTGGTGACGCGGCTCTCGGTCGCGGCGGGGGTGGGTGCGACGCCGCTGGTGGAACCCGGGGCGTGGGGGGGAACCGCCATAGTTCTGCCGCGTAGCCTTGGTGAACGAGGAGCCAGGAACGTCCTGGATGGCAGGGCGCAGGACGTGGCGGCGACGGCCGGCAGGCTGGCGGTGTCCGACGTGCTGGCGAGCCTGCCGGTGGCGGTGCTGGAGGTCTGATGAACCGGATCGTCGTTGTCTCCAACCGGGTTCCCGTGCCGAGCGGCGCGGGCGCCCAGGCCGGCGGCCTCGCCGTGGCGCTGCACGGGCTGATGCAGCGTCGCGGCGGGGTCTGGTTTGGCTGGAGCGGCAAGGTCAACGACGATGCGCCGCGCCAGGTCGGCACGGTGACCGACGGGGCGATCCAGTATGCCACGGTCGACCTCACCCGCGACGAGCACGAGCGCTACTACAACGACTTCTCCAACGGCACGCTGTGGCCGCTGCTTCACTCGATGCCGGAGCACATGGTCTACGACCGTCGCGCGGCGGGCGTGTATCGGCAGGTCAACGAGCGGCTGAGCGAGGCGCTGGTGCCGTTGCTGCGGCCGACCGACGTGATCTGGGTGCACGACTACCATCTGATGGCCATGCCGGCGATGTTGCGGGCGCGGGGCGTGCGCGCGCCGATCGGGTTCTTCCTGCACATCCCTTTCCCCGGGCCGGACATGCTGGCCAGCGTGCCCGAGGCCGGGGCACTGGTGCGTGACCTGCTGGCCGCCGACCTGGTCGGGTTCCAGACGGCCAACGACGTAGAGAATTTCGCCAGTGCCGCCCAGCGGCTCGGTGGCGCGGTGCGAGTCGACGGGGGGTTGCGGGTGGCGGACCGCCACGTCAGGCTCGGGGCGTTTCCGGTGGAGATCGACGCGCGCGATTTCGCGCGGACGGCCGACGAGGCGTGGCGCACGCCGGACACCGAGCGGCTCAGGCGCAGCCTGCAGGGGCAGAGGCTCGTGCTTGGTGTGGATCGCATGGACCCGACGAAGGGGCTGCTGCAGCGTCTCGCCGGGTTCCGCAGGCTGCTGGAGACGCGGCCGGACTGGCGGCGACGGGCGACGCTGCTGCAGATCGCGGCGGAAAGCCGCAAGGACGTGTCGGCATATCGCGACCTGCGGCTGGCGATCGACCACGAAGCGGGGGCGATCAACAGCGAGTGGGGCGAGGCGGACTGGACACCATTGCGATTGCTCGCGCATGGCGGGTCGCGCGACCAGATGGCGGGGTTCATGCGTGAGGCGCGGGTGGGGTATGTCACGCCGCTGCGCGACGGGATGAACCTGGTCGCGAAGGAGTATGTCGCGGCGCAGGATCCGCAGGATCCGGGCGTGCTCGTGCTCTCGCGTTTCGCCGGCGCGGCGCATCAGCTTACCGCGGCGCTGCTGGTCAACCCGCACGATCCGGACGAACTGGCGGACGCGCTGGATCAGGCGCTCAGCATGTCGCTTGCCGAGCGGCAGGAGCGTTGGCGTGATCTGTGGGGTGCCATCGAGGGCACGTCGGCGGTGGCCTGGGGGCGCGGGTTCCTCGCGGCGCTGCTGCGCAACTCAGGGGCGACGCGCGTTACCGCCGCGGCGGGCGGCAGCGACCAGAGGGTGACTCTGGGGGCCGAGGCGCTCGCGCGGGCGGAGCCGCTGAACGCGACGCGGCTGCCGATTTAGGAAGCAAGGCTGGGCTCTGCCCGGACCCGCAAAGGGTCCTCGGACCCTTTGATCCCCTTCCTTAAGGGATGCGCTCCAAGGGCGCAGCCTTTGGCGGAGCCCAGAGGCAGAGCCTCTGGCCTTGCTTGCTACGCGGCCCTCGCCTGCCCCGCGATCCGGTTGAGGTTGCCGAGCACGTCGCGCGCCAGCTTCACGCGCTCCGCGATCCCCATCTCGCGCACCACCGCCAGCTTGTGGTCCGGGCGCAGGCGCATGGTGCTGCCGCGGGTGCCGAGCCAGGTGACGAGGCCGGCGGGGTTGCGGAAGCTGTTGCCGCGGAACTGCACGACCATGCCTTTCGGGCCGGCCTCCAGCTTCTCCACGCCGGCGGCGCGGCACTCGCGCTTGAGGCTGACCACGGACAGCAGGTTCTCCACCTCGGCGGGGAGCGGGCCGAAGCGGTCGACGAGCTCGGCGGCCATCGCCTCGCCCTCGCCGTCCGTGGCGAGGGCGCCGATGCGGCGGTAGAGGCCGAGGCGGACGGGCAGGTCGCGGACGTAGACGTCGGGGATGAGGACGGGCAGGCCGAGGGAGATGTTGGGGGTCCACTCGCGGTCGGAGCGGGCGCGGGCGCCTTTTTCCGCGCGCAGGTCGCCGACGGCGTCCTCCAGCATCTGCTGGTAGAGCTCGATGCCGACCTCGCGGATGTGGCCGGACTGCTCGTCGCCGAGCAGGTTGCCGGCGCCGCGGATGTCGAGGTCGTGGCTGGCCAGGGTGAAGCCGGCGCCGAGGGTGTCGAGCGTCTGCATCACGTCGAGGCGCTTGGCGGCGGCGGCGGAGAGGCGGTGGGACTGCGGCCAGGTGAGGTAGGCGTAGCCGCGCAGCTTGCCGCGGCCGACGCGGCCGCGAAGCTGGTAGAGGGCGCCGAGGCCGAACATGTCGGCGCGGTGGATGATCAGCGTGTTCACGGCGGGCATGTCGAGGCCGCTTTCCACGATGTTGGTGGACAGCAGGATGTCGTACTTGCCGTCGCCGAACTCGGTCATCACGCGCTCGAGCTCGGTGGGGGCGAGGCGGCCGTGGGCCTGGACCATGCGGGCGTCGGGGACGATCTGGCGCAGGCGGTCGGCCATGCGGTCGAGGTCCTCGATGCGGGGGACGACGCAGAAGATCTGGCCGCCGCGGAAGCGCTCGCGCTGGATCGCCTCGCGGGCGACCACGTGGTCGAAGGGGCCGATGAAGGTGCGCACGGCCAGGCGGTCGACGGGGGGGGTGGCGATCAGGCTCATCTCGCGCAGGCCGGTCAGGGCGAGCTGGAGGGTGCGCGGGATCGGGGTCGCGGTCAGGGTGAGGACGTGGACGTCGGCCTTGAGCGCCTTGAGGCGTTCCTTGTGGGTGACGCCGAAGTGCTGCTCCTCGTCGACGATCACCATGCCCAGCTCGGCGAACTCGATGGACTTGGCGAGCAGGGCGTGGGTGCCGACGACGAGGCCGATGCTGCCGTCGGCGACGCCGCGACGGACCTCGATCGCCTCCTTGGCGGTGACCATGCGACTGAGCTGGGCGACCTTGACGGGCAGGCCGGCGAAGCGGGCGGTGAACGTGCGAAAATGCTGGCGGGCGAGGAGGGTGGTGGGGACGACGACGGCGACCTGGGCGCCGGTCATGGCGGCGACGAAGGCGGCGCGCAGGGCGACCTCGGTCTTGCCGAAGCCGACGTCGCCGCAGATCAGGCGGTCCATCGGGCGGCCGGACGCGATGTCTTCCAGGACGTCGGCGATGGCGCGGGCCTGGTCCTCTGTCTCGGCGAAGGGGAAGCGGGCGCAGAACTCGTCCCAGGCGCCCTCGGCCGGGGTCATGCTGGTGGCCTCGCGCAGGCGGCGCTCGGCGGCGGTGCGGATCAGCGCGCCGGCCATGTCCTGGATGCGCTGCTTCATCTTGGCCTTGCGGGTCTGCCAGCCCGCGCCGCCGAGGCGGTCCAGGGAGACGCCCTGGGTCTCGGACCCGAAGCGGCTCAGCAGCTCGATGTTCTCCACGGGGAGGAACAGCTTCTCGTTGTTGTCGTAGACGAGGCGCAGGCAGTCGTGCGGCGCGGTGCCCACCGTCAGGGTCTCGA
>JBPBQX010000020.1:0-10637 GCA_050955025.1 Janthinobacterium lividum
GAGGCCGGCGGCACGGAGGCGCTCGACCGGCGGCTGATCGTGGTCGGCGGCGCCGCGAAGTCCGACCTCTGGATGCGCATCATCGCCGACGCGACCGGCTTCCCGGTGTGGACCATCCGCGAGGACGTCGAGGCGGCGATGGGGGCCGCACGGCTGGCCGCGATCGGCTGCGGCATGATCCGCCCCGACGACCCCGACCGCTGGATCACCCTGGTCGAGCGCGCGCTGCCCGACCCGGGCCGCGCCGCCCGCTACGACGCGCTCTTCGCCGTGTTCACCGCGCTCTACCCCGCGCTGAAGGACTCGATGCACGTGCTCGCAGGGATGCGGCAGCCGTCGGCGTAGGCTTTGGAGGCTGTCATGAACTTCCTCGAAGGATCAGGAAAGCAAGGCCTTCTTTTTCTGAAGAAAAAGAAGCAAAAAGACTTTGCAAATTAGCATCTCTGGCGCCTGGCTGGCCTGTAACACACCGGCAAAGTCATCATATTCTTATGAAGTAATAAACCCTCCTTCTCCGGAGCAGAGAAGAGGCGCGGTTCAGGGAAGACTCTAGTGGCAAAGTCTTTTTGCTTCTTTTTCTTCAGAAAAAGAAGGCCTTGCCTGCTTCTTACCCCAGGCGTGCGACGAGGACGGAGATGGTGGCGACGGACAGCACGGTGGACAGCAGGATGGCGCGCGAGGTGACGGCGGCCTCGCGGTCGTAGAGCTTGGCGAGCATGAACGGGCCGGTGCCGATCGGCAGGGCGGCCAGCAGCACGGCGGCGTGCGACCAGGGCGCGGGCATCGGGAACACGGCGAAGGCGAGGAACGCGGTCAGCGCGGGCTGCCCCAGCAGCTTGAGCGCGACCAGGCGGGCCACGGTGCCGCGGGTGGCGGCGCGGTGGGGCGCGGTGTCGGTGGCGGGGTCGGGGGCGGCGCCGGACTGGGCGCCGGACTGGGCCCCGGACTGGGCGAGGAACAGGCCGATGGTGACCAGGGCGCAGGGGCTGGCGGCGGCGCCGAGCAGGGTGGTGAAGCGCAGCACCGGGGCGGGCAGGTCGGCGCCGGTGGCGGCGAAGGCGAGGCCGAGCACGGGGGCCGCGAGCAGCGGGTTGCGGGCCAGGGACGCGGCGACCTTGCGCAGCACCGGGCGCAGGCCGGCCCGCGCCGCGCCGCCGTGGGGGCGCTGCAGGTCGGTCTCGATCAGGACGATGGCGGCGGCGAACAGCACGCAGGCGGTGAGCAGGGTCGCGATGATCGCGGGCGGCAGCGACGCGGGGCCGAGGGCTGCGAGGCAGAGCGGGATGCCCATGAAGCCGGTGTTGGCGTAGGCGGCGTCCAGGCCCTCGATCGCGCGATCGGCCAGACGGCGGCCGCGGCGGCGGTCGAAGGCGAAGGAGCACGCGAAGGTCGCCGCCATGCCCAGGCCGTAGGCCGCGAGGAAGGCGGGGTGGTCGATCTCGGGCCGGGTGATCTGCGCCATCGCCTGGAACAGCAGCGCGGGCAGGGCGAGCCAGACCACGAAGCTGTTCAGGCTGTCGGTGGCGGCAGGGCCGAGGATGCCGCGCCGCGCGCACAGGAAGCCGGCGAGGATCAGCGCGAAGATCGGCAGCGCGGCGTTCAGGACTGCGCTCAACGGGGCGGGCTCCGGGGGCGCTGGAAGGAAGGTCGAGGCTCTGCCTCGAGCTCCGCCAGGGCGAGCCGCCCTGGACTGGCCTTACTGAAGGGATGAGTTTCCAAAGGCCTCAGGCCTTTGGCGGGTCCGGGCAGAGCCCGGCCTTGCTTGCTTCTAGCTCCCGCCGAGGATGAACCGCTCGGTGCGGTCCTGCGCCTCGTGGTCGGTCATCTGCGCGGGCGGGCTCTTCATGAACCAGGCGCAGGGCCCGGCGAGCGGGCCGCCGGTGTCGCGGTCCAGCGCCAGGCGGGCGCATCGGATCGCGTCGATGACGACGCCCGCGGAGTTGGGGCTGTCCCAGACCTCGAGCTTGAGTTCGCACGACAGGGGCACGTCGCCGAAGGTCGTGCCCTCGACGCGGATGAAGGCGAGCTTGCGGTCGGTGAGCCAGGGCACGTGGTCGGACGGCCCGACGTGGACGTCGGCGTCGGGCAGCTCGGTGGCGAGCTGGCTGGTCACGGCGCGGGTCTTGGACAGCTTCTTGGAGGCGAGGCGGTCGCGGTCGAGCATGTTCATGAAGTCGGCGTTGCCGCCGACGTTGAGCTGGTAGGTGCGGTCGACGCGCACGCCGCGGTCGCGGAACAGGTTGACCAGCGCGCGGTGGACGATGGTGGCGCCGACCTGGCTCTTGATGTCGTCGCCGACGATGGGCAGGCGGGCGGCCTCGAAGCGGGCGGCCCAGGCGGGGTCGGAGGCGACGAAGGAGGGGATGCAGTTGACGAAACCGCAGCCGGCGTCGAGCGCGGCCTGGGCGTAGGCGCGGGTCGCCGCGTCCGAGCCCACGGGGAGGTAGGAGACCAGCACCTCGGCGCGGGCGTCGCGCAGCGCCTGGGCGAGGTCGACCGGCGGCGCGGGGCTCTCGTCGACGACGCCGCGCAGCGACGGGCCGAGGCCGTCCAGCGTGGGGCCGCGCTGCACCGTGACGCCGGCGGGCGGCAGCTCGGCGAAGCTGATGGTGTTGTTGGGCGCGGCGGCCAGCGCGGTGGCGAGGTCCTCGCCGACCTTGCCCACGGCGACGTCGAAGGCCGCGACGATGGTGATGTCGCCGACGTGGTAGCCGCCCAGGCGGACGTGCATCAGGCCGGGGACCAGCTCGTTGTCGGCGGCGTCGGCGTAGAAGCGCACGCCCTGGGCCAGCGAGGAGGCGCAGTTGCCGATGCCGGCGATGGCGACGCGTATCTCGGACAAGCGGAGGCTCCGTTCGGGTCTGGGCGTCGTTCCTGCGGCCGTTCCTAGCGGCGCGAGGGGGGGAAGGAAAGGGCGCCACCTGCGCGGGCACGGCGGGGCCGGCAGGGACGGACCGGCGGGAGGCTCAGGAGTGTGCGGTTTCGGACACGCTTCCGTGCGGTGTGCTCGGCGGTTGCAAGTTAACGATTGCCACAATCTCATTAATAGGACATTGATGGATCGTTAAGATGTTCCCGGCGCCGAACCCGCGTCGTGCCAGCCAGGACGGCTCTCCCTGCCACCGGGCGGCGCCCCGCGCGTCGTCCAAGCCGAGAGTTCCAGCGATGCGAGCAGCCGCCCGTCCGGGGTGCGTCGTCCTGCTGTTGGCGGGGCTCGTGCAGACCCCGTGCTCGGCCCAGGCCCTGACCGGCGCGGCCCAGTGCCGGCGCGACGCCAGGACGCTGGAGGTGCTGGGGATGTTCCACGCCCGCGGCGTGCCCGAGGCGGAGATGGCCGGGATGGTGCAAAGCCCCGACGTGTTCCGGCACGGCGCGGGCGACGCGCAGCACCGCCTGGCGCTGCTGCGCACGGTCTACCACGGCGGCGAGCCCGGCGTGGCGGCGGCCCCGGACTGCAAGGCCGCCGTGCGCTGAGCCGGCCCGTGGGCCCGCCCGCCCAGGGCCCGCCCGCCCAGGGCCCGCCCGCCCAGGGCGCATGCGCCGACGCGGCGCGGAGGCCTGCCCGGTCCGGGCGGGTCTCCGGGCCGCCATGACCCCTGCCCGACACCGCGCCGCCCCGGGGCGGCCCGACCGCACACCACAGGACAAGCCCGACATGGCCCGATCAGCATCCCTGCTCGCCTGCGTCCCCTTGCGCCCACACGTCCCCGCGCTGCCGCCCCTGCCACGTCGGGCGGGCGCGCTGGCACCATCGGCGCTGGCCCGGGCGGCGCTGGTCCTGGCGGTGCTGGCGCCGGGCGCCGCGCAGGCGCACGTCAAGTGGTTCTGCGCCTACGACGTCGCCTCGCAGCCGCTCGCGCTGGGCAGCGTGGTCACCCGGGCGTTCATGGTGCTGGTGCTGGTCTCGGTGGCGGGCCTGTGGGCCGGCACGCTGCTGTCGCGCTCGGGCGTGGGCGCGTCGATGGCGCGGATGCTCGACCTTGCCGGCCACGCGGTGCGCGACAGGATCGAGGCGATGATGCGCGCGGCCTACGCGACGTTCTTCGTCTGCCTGTCCACGCTGGGCGGGCTGATCCTGACGCCCGAGCTGTTCACCACGGCGTCCTGGGTGCCCTGGCTGCAGGGCGCGATCGCCGCCTGCCTGCTGTTCCGCGCGACGCTGGTGCCGGCCGCGCTGGGCATGGTCGTGCTGTTCGCCACCGGCATCCGCGACTACGGGCTGTTCCACATGATGGACTACCCGATCTTCCTCGGCGCCGCGCTCTACTTCGCCCTGCTCGGGCTGCAGGGCCGCGGCGCGGCGGGGCACCAGGTGAGCCCTTCGGGCCGCGTGCTGCCGCCGCGGGGCCTGGCCGCGTGGCCGGCGCGGGCCTGGGCTGCGTGGGACTCGCTGGGGCTGCGGCCGGTGGACGTGCTGCGCTGGGCGGCGGCGATCACCCTGATGTGGGCGTCGGTGGAGAAGTGGGCGTACCCCGAGTGGACCTATCCGCTGCTGCTGACCCACACCCACATGACCATGGGGCTGGCGCCGGACTTCTACATGACGGCGGCCGGGCTCGTGGAGTTCGGCCTCGCCTTCGCCCTGGTGTGCGCGCCGCTGGTCAGCCGCCTGTCCGCGGTCGTGCTCACCGCGCTGTTCACCAGCGCGATCCTCGAGTTCGGCCGCATCGACGCCATCGGGCACCTGCCGATCATCGTGATCCTCGTCGCCATCGTCGCGGACAACCGCACCGCACGCGCACCGCGCGCCGGGCTGGTGCCGGTGGGGTACGCGGCCGCGCTCGTGGGCGTGGTCGGGCTCTACTACGGGGTGCACCTCGCGCTGTTCGGGGCGGGAGTAGCCTGAAGGCCAGGCAAGGTTGAGGCTCTGCCTCGAGCTCCGCCAAAGGCTCGCCTTTGGAAACCATGACAAGGGCGACGTGCCCGGGACGCGGCACCGCGGCCTGCCCTTTCAAGTGGATTCTCAAGGCGAGCCTTGAGCGGAGTCCAGAGGCAGAGCCTCTGGCCTTGCTTCCTCCTCCGGCTCAGGCCGCCGCGCGCAGGTGCGCGATGCGGACAGGCACCGGCGGGTGGCTGTAGTTCACCAGCGCGTAGAGCGGGTCCGGCGTGAGCGTGCCGGCGTTGTCGCGCGAGAGCTTCGTCAGCGCGGAGATCATGGGCGCCGCGCCGACCTGGCGGCGGGCGTAGTCGTCGGCCTGAAACTCGTGGCGGCGCGACAGGGCGTTGGAGGCGAGGCCGAGGGCCGGCGACGCGAGCCCGAGCAGCAGGTTGGCGGCGACCAGGGCCGTGGCCTCGCTGTGGTGCGCGAAGCCGAAGCCCGCGGTGAGCCAGGGCTGGCGGCACAGCCAGCCGACGGCCGCGAAGCCCGCGAGCAGGGTGAGCGCGCCGCGCGCCATGCCGAACAGGATGTGGCGGTGGCGGAAGTGGCCCAGCTCGTGGGCGACGACGGCCTCGACCTCCTCGGGCGTCTGCCGGGCGAGCAGGGTGTCGAACAGGACGATGCGCTTCGTGCGCCCGAAGCCGGTGAAGAACGCGTTGCCGTGGCTGGTGCGGCGCGAGGCGTCCATGGTGAACAGCCCCGAACTGGCGAAGCCGCAGCGCGCGAGCAGGGCCTCGATGCGCGCCGCCAGCGCCGGGTCGGACAGCGGCTCGAAGCGGTTGAACAGCGGCATGACCACGCGGGTGGCGATCGTCGGGCCGCACAGCATCAGCGCCACGGCGCCGGCCCACGCCCACAGCCACCAGGCGCCGCTGGCGTGGCGCATCACCCAGAACAGCGCCGCGAGCAGGGGCAGGCCGAACGCCGCGGCCAGCACCGCGCCGCGCAGCACGTCGAGGCAGAGCAGGCGCGGCGTGGTCCGGTTGAAGCCGAAGCGGACCTCGACGACGAGCGTCGCGTAGGCGCGCAGCGGCAGCGACAGCAGCGCCCCGGCCGCGGTCATCGCGGCCACCAGGGCCACGTCCTGCCACAGCGGCGAGGCGACGCGGCGGTCGACCGCGGACGCGAGCAGGTCGAGGCCGCCCAGCACCCAGGCCGCGGTGACCGCAAGGTCGAGCAGCCCGCCGGCGGCGGCGGTGCGGGCCCGCGCGACGGTGTAGTCGGCGGCGGTCGCGTGCTCGCGCGCGGTGACGGTCGCGGCGAAGTCGGGCGGCACCGCGTCGCGGTGGCGCAGCGCCGAGGCGGCCTGGCGGCGCAGGAGCCAGAGCGAGGCGGCCTCGCGCAGGCACGCGGCGAGGAGGAAGGCGGCGAGGAGGAAGGGCATCGGGCGGCGTCCGGGCTGGGATCGACCGGACATGGGGTGGGACAGGCAAGTCGGGAAGGAGCAAGCAAGGTCTTCTTTTTCTGAAGAAAAAGAAGCAAAAAGACTTTGCTCACAAGATACGGTGCCACGCGGGCTGGCACGAACCTTGTTTGCAGAAGTTCTTTGGTTCTTTCTTTCAAGAAAGAACTGCTTGCTTTCTTTGCGACGCGGTCGGCGCAAGGCTCTATGGCAGGGCGCGCGCCAGGGCCGGCGCGGCGGGGTCGGGGGCGAGGACGGCGCGGTTCCGGCCGCCGTGCTTGGCTTCGTAGAGCGCGCCGTCGGCCAGCGCGACCAGGTCCTCGGGCGAGACGTCGCCGCGCTTGGGCCAGACCACGGCGACGCCGATGCTGATGGTCGCGATGCCGCCCGCGTTGCCGGAGTGCGCGATGGCGAGCGAGCGCACCGCGCAGCGCACGCGCTCGGCCATGACGAGGGCGCCGGCCTTGTCCGTGTCGGGCAGGATCACGCCGAACTCCTCGCCGCCGAAGCGCGCGACCAGGTCGGCCGGGCGCTGCATCTGCCCCGCCATGGTGCCGGCGATGGCGCGCAGGCAGCCGTCGCCGGCGGCGTGGCCGTAGGCGTCGTTGAACAGCTTGAAGTGGTCGACGTCGACCATCAGCAGGGCCAGCGGCAGGTCGGCGCGCGCCTGGCGGCGAAGCTCCTTCTGCAGGGTGAGGTCGAAGCAGCGGCGGTTGGCGATGCAGGTCAGGCCGTCCTGCATCACCAGGCGCTGCAGCCTGTTGTTGGCGGTGTGCAGGTCCGTCTCGCTCTGCTTGCGCCGCGTCACGTCGCGCAGCGCCAGCACGTGGCCGCCGTCCTCCATGCGCCGCCCCGTCGCCTCCAGCCAGACCTCGGCGCCCTCGCCGCGCGCCAGACGGAAGCTGACCGGGAAGGCGTCGGCGCGCACGTCGCCGGGGGCCAGGCTCTCCGACAGCGCCGGCCAGTCGCGGGGATGGACGAGGTCGCCGACGTGGCCGCCCAGCAGCGCGTGCGGCGCGTGGCCGGTCAGGGCCTCGCTGGACGGCGAGACGTAGGTGAGCCGCCCGGCGGCGTCGAGGCGGGTGACGAGGTCGGTGCCGTTCTCCGCGATCAGCCGGTAGTGGCTCTCGCTGCGCGCGAGGGCGGCCTCCACCCGCTCGCCGCGCCTGGCCTGGCGGGCGAGGCGCACGCCGAGGAGCAGCACGACGAGCGAGGCCGCGAGGCAGACGACGACGCTGGCGCGCGCGTCCGTGCGCCAGCGCGACAGGGCCTCGTCGTAGCCGTGCGACACCACGACGAGGAACGGGAAGTCCTCCACGCGCCGGGTGCTGCCGAGGCGGCGGACGCCGTCGATGCCGGACACGTAGTCCACGCCCGGCAGCGACGGCCTGGCCAGCGCCCCGTGGAACAGGGGGCCGCCGGCGGCGTCGCGGCCGGGGGCCTGCGACGCGAGCCGGGTGTGCGCGACGACCGTGCCCTCGGTGGACAGCAGGGCGATCGTGCCCTGGGCGCCGACGTCGAACGAGGCGTAGAGGTCCTGGAACAGCGCGGCGGGCAGCATCGCCAGCATGATCCCGGCGAAGGCGCCGCCGGGCGCGTCGATGCGCCGGCTGACGGGCAGGATCCACTCGCCGGTCATCCTGCTGCGGACGGGCTCGCCGACGTGGACGCCGCGGTCGGCGTGCATGCGGTGGAACTCGAAGTAGGGGCGGTCGGCGATGCTGTAGGGCCTGGCCTGCGCCATCGAGTTGGCGGTCCAGTTCCCGTCGGCGTCGAAGGCGGCGAGGGCGCCGATCACCGGGGACCCCGCGAGCTGGGCTGCCATCAGGGTGCGGAGCTGGCCGAGGGTCCGCGGGGTCATGCCCTCGATCTCGATCAGGGCGCGCAGGTCGAGGACGGCGGTGTCGGCGGTCCGGATCGCGTCGTGCGCGTGCTGCGCGAGCGAGCGGGCGAGGTTGGCGGTCTCCGCGGTGTCGCGCTCGATCCACGCGGCGCGGTCCTGCCAGGAGCGCCAGGCCGCGATGCCGACCAGCATGGCCCACACCAGGACCATGGCGCCGATCACCGCCGCGGTGAGCGAGCGTTGCCTGCGGGGGGAGGACGCGCTCCTGATCATGCCACTACCGCCGGTGCCGGGCTGCCGAATGGCCCCCGTTATAGGCAGGCAGGCATTAAGCAGGGCTTACGAGCGGCAGGCCGGGGAGGCCCCGGGGAGCTTCCCGGGTCGTGGTTTCCGGAGGCGGGCTTCTGGCAGAGCCTCGGCCTTTCCTGCCCGTCCTGGCGAGTGTCATGGACCCGCGCGCCGGAGCAGGCAGGAAGTCTTCTTTTTCTGGAGAAAAAGAAGCAAAAAGACTTTCTCCGACTGGCACCGTGCCGCCCGGTGGGCCTGTGTCCCCATGGGCAAGGTTCTTTGGTTCTTTCTTTCAAGAAAGAACTGCTTGCCTTGCCTGCCGCGCGTCATGCGGCACGGCCACGGGTCCATGACACCTTCTAGAACGTCACGCGGACGCCGCCGAAGCCCGCGACGGGGGCGGCGATGCTGTAGGATCGTGGGTTGGTGGCGTTCGGCGCCTGGGACAGGAACACCGCCGAGGTCGACGAGAACGTTCCGAAAGTGTAGTATCTCCGGTCGGCGATGTTGCGGGCCAGGGCGAAGAGCTGGACGTTCCTCGTGACCTGGTAGGTGGTGTTGAGGTTGAGGGTGAAGGAGGCGGGCAGGTGCGGCGTGAGGTTGGCCTCGTCGCCGAACAGCACCTGGCCGCTGGCGTAGAGCGCGGTGGCGCCGATGTTCCAGGCGGGCGTGACCTGCCAGTTGGCGCCGAGCTTGACGAGGTGGGCGGGGATGCCGGGCAGGCGGTTGCCGGGGCGCACGGTGATGTCGCCGCCGGCGTCGGCCTGCGGGTTGGAGCCGGAGCCCTCGGTGAAGCGGGACCGGTAGGTGGCGTCGGTGTAGGAGTAGTCGGCGTAGGCGAGCAGGCGCCGGTCCGTGTAGCTCAGCGAGGCGTCCACGCCCTGGCGGCGGGTCTGGCCGACGTTGCTGAAGTAGGCGCGGCCCAGGGACTCGGAGTTGATGAAGGCGATGTCGTTGTCGAGCACCGCGCGGAACAGGCCGAGGTTGTAGCCGACCGCGGTGTCGCGGCCGGGCTTGTACTGGCCGCGCAGCCCGGTCTCGATCGTGTGGGAGACGACCTGCTTCAGGTCCGGGTCGCCCACGAAGAAGTTGGCGAGCGAGCAGGGCGCGGCGGGGTCGGCGCAGCTCAGCTCGGCGGGGGTGGGCGTGCGGTTGGCCTCGAAGTAGCCGGCGTAGGCGCTCAGCCAGGGCGTGATGCGGTAGGTGGCGCCCGCGCCGGGGTTGAGGCGGCTGTAGGAATGCTGGCCGGACAGCGCGCCGCCTTCGCCCTGGTCGTTGGGGTCGCCAAGGTCGTTCAGGTCGATCTCGGCGTTGTTGAAGCGGCCGGACACGGTCAGCGCCAGGCGGTCGGTCAGGTCGATCGTGTCGGACGCGAACAGGCCGAAGTAGCTGTTGGTGGTGCCGACCCGCACGGGGGAGTCGCTGCCCGGCTCGTCGATCACGGTGCCCGGGCCGGTGAAGGCACGGTCCGCGGTCAGGCCGCCGATGGTGGAGGTGGCGCTGAAGGTGGTCCGGGCGCCGTCGAAGGAGCCGCCGGCGACGACGTGGTTGGGGAAGCCGAACAGGTGGCCGGTGTTGGTGACCTGCGCGGAAGCGCCGTAGCCGCTGGTGTTGGTGGTCTGGGCGTCCAGCTCGGAGTACGGGCCGCCGTTCAGGAAGTCGGGGATGTCGGCGCCGTAGCGCGTGGTGCTGCGGGTGCCGCCGTTGCACAGGAAGCCGGCGTTGCCGGCGTCGCCGCAGGCGCCGTCGTTGGCGACGTTGCCGTTGAGCACGCGCTGCTGGAAGGTGTCGTAATAGGCCACGGCCTGCAGCGAGGTCGTGTCGTCGAGGTAGTAGGTTCCGGACAGGTTGGCGTTGACGTACTTGTTGGCGATCAGGTTCGGCGAGGTGAACTGCGCGGCAGGGGCTGCGCGGATCAGCTCGACCGGCGAGGTGCCGGGGCCGTTGAGGATGTTGTCGGCCGCGGTGACCTTGAGGTGGACCTCCGCCTTGTCGGTGCGCACGCCGTAGTCGCCGAAGATGTTGTGGATGTCGCTGGACTGCAGGTCGCGCCAGCCGTCCTGGTGCAGCGCGGTGCCGGCGACGTAGAGCGACTGGTGGCCGTCCGCGCTCTGCCGGCCGTACTGGGCCTGGCCCTCGACCTGGCCGAACGAGCCGCCGAGCACGTCGACCTCGCCGCCGTGGTAGCGGAAGCCGTTCTTGGTCTGCACGCCCAGCGAGCCGCC
>JBPBQX010000021.1:0-9776 GCA_050955025.1 Janthinobacterium lividum
GCAGAAGGGTACGATCATCCTCGCCACGGTGAAGGGCGACGTGCACGACATCGGCAAGAACCTGGTCGACATCATCCTGACCAACAACGGCTACCGCGTGGTCAACCTCGGCATCAAGGTCCCGCTGGCCGACATGGTCGCCGCCGTCAAGGAGCACCACGCCCACGCCATCGGCATGTCCGGCCTTCTCGTGAAGTCCACGGTGGTGATGCGCGAGAACCTGGAGGAGATGAGCCGCCAGGGCGTCGACGTCCCCGTGCTGCTGGGCGGCGCCGCGCTGACCCGCAACTACGTCGAGGACACCTGCGTCCAGGCCTACGCCTCCGGCCGCGTGGTGTACGCCCGCGACGCCTTCGACGGCCTGAACCTGATGGAGCGCGTCACCGGCAACGGCTTCGACGACTACCTCGCCGCCATCCAGTCCAAGCGCGTCGGCAAGGCCCGCAACACCGCCCGCACCCTGGGCCAGGCCGACGCGAAGGCCTTCGCCCCCGTCGACGTCGGCGCCGCCCAGGCCCGCCGCCGCCGCCTGACCACCGACACCCCGGTGATCGAGCCCCCCTTCTGGGGCCCGCGCACCCTCTCGGCCACGACCCGCGCCGTCCTCCCCTTCCTCAACGAGCGCAGCCTGTACCAATTCCAGTGGGGCTTCCGGAAGCAGGGCCGCACGCTGGAGGAATTCCTGGGCTGGGCGAAGCAGGAGCTGCGCCCGGTGATGAAGCGCATGCTCGCGCTGTGCGAGGCCGACGACATCCTCCACCCCCAGGCGATCTACGGCTACTGGAAGGCCGCCGGCCAGGGCAACGAGCTGATCGTCTTCGAGCAGGACGGCACCACCGAGGTCGCCCGCTTCGCCCTGCCCCGCCAGCCGCGCGAGGACGGCGAGTGCATCGCCGACTTCTTCCGCGACGTCGACGACGAGCGCCGCGACGTGATCGGCCTCCAGGTCGTGACCGTCGGCCAGCAGGCGTCCGACACCGCGCGCGACTGGTTCAACGACAACCGCTACCAGGACTACCTCTACCTGCACGGCCTGTCGGTGGAGATGGCCGAGGCGATGGCCGAGTACACCCACAAGCGCATCCGCGCCGAGCTGGGCTTCGCGTCCGAGGACGACCGCGACATGGAGAAGATGCTCTCGCAGAGCTACCGCGGCAGCCGCTACTCCTTCGGCTACCCCGCCTGCCCGCGCCTGGAGGACCAGGAGCCCCTGCTCCGCCTGCTCGGCGGCGAGCGCATCGGCATCTCCCTGTCCGACGAGCACCAGCTCCACCCGGAGCAGTCCACCTCCGCCATCGTCGTCCTCAACCCGAACGCCAAGTACTTCTCGGTCTGACATAGACAGCAAGAAAGCAGTTCTTTCTTGAAAGAAAGAACCAAAGAACTTTACCCACAAGGCTCCGTGCCTCCCCGGGGAGACACGGAGCCTTAACGGGCAAAGTCTTTTTGCTTCTTTTTCTTCAGAAAAAGAAGGCCTTGCTTCCTTACCCCTCCGCCCCCAGCGTAATCCGCCACCGCGTCCCTGCCCCGTCCTCGCGTGCGAGCGTGCCGCCGGCCTGCGCGACGAGCCGCTCCACGAACCCGAGCCCTGCGCCGTCTGGCCGCGGCCCTGCGAACCCGCAGCCGGAGTCCGCGACCCCCAGCGCGAGGCCGCCGCTGCCCAGGGCGTGCAGCGTGACGGTGATCCGCCCGAACGTGCCGCCCACGAAGGCGTGCTCGGCGGCGTTGGACACCAGCTCGTTGACCGCGACCGCGAGCGACAGCGCCCGCCTGCGCGACACCGCGACCGGCTCGGCCTCGACGTGCAGGTCGATCGAGCGCGCCTCCAGCCCGGCCGCCTCGGCGATGCGCCCGCACAGCGCGCGCAGGTAGCTGCCGAGCTCGACCTCGCGCCCGACGCCACGGCCGAGCAGGTGGTCGTACAGCCCCGCGAGCGCCAGCACGCGCCCGCCGACCCGCCCGAGAACCTGGCGCTGCTCGCCGTCGCCCAGCCGCTTGGCTTCCAGGCTCACGGTGGCGCACACGCCCTGCAGGTCGTTTCGCACGCGGTGGTGGATCTCCTCCAGCGCGGCGCGGTGGTCGAGCGCCTCGCGCGCGCCCTCCTCCTCGTGCCGCGCCTGCGCCCCGATGCGCCGCGCGGCCGCCGCCACGCTGTGCGCGACGAGCTGGAGGAAGCTCACGTCCTCGGTGCGGAAGTCGCCCCGCCCGGGCCCCTCGACCTCCAGCACGCCGAACGCCGCCTCGCCTTCCACGCCGGGGACGACGACGTTGACCGCGCAGCCGATGCCGTACTCGGCCAGGATGCCGGGCATGCGGAAGCGCCCCTCGGCGACGATGTCGTTGCTCAGCACGGACTGCCCGCTGCGCCAGGCGAAGCCGGCGGCGGTGCCGCTGTCCGCGTCGAGCCGCTCGCGCCCGACCAGCTCGTCGCGCCAGCCGACCCCGGCCTGCAGCACGAAGCGCCGCTCGTCCTCGTGGTGGACCAGCAGCTTGGCGAAGCGCATGCCGAGCCCGTCGGCGGCCACCCGGCACGCCTCGTCGAGCACGGGCTGCAGCGCCTCGCAACGCCCGGCGAACGCCCCGAAGCCGGCGGCCAGGCCCATCTGCACGCACACGCGCGACGGCCCGGCAGGCTCGTCCTGCCGCCTGGGCCAGATCATCCGCAAGGGGAAATCGAGTATCATGGGCAAACCCCGTGGCACGAATTCATCGGCGAACGGCACTAACCTGTGTGTGCGACAGCAGCGCGCGCCCGGCGCTAGTCTGGTGCATGACATTGACCCCGGACCCACACGGCCAGGCGGCGCTGATGCTCTGCGAGGGCCTGGCGCTCCTGCTGATCGAGCGCGGAACCATCACCCGCGAGGAGGCGGTCGACGTCATCGAGGGCCTGGTCGAGCTCAAGCACGAGATCGCCATGACCACCGAGAGCCCCGTGGTCAGCGTCGCCTCGATCCTGCTGCTGCAGACCATCGGGCGCAGCATGTCGGCCGCGGCCCGCCCGGCCACAGCCCTGACGTGAGACGGCCTGACGTGAGACGGCCCGAGGTGAAATGGCCTGCCGCGTGCGGACACGAAATCGGCGGCATTTCCTCCCGCTCCGTGGCATCCTGCCCCCCTGTCGCACCGGTTCCATCCGGAACCCGTGTCGGATCTAGCAGGCGGGGCCTCCACGGGCGCTTAACTGGTATAAGGAGGCAGAGATGACCCATGGCTCGTTCCGCTCCCGGATCTGACACGCCGCCCGCCCCGCGGCGCGCGGAGAACCATCTCGCGCGCAAGCTCGCCCTGTTCGTGCCGCTGTCGGAGCCCGACCGCCGCCTGCTGGACGCGCTGACCGCCACCGAGGAACTGTTCCGCACCGACACCGACATCGTCGCCGAGGGCATGGTGCCGCGCTCGGTGTTCCTGCTGCAGGAAGGCATGGCCGTACGCTACCGCAACCTGCCCGACGGCCGGCGCCAGATCATGACGTTCCTGCTCCCTGGCGACCTGTGCGACCCGCACATCTTCCTCCTGCGCGCCATGGACCACTCGATCGGCACCCTGACCCCGGTGCGCGTCGCGCCGATCTCGCGCCAGGGCCTGATGAAGACCTTCGCCACCCGCCCCAGGATCTCCGCCGCCCTGTGGTGGGCCACGCTGCAGGAGGAGGCCATGCTGCGCGAGCGCATCGTCTCGCTCGGCCGCAGGGACGCGCGCGGCCGCATCGCCTACCTGGTCTGCGAGCTGCTCTGGCGCCACGCCGCGATCGGCCAGGCCGAGGGCGAGGCCTTCCGCCTGCCCCTGACCCAGACCGAGCTGGGCGACGCCCTCGGCCTGACCCCGGTGCACGTCAACCGCGTGCTCCGCGAGTTCCGCGAGCAGCGCCTGATCGCCATGGAGGGCCGCCTGCTGCGCGTCCTCGACGTGGCGCGCCTGCAGGACATCGCCGCCTTCGACGACGCCTACCTGCACTTCAACGGCGCCTCGCCCGAAGTCGTGCGCTACTTCGACCAGCTCGACTCCCGCCAGCGCCGCGACGGCGGCGGCGACCCGGGCGACGACCCCGCCTAGGCCCGCCGCCCGCCCGTGCGGGCCGCCCTGTTCATTAACCCTCCCGGCGCTATACCTGCCGCACCGCAACGACGCCGGGGCGCCGCCTGATGAAGATGGACTGGATGCTGGGAACGCTGGGCACCGTGCCCGGCGACCTGTTCGCGCTGCTGCGCCTCGCCCTCGCGCTCGCCGCCACCGCCCACGTGCTGCTCACCAAGCGCAACACCCGCTCCTCCATCGCCTGGATCGGCTTCGCCTGGATCTCGCCCCTGTTCGGCACCGCGCTGTACTTCGGCTTCGGCATCAACCGCGTCAGCCGCCGCGCCCGCAAGCTGCGCCGCCGCCTGCACCACCCCGGCGACCAGGTCCCCGACACGGACGGCCGCGACGACCACCTCGGCCCGCTGGAGATCGCGGCGCGCACCATCACCAAGCGCCCCGCGCTCGCCGGCAACCGTGTGGAGCGCTTCGAGAACGGCGACGAGGCCTACCCCCGCATGCTCGCCGCCATCGACGGCGCGAAGTCCAGCGTCGGCCTGGCCTCCTACATCTTCTTCGACGACGCCGGCGGCCGCCCGTTCATCGACGCCCTGACCCGCGCCCACGGCCGCGGCGTGCAGGTCCGCGTGCTCGTCGACGGCGTCGGCTCCGGCTACTTCCACTGCGCGGCCGCCAGCGCCCTGCACGCGGCCGGCGTCCCCGTCGACCGCTTCCTGCACTCCGTCCTGCCCTGGCGCATGCCGTTCATCAACCTGCGCAACCACAAGAAGGTCCTCGTCGTCGACGGAACGCTCGGCTTCACCGGGGGCATGAACATCTCCGCGGCCAACCTGGTCGCGACCCGCCCGCCCGACCCGGTGCGCGACACCCACTTCCTGTTCGAGGGCCCCGTCGTCGGCCAGCTCACCGAGGCCTTCGCCGCCGACTGGACCTTCGCCACCGACGAGGAGCTGGACGGCCCCGCCTGGTACCCCGATGTCCCCGAGGACGGTCCCGCGGTCGCGCGCGTCATCACCGCCGGCCCCGACCAGGACATCGAGAAGATCGAGCTGGTCATGCTCCAGGCCATCGCGTCGGCCGAGCAGGGCGTGCGCCTGATGACCCCCTACTTCCTGCCCGATGAGCGCCTGATGACCGCCCTCAGCCTCGCCGCCATGCGCGGCGTGGCCGTCGACATCGTCGTCCCCGAGAAGAGCGACCACCGCGCCGTGGACTGGGCCGCGCGCAACAACTTCGGCCCGCTGATCGACGCCGGCTGCCGCATCTGGCTCAACCCCCCGCCCTTCGACCACTCCAAGATCATGATCGTCGACCGCACCTGGGCGCTGATCGGCAGCACCAACTGGGACACGCGATCCTTCCGCCTCAACTTCGAGCTGAACCTCGAGGTCTACCACTCCGACCTCGCCGAGGACCTCGACCGCCTCGTGGAATCCAAGCAGGGCCACCGCGTCCGCAACAAGGAGCTGCGCGCCCGCTCCGTCCCCGTCCGCCTGCGCGACGGGGCCATGCGCCTCACCCAGCCCTATCTCTGAACGGCAAGCAAGGTTGAGGCTCTGCCTCAAACTCCGCCAAAGGCTCGCCTTTGGAATCCATTACTTAAGTAACGGGTTTCCAAAGGCCTCAAGGCCTTTGGCGGGTTCGGGCAGAGCCCGACCTTGCTTCCTGCCGCCCCGCCCGCACCTCAGCCCTCTGCCGCGACCGGTTCGCACATGACCCCGTCACCCGCCTCCGCGGCCTCGTAGTCCAGGAGGTCGCCCGGCTGGCACTCCAGATGCAGGCAGATCGCCTCCAGGGTGGAAAAGCGCAGGCCGCGCACCTTGCCCGACTTGAGCAGCGAGAGGTTGGCCTCCGTGATGCCCACGCGCCGTGCGAGCTCCTTCGCCCGCATCTTGCGACGCGCCATCATCACGTCCAGCCGGACGACGATGGGCATCAGACGATGCCCTCGCGGTCGCGCTCGATCTCGTGGCCGAACTCCATGACCTGGGCGATGCCGAACAGCAGGAGCCCCACGACGAGGGCCTTCACCTCGTCGGCGTGGAACCAGGCCTGGTCGACGATGAGGCCGGTCGCCGAGAGCACGACGTGGCTGAGAAGCGGGCAGGCGGCGTAGGCGACCAGCCAGGCGGCGGTGTGCTTGAGCAGCAGCGCATTGCGCCGGGAGAAGACCACGCCGCGCGCATAGAGCCGGAACAGGTCGCGAAGCTGCTTCAGCAGCATCGCGCCGGGCGTGAACTGGAGGACGACCGCGATGATCCCGCCGACGCGGAAGCGGGTCGCGAGGGCGGCGAACGGCGTGTAGCCGTCCGGGACGGGAGTGCCGATGTAGCCGCCTTCCGGACCGAGGCCGATCGCGGAGCCGCGGTAGAGCACGAGCGCCAGGATCATCGCGGCCACGAGCAGCCAGGCGGACCACATCAGGACGCCGAGGATGGCGGCGAGCCAGCGGCTGCTGCGCCGCAGGGTTCCCTGGATCCGGGCGGCGTTGTCCGCGTCGGCGGCGAGGCCGAGGCGGCCGAAGGCGGTTCCCATGGTTCTCTCCCGTGTTGCACGAGAAGGATGCCGACAGGCCCCACGTTAAGCAATACAATAATTATTTATCGCGCAACACCATGACTCCACACGCCCAGGCAAGGCCCCTGTGAACCGCCCCGGCCCGGTCACCTGTTCCGCCGCGCCCCCGCCTCCGCCATCTCCAGCCGCACCACGATCGGGTGGTGGTCCGACGAGTTCCGCCCGAGCACCTCGCGGTGGCTGCACGCCATCCCCCGCACCAGGCACCGGTCCAGCCGCAGCGGCACGACCTTGCCCGCCACGTGCGTCGCCCGCCTGGGCCCCACGTCGCGGAACCCCGGCAGCAGCACCGGCCCCACCAGGTTGAAGTCCCCCAGCACCGCCGCGTGCGCCGGCAGGTGCGCCGACACCGCGCGCAGCTGCCGCCGGTTCAGCACCTGCCCGTGCGACAGGTGCACGTTGGCCACGCTGAACCCCTCCATCGCCGTGATCTGCGACACCCGATGGAACAGCGCCCCCGACGGCAGCCGGACCACGACCGGCGCCGCCACCGGCGCCACCGGGCTCCACGTCGCGAGCCCGTGGATGCGCCCCGGCTGCGGGATGCGCGCGTAGTGCCCCCCGACCACGCCCGGCAGCGCGTCGACCATCGCCGTGGCCTCCTGCAGCAGCAGCAGGTCGGGCCGCTCCGCCTCGATCAGCCGGCACAGCTCCTCCAGCGTCGCCCCCACCAGGCGCAGCAGGTTCCAGCTCACGATCTTGATCATCCACGCTCCGGCCCGGCCCGCCGCGACCCTGCCGCACGCCCGCCCGGAAGGAAAGCGGCCCCGCGCCTAGCAAGGAAGGAAGCAGTTCTTTCTTGAAAGAAAGAACCAAGGAACTTTGCCCACGGGGTCCGGAGCCCCCACGCGAAACACAGGAGCCAGACGTGCAAAGTCTTTTTGCTTCTTTTTCTTCAGAAAAAGAAGGCCTTGCTTCCTTCCTCTATCGCAGCGCGTCCAGCCTGACCGGCGCCGCATGCGGCCGCGTGGCCAGCATCGCGTCGATCAGCGCGAGCGCCTCCGCCCGCCCGCTGTTGCGCGCCTGCTCGAACGGCGTCCACGTCTGCGCGAACCCCAGCCCCGCGAACACCGCGCGATACCGCCGCAGCTCCGCGGGCGTGAGCGGGATGCCGCGCACGAACGCCTTGTGCGCCGAGATCGTCACCGCCTCGCGCGCGTCGCCCGGCGCCATCTCGAACTTCAGCGCGTCGCCGCAGAACAGGATGCCCCGCGCCCGGTCGAACAGCACCGTGTGCCCGTCGAAGTGCCCCGCCGTGAGGTGCAGCTCCAGCCCCGGCAGCGGCTCCAGCACCTCGTCCCACGGCCAGCTCACCCGCAGCGCGCCCGACCACGCGAGATCCCCCGGATGCAGCGCCAGCTCCGGGTCGAAGCGGTCCTGCAGCTGCCACAGCGCGCCGTACGAGTGCGGGTGCGACGCCGACAGCACCGCCATCCCGCCCAGCGCCTCGATGTGCGCCAGCGCCGCCTCGCTGAACACCGGGCACCCCTCGAACCCCATGTTCCCCGCGGCCGTCTGGACCAGGTACCCGCTCGGCCCGATCCCCCCGACCGGCTCGTTCCAGAACCGCCACACGCCGGGCTCCAGCTCCGCCCAGTGGCACGGGAAGCGCGCCTGCGCCTCCTCCCGCGTCCAGAACCGCCACCCGTCCTGCGGCACGACGTGGCGCGCGTCGAGGCACATCGGGCACGCCGGCGGCACCGCGAAATGCCGCTGCCAGTACCCGCAGTTGTCGCAAAGGAACGCCGGCAACTCCAGCGCGCCCGCGAACGGAAGATACCCAGGGCTCATGAACCACATCCCGCCGAAATCCGGCGCCCCGGATGCCGCACGCCGCGCCGGGAAGCAAGCAAGGTCGGGCTCTGCCCGAACCCGCAAAGGGTCCGAGGACCCTTTGATCCCACTTGCTTAAGAGATGCGTTCCAAGGGCGCAGCCTTTGGCGGAGTTTGAGGCAGCGCCTCAACCTTGCTTCCTCCCGCCGCGGACTCCGCCCTTGCGCTCGCCCGCCGCCGCCCCTCTCCTGCGCGCCACACGCGGCAAGGGAGCAGGGCAGCCATGGCACTACGCATCGACCGGGTCGTGACCCGCGGCGGCGACGGCGGCGAAACCTCGCTCGGCAACGGCACCCGCGTCCGCAAGCACGCCCTGCGCGTCGAGGCCTACGGCACGGTGGACGAGGCCAACGCCACCATCGGCCTGCTCCGCCTGCACACCGCCCAAGACCCGGACGCCGACGCCATGCTGGCGCGCATCCAGAACGACCTGTTCGACACCGGCGCCGACCTGTGCGTGCCCGGCGAGCAGGGCGAGCGCCTGCGCCTGACCGACACCCCCTCGCTCCGCCTGGAGCAGGAGGTCGCCGCCATGAACGACGCGCTCCCCGCGCTGACGAGCTTCGTGCTCCCCGGCGGAACCCCCGCCGCCGCCCACGCCCACCTGGCCCGCACCGTGACCCGCCGCGCCGAGCGCCTGGTCGTCCACCTGTCGCAGGAGGAGGCGGTGAACCCCGCCGTGCTGCGCTTCCTCAACCGCCTGTCCGACCACCTGTTCGTCCTCGGCCGCCGCCTCAACGCCGGCGGCGACGTCCTGTGGCAGCCGGGCGCCGGCCTCGCCACGCCCGGGGACTGAGAACGCCGGACTCCCTTCCCCGAACCCCACCCGCGGCCATCGCCTGACCGGCCGGAGCGGACGAGGGCGCGCCGCAGAAAAGGCAGAGGACCATGGCAACCGGCTACAACCCCACCCTGGTCGTGCTGTCGATCGCGATCGCGATCCTTGCCGCCTACACCGCGCTCGAGCTGGGCGCCAGGGCCGGCGACGCCTCCGCCCGGACGCGGGCCCCGTGGATCCTTGCGGCCGCCGGCGCCATGGGCGGGGGCATCTGGTCGATGCACTTCGTGGGCATGCTCGCCCTGCGGACCGGCATGGCGATCGGCTACGGCACCGGGCTGACGCTGCTCTCCCTGGCCGTCGCGGTCGGCGCCACCGCCGCCGCCTTCTTCTGGGTGGGCCGCCCCGGGACGGGCGGGAGCGCCGTCCCGGTCGGCGGCCTGTTCATGGGCGTGGCGGTCGCGGGCATGCACTACCTCGGCATGGCGGCGATGCGCATGCCCGCGACCGCGAGCCTCGACGCCGGGCGTGTCGCCCTGTCCGTGCTGAT
>JBPBQX010000022.1:0-9372 GCA_050955025.1 Janthinobacterium lividum
GGTGGTCCAGCTCGGCTCGCCGGTGGTGGCCAAGGCGGTCGCGGTCAACCCGAACCACAGGACCAGGACCGGCGCCGTGCTGCTGATGGCCGCGGCGCAGCCGATCATCGTGTTCAGCACGACGACCGGCGAGGTGATCCAGCGCTACGTCCCGGTCACGACCAACGGCACGACATACACCAACAACGCCACCGGCTCGTTCACCGGCGTCACCTATTCGGCCGACGGCTCCAAGCTGCTGTTCAGCCAGGACAACAACTTCATCGCCGTCGCCAACGTGGACGCCTTCACCGGCAAGCTGACGCCGGCGCCGAGCATCGCGCTGCCTTCGCCGCCCGCCAATCCGCTGCTCTACAACGCGACCTCGGCCAATCCCGGCGGCATCGCGGTGCTCGACAACACGATCGGCCTTGTCGCGCTCAACGCGAACAACACCGTGGGCGTGCTGAACCTGACGAACTCCACGCTGGCCTCGCAGATCCCGGTCGGCAACGCGCCGAACAGCATCCTGATCAAGGGCAACTTCGCCTACGTGACCAACGAGGGCGGGCGGCCCGCGCGTTCGGGCGACTTCACCAACCTGTCCGACGGCACCGCGATCGTCGCCGACCCGACCGATGCCTTCGCCACCACGGGCACCGTGTCGGTGATCAACATCAAGACCGGCGAGCTGACGAAGACCATCAACGTCGGCCTGCATCCCGCCGGCATGGCGGTGTCGGGCTCGATGCTCTACGTCGCGAACTCGTTCAGCGACACCATCTCGGTGATCGACACCGGGCTCAGGCAGGTGGTGCGCACGATCAGCGTCGGCGTGCCGATCCGGGGCGGCGCGTTCGGCGCCGGCGCCAGCGGCATCGCGATCGCCGGCTCGACCGCCTATGTCACGCTGGGCCAGTCCAACGCCGTGGCGGTGGTCGACCTGACCAGCGACTCGGGCAACCCGGTGCTGGGCTACATCCCGACGCTGTACTTCCCGACGACGATCGCCTACGACACTGCCACGAAGTCGCTCGTGGTCGCCAACGACAAGGGCCTGGGCGCGCAGGGCTCGATCGGCACCGCGCACGGCGTCGAGGGCTTCAACACCCACCAGGAGACCGGCACGGTCAGCCTGATCCCGATCCCGACCGCCTCCCAGCTCGCGGCGTACACGAAGCAGGTGATCGCCAACAACCACTGGGACTCGGCCAACGTCTACGCCGGGCCGCAGTACGCCAACCCGGCGGCGAGGCCGGTGGCGATCCCGCAGCACATCGGCGAGCCCTCGCTGATCAGGCACGTGTTCCTGATCATCAAGGAGAACCGCACCTACGACCAGATGCTCGGCGACCTGCCGCAGGCCAACGGCGACGCGAGCCTGGCGGTGTTCGGGGGCAACGTTCCGAACCAGAAGGCGATCGTGCGTCGCTTCCCGCTGCTCGACAACATGTACGCGCCGAGCCGCCAGTCCGCGGACGGGCATCCCTGGATCGTCGAGTCGGGCTCGTTCTATTCCAACGACATCCTGTCGCCCGACTGGATCCGCTCCTATCCCGGCGGCAACAGCAACGACGCGCTGACCTACACGCAGCAGGGCTTCCTGTGGTCGGGCGCCGAGCGGATGGGCCTCAACGTCAAGATGTACGGCGAGTGGAGCGGCGGCTACGTCGTGGCACCCAAGCCGGATGGCAGCCAGTACAGCTGGGCCGACTTCTACAACACGTCGCTGTTCAAGGAGAGCGGCGGGCAGCAGGGCAGCATGGTGGTGCCGGACAACTCCGACACCGAATCGGCGACGATCCCGTCGGTCACGGCGATCCTCGATCCGCACTACCCCTCGTTCAACCTCGGCATCCCCGACCAGTACCGGGCCGACTACTACATCCCGCTGCTGAAGGCGCAGGACGCGGCCAACGCGGTGCCGAACCTGACGATCATCTGGCTGCCGGACGACCACACCAACGGCACCACGACCGGCTTTCCGCTGCCCAACAACTACCAGGCCGACAACGACCTGGCGCTCGGCCGCATGGTCGAGGCGATCAGCACCAGCAAGGCCTGGCCGAGCAGCGCGATCTTCGTCGAGGAGGACGACAGCCAGGACGGCGTGGACCATGTCGACGGGCACCGCCAGCCGGTCTACCTGATCAGCCCCTACTCCGTGGCGCCGCAGTCGCCCGGCACCGGGAAGGTCATCCACACCACCTACACGCAGGAGAACATCAACCGCACGATCGAGAACATCCTCGGTCTGGCGCCGCTGACGCAGTTCGACCTGACGGCCTCGCCGATGTTCGACTGCTTCCAGGACACGCCGAACCTCGCGCCGTTCGCCCACGTTCCCGCCAACACCCCGCTCAACATCGGGCCGGGCGGCGTGCCGATCGCGGGCACGGGGCCTGCCAACTACGCGGCGCGGATGACTCCGATCCAGCGGGCCTGGAACGTGGCGTCCAACGCCATGACCAAGGGCAAGCAGGGGCAGGCCGACTCGGTGGACGAGACCTTCCTCAACCACGTGATCTGGTACTCGGCGACCCATTGGAAGCGTCCGTACCCGGGCGAGGCGCGCATCGAGTGGCCGGCGGCGTTCGTCAAGGCCGCCGCGCACAAGGCTCCCGACACGGACGACTGAGCGCCCGGTCTCCGTCCGTCCGGCCCGCTACCGGGTCGGTCGGACGGCTCCGGGTTCCGTCGGGCGTGGCCGGTTCCCCACGGCGAGCACCGCGGCGAGGCCGACGAGCGAGACGGCGGCGACGTAGTGGGCGGGTGCCAGGCGGTCGAGGGTGCCGAGCCAGGAGACGAGCGGCGGGGTGATGCCGCCGAAGGCCGCGTAGGCGACGTTGTAGGAGAACGACAGGCCGGTGAAGCGCACCGGCGGCGGGAACAGGCGCACCATGGCCACGGGCACCAGGCTGACCAGCCCGGCGCCCAATCCTGCCAGGCCGCACAGCACGAACAGCGCGCCCGGGGCTGCGGGGCTGGCCAGGCCGAACAGCGCGTAGCCGGCCAGGACCAGCAGCGGGACGACCGCGAGCGCCACGGGGCGCAGGCCCCAGCGGTCGGTCGCGGCGCCGACCGCCACGGCGGAGGCGCACAGCAGGGCGGTGCACAGGAGGCTGGACAGCTGCGCCTGCGCGGCGGGGATGGCGTGCTGGTGCTGCAGCAGCGACGGCGCCATCAGGATCACCACCACGATCGCGGCAGTCAGCATCCAGGTGCAGGCCATCGACAGCAGCACGCCGCGCCGGTGCCCCGACAGCACGCGGCGCAGCGGCAGGCCCTCGCGGTGCAGCGACTGTGCCCTGGCCTGGGCGCGCATGGCCTCGAACACCGGGGTCTCGCTCAGCCAGCGGCGCAGCACCATGGCGACGAGGCCGAAGACGCCGCCCAGCAGGAACGGCACGCGCCAGGCGCCGGCCAGGATGGCCGCCGGGCCGGCCAGCAGCGTGAGCAGCGCGGCCACGAGCGAGCCGAGCAGGATGCCGCCGGTCAGGCCGCCGGTCAGCAGGCCGAGCGCCAGCCCGGTGCGGCCGGGCGGCGCGTGCTCGGCCACGAACACCCAGCCGCCCGGCGCCTCGCCGCCGATGGCCGCACCCTGCAGCAGGCGCATGACCAGCAGCAGGATCGGCGCCAGGGGTCCGATGCGCGCGTAGGTCGGCATCAGGCCGATCAGCAGCGTGGGTACGGCCATCAGCAGCACGGAGAGCGTGAACACGCGCTTGCGGCCGGCCGTGTCGCCGAAGTGCGCCATCACCACGCCGCCGAGCGGGCGCGCGAGGTAGCCGGCGGCGAACAGGCCGTAGGTCTGCACCTGCCGCAGCCAGTCGGGCTGGTCGGGCGGGAAGAACAGCTGGCCGATCGTGCCGGCGAAGAAGACAAAGATCACGAAGTCGTAGAACTCGAGGACGCCGCCCAGCGAGGCGAGCGCCAGCGTGCGCACCTGCGCGCGGCCCAGGCCGGGGGAAGGCGGCAGTCCGGGCGCGGTGGCGCGGAAGGCCGGTGCGTTCGGCGAAGTGTTGTTCAGGGCACGGGCTCCTTGCGGGCGGCGCGGGGCCGCCGCGTCGTGGCCCGTCCCCCCTCGTGGCGGCAGGTCACGGCGCGACCGTATCGACGGCCTGCCGCGCCAGCGCAACCATCGGCCGGAGCGGGCGCCGTGGTGCCCGCCGGCCTCAGCCCTGCTTCGTACCCCGCTCGCGCACGAGGAAGCGGACGGGGCGGTCGGGCTGGGTGGTGACGATGCCGCGGGGCATCACGTTCTCGCCGCCGACGGGCTCGATGCGGAAGCGGCGCAGCAGGCGGGCGAGGACGAGCACCGCCTCGGTGATGGCGAACTGTGCGCCGACGCAGATGCGCGGGCCGGCGCCGAACGGCATGTAGCTGTAGCGCTCCGGCGGCGTGGCGCCGGGGGCGAAGCGCGCGGCGTCGAAGCGGTCGGGGTCGGGCCAGCGCTTGCGGTGGCGCTGCAGGACCCAGGGCGAGATGCTGACCACGGTGCCAGGCGCGATGTCGTGGCCGGCGACGGTGTCGGCCTCGATCGCCTCGCGCACGATCAGGAAGGCCGGCGGGTAGAGGCGCAGGACCTCGTCGAGGAAGGCGCGGGTGCGCACGAGGCGCGGGATCGCGGCCGCGGCGGCGTCCTGCGACAGGTCGAGGCCGGCGGCCTCGGCGGCGATGGCGTCCTGCTCGGGGCCGATGCGGGCGGCGCAGAAGCAGGCCCAGAACAGGGTCACGGCGGTGGTCTCGTGGCCGGCGATGATCATGGTGGCGATCTCGTCGCGGAGCTGGGCGCGGTCGAAGCCAAGGCCGGTGTCGGGGTCGCGCGCGCCGGCGAGCAGGTCGAACAGGTCGCGCGGCTGGTCGGGGTCGGCGGGGTGGGCCTCGCGGCCGTCGATGATGCCGTCGATCAGGCGCGTCCATTCCTCGCGGAAGCGGGCGCGGTCGCGGTCGGCGGGCGTCTGCATCGAGGCGGGGAGCACGAGGTCGAGCAGGCCGGGCTGGGCGTGGCGCATGCCGTAGCGCAGCAGCAGGGCGCGCATCGGCTCGGCGAAGCTGTCGGCCTCGAGCGAGACCATGGACTGCGCGGCGATGCGCAGGGCCAGGTGCTGGAGGCGGGGGAGAAGCTCGACGACGCGGGGGCCGGCGGCGAGCGCGTCCTCGGCGCGCTCTGAGGCGGCGACGACGTGGCGGGCGAGGATCGGCATGGTGCGCGGCGCCATCGCCGGCGCGATCGTGCGGCGCTGGTGGCGCCAGGGCTCGCCCTCGGCCAGGAAGAGCCCGCCGCCGAGCAGGGGCTGCAGGATGCGGTGCGTGCCGAGGTTGCGGCGGTAGTTGGCGGCGTTGGCGACCAGGACGTGGCGGATGCCGTCGGGGTCGTTGAGCATGAGCTGGGCGCGGCCCAGGAAGCGGCCGGGGAGGACCTCGTCCTCGTAGGCGGCCTCGCCCCACAGCTCCAGCAGGTTGCGGCGCAGGACGAGGAAGGCCTCGGGCTGGGTGCGCTGGCGGGTCGGGATCGGCGGGCGGGGGAGCAGGGTCGCGTCGTGCATGGACGGGAGGTGGGGCGCGCGGGCGGCATGGCCAGGGAAGGTTGAGGCTCTGCCTCAAACTCCGCCAAGGGAAGCCCCTTGGATGGCTTCACTTAAGTAAGGGGATCAAAGGGTCCTCGGACCCTTTGCGGGTTTGGGCAGAGCCCATGCTTGCTCGCTTTCAAGTCAACGGGAGGGTGGATTCCCCTGGGTGTTCATCGCCGCTATCACCCGTGCGCCCGGGCCGCGGGAATGCGTTGCGGCGGGCGGCGTCCAGAAGGGGCAGAGCCATGGCGACGAAGACCTGGTCGGGACTTGAGAACGGCTTGTGGAATTCTGCGGCGAGCTGGTCGGGCGGTGCGCCGGGGGCGGGCGACGTGGCTCTGCTCGGTATGACGTCGGGGGTGGGGACCTACACGGCCGGGGGCAACGGGGTGGCGGGCCGGATCGACGTGGTGGGCGCGGCGCCGATCCTGAACGGGACGCTGACGGTCGCGGGCGTGGCCGGGAGCGTGTCGCTGGACGTGGTGGGCGGGTCGCCGTTCGTGAGCGCTACCGGGTTCGTCGAGGGCGGTGCGGGCGCGGTGCTGGTGCAGTCGGGCTCGATGGTGATCAACGGGCGGGTGTCGGACGGCAACGCCGGGATCGGGCTGGGCGGCGCGGGCTCGGTGGTGGTCAGCGGCAGCACGGCGGTGTGGAACACGGGCACGAACGGGACGGACGGGGCGCTGTCGGTCGGCAGCACGCAGGGGTCGGGCACGCTGACGGTGCAGGCCGGCGGCACGGTCGCGGACCGGACGGGGTCGGACGTGGGCGCGGTGCTGGTCACCGGGACGGGGTCGGGCTGGGCCTCGTCGGGGGCGCTGTCGGTGGGCACGGTGCCGGGGGCGGTGGGCGGCGTGCTGGCGGTGCTGGCGAACGCGCACGTGACGGCTGGCTCGCTCGGCGTGCTGAACGGCGCGTCGGTCGGGGTCGCGGGGGCGGGGTCGCTGCTGTCGGTGGCCGGGGTCGCGTCCGTGGGCGGGGCGGTCACGGTCAGCGGCGGGGGCACGCTGCAGGCGGGCGGCGTGGCGGTGAGCGCGGGCGGCGCGGTGATGCTGGACTTCTCCGCGGTGCTGTCGGGGCCGGTCACGCTGTCGGGGGGCCTGGTGGCCTCGATCGACAGCTCGGTGCAGGGCACGGGCAGCGCGGCGACGCTGTCGGGGCCGGTGCTGCTGGCGGGGGGCACGAGCAGCCTGCTGCGGGGCAGCGCCGGGACGCCGCTGGTGGTGACGGGCACGGTGTCGGACGCGTCCGGCGCAGGCGGCCTCGTGGTGCAGGGCGGGGTGGTGAGCCTGGTGGCGGCGAACAGCTACTCCGGCGGCACGGTGATCGAGGGCGGCACGCTGCAGCTCGCGCAGGCGGCGTCGGCGGGGTCGGGCGCGATCCGTTTCGCCGACGGCGTGAACGCGGCGCTGGTGGTCGCGGCGTCGGGGGCGTCCGGGGTGGCGACGGTGGTGGCCGGGACCGGGGCGGACACGGTGAGCGCGGGCGGCGCCAGCCTGTCGGTGCAGGGCGGGGCGGGCGCGCTCACGGTGCAGAACGGCGGCGGCAGCAGCACGATCGTGGGCGGCACGGGGGTGATGAGCGTGGCCGGGGGCAGCGGCCGGGTCAGCGTGAGCGGGGCGGGCGGCGGCGGGCAGCTGTTCGGCGGCACGGCCGGCGGCAACGTGATCCGCGCCGGCGCGGGCGCCACCACGCTGGGCGGGGGCGGGGCGGGCGACCAGCTGTTCGCGGGCGCGCAGGGCGGCGACGTGCTGGCGGCGGCAGGCGGCGCGGAGACGCTGTCGGGCGCGGGGTCCTCCGGGGCGAACACGTTCTTCGCCGGCAGCGGGGCGGACCTGGTGGCGACGGGTGCCGCGCTGGACACGGTGACGGCGGGCAGCGGGCAGGTCACGGTGCAGGCGGGCGGCGCGGTGCTGGCGTTCGGCTCGGCCGGGCAGATGGTGTTCGTCAACGGCGCAGGCGCGAGCACGGTCGCGGGCGGCGCGGGCGACATGACGGTGTACGGCGGCACCGGGCGCGTGGCGGTGTACGGGCTCGGCGGCGGCGGCGCGTTCTATGGCGGCACGGCGGGGGGCAACCTGCTCTACACCGGGGAGCAGGCGACGACGCTGGCGGGGGGCGGCTCGGGCGACACGCTGGTCGCGACCGGGAGTGCCAATCACCTGCTGCTGGCGGGAGTCGGCAACCAGACGCTGAGCGGAGCAGGGGCGAGCGGCAACAGCGCGTATTTCGGCAACTCCGGCAGCGTGCTGATCGCGGCGGGGTCGGGGCAGGACACGGTGGTCGCGGGCAGCGGGGCGCAGGCGATCTACGCCGGGGCGCGCGGCAACACGGCGGTGTTCGCGGGCTCGGGGCAGGACACGGTGACGCTGGGGTCGGGCGCGGACTTCGTGCTGGGCGGGCAGGGCTCGGCCTCGGTGTTCGGCGGCTCGGGCGTGGACCTCTACGGGTTCCTCAACGGGGCGGGGGGGCGCGAGGTGATCACCGGCTTCAAGGTCGGCGTGGACCACCTGCAGCTGATCGGGTTCGCGGGCGGGAGCGCCGCAGCCGCGGTGGCCGGGGCGGCGGTTTCGGGCGGGGCGACGACGCTGACGCTGTCGGACAACACGCGGGTCACGCTGCTGGGGGTCTCGGGGGTGACGGGGGCGTCGCTGCTGGGGGGGTAGGAGCAGGCAAGGTTGAGGCTCTGCCTCAAACTTCGCCAAAGGCTGCGCCCTTGGAACGCACTACTTAAGTAAGGCCGGTCCAGGGGCGGCTCGCCCCTGGCGGGTTTGGGCAGAGCCCATGCTTACTTGCTAGCCGCTTTCTGGTGCAGGGCGAAGTTCTCCCGTTCCAGCTCCTCGATGCATTGCTTGAGGGTGGCGATGCGTTTGGCGACGGCGATCGCGTCGATCTTGCGGGGGATGTGGCTGGCGCAGTTGCCGTCCCAGCAGGCGAGGTCGAACACGAAGGCCTGGAGCGGGCGGGCCGGGTAGGCGTCGGGCATGAGCTGCGCGATCAGGGCGGGGTCGGCGGAGAAGTGGGCGCGGCCCCAGAGCTTCACCCGCTGCTGCTCCAGGTAGTCCATGAGGAAGAGCTGGCAGAGCGGGTTCTCGGACAGGTTGCCGGTGGTGATGTACTGCTGGTTGCCGCGGAAGTCGGCGAAGGCGAGGCGGGTGGGGCCGAGCACGCGCAGGAAGCCGGGCGGGCCGCCGCGGTGCTGCATGTAGGGCTGGCCGGCGGCGCTGGCGGTGGCGACGTAGCAGCTGTCGCGCTCGGCGATGAAGGCGGCCAGCTCGTCGTTGATCTCCGTGGGGAAGCCTTTGCGGGCCATCATGCGGTCGGAGCCGAAGCGGGCCTGGGCGCGGCGCGTGGCGGGGGAGAACACGGTGTCGGCGGGGTCGGGCATGGGCGGGTCCGGGGCTGTTCGCGCGGCGGCGGTCGCGCCGCGGATCCTGCCGGAGACGCGCGGCGCTTGGCCACCTGCCTCCGGGGCGGGTAATGTCGCAGGCGGGCGCGGGATCGGCTTCCTGTGACGCGGGCCGTCGCGGTGGTATAGCGGGCGGGAACGCCGTGTTCAAAGGAGACGATCGCCATGAAGATGATTGCTGTAGCTGCCACCCTGCTGCTTGGCGCGAGCCTGGTGCCGGCGAGCGCCGCGGGCTGCCTCAAGGGCGCGGCCGTCGGCGGCGTCGCGGGGCATGTCGCGGGCCACCACGGCCTGCTCGGCGCGGCGGCGGGCTGCGTGGTCGGCCGGCACGAGGCGAACAAGCACGCCAGGCAGGCCACCGCGGCGCAGACCGCCCCCGCGGCCACGACCGGTTCGACGCCGGAGTGATCC
>JBPBQX010000023.1:0-9075 GCA_050955025.1 Janthinobacterium lividum
GCCCATGAAGCGCTGCCCCTCGGCGCCCTGGTCGGGACAGCCGTTGGACATCGGCACGGCCGACGCGGTCATGCCGACGAGCAGGGCGCCGCCGGGCGCCTCGGCGCGGGCCAGGTCCCATGGCAGCACGGACGCGGCGAGCAGGACAGGCGCGCCGGCGGCGGCGGCGCGCAGCAGGGCGCGGCGCGAGGGGCCGCCGGCGGGCGGGAGGGCAGGCGCGGCTGCGGGCGGGGGCGAGGTCGGCGGGCGGGTCATCGGGCGGTGCTCCGGGGGGCGTCGAGGGGGTGCAGGCCGGGCGGCGTGCGCAGGTGCCAGTCGGTGGCGCGCTGCGCGGCCTGGCCGATGCGCAGGGCGAGAGCCTCGTCCCAGCCGCGGCAGGCGACCTGCAGCGAGCAGGGCAGGCCCTGCGCGGTGAAGCCGTTGGGCAGGGACAGCGCGCACATCTCCAGCAGGTTGACGAAGCGGGTGAAGCGCGAGGGCACGCCGTCCTCGTCCACCTCGGACAGCGGGATCGCGGCGGTCAGGGTTGTGGGCGTGAGCACGGCGTCGATGCCGTCCATGGCGCGCGCCATCTCGGCCTTCATGTCCGTGACCAGGGCGCGGGCGGCGAGGTAGTCGCGCGCGGTGATCGAGGCGGCGGCGAGCAGCTTGCGGCGCGTGACGTCGCCCATCGGGGTCGCGGGGTCCTCGGCGAGGCGGCCGTAAAGCGCGTAGGCCTCGGCCTGCATGATCGCGGAGTACGCGACGTAGTCAGCGAAGCGGCGCGGCATGGCGAAGGGCACGATCTCCGCGCCGAGGCCGCCCAGCAGGTCGAGGGAGCGGTCGTAGGCGGCGAGGACCTCGGGGTCGACGTCGGCGCGCTCGTCGTCGGGCATGCGGCCCAGGCGCAGTCCGCGCACGCCACGGTCCAGCGTGGCGCTGAGCGGCAGCACGCCGTGGGTGCTGATGCGCCCGATCGTGGCCTTCAGCCCGGTGATGCCGCAGAACGAGGCGGGCAGGCGCACGGAGCCGCCGGTGTCGGTGCCGATCGCCCAGGGCGCCATGCGGGCGGCCACCGCGACGCCGGAGCCGCTGCTCGACCCGCCCGGGGTGCGCGCCACCGCCGGGTCCCACGGGTTGTGCGGCGTGCCCATGTGCTGGTTGGTGCCCCAGCCGCCGTGGGCGAACTCGACCGTGTGGGTCTTGCCCAGCACGATCATGCCCTGCGCAACCATGCGGCGCGCGATCGTGGCGGTGCGGGTGGCGACACGGCCGCGAAAGATCGCCGAGCCGCCGGCGACCACGCGGCCTTCCAGCTCGACCAGGTCCTTCAGGGCGACGGGGATGCCGTGCAGCGGGCCGAGCGCGTGGCCGGAGCGGATCGCCTTGTCGGCGGCCTCCGCGGCAAGCGGGGCGTCGGCGGCGTGCACCTCGGTGAAGGCCCGCAGCGTCGGCTCCTGCGCCGCGATGCGGGCGAGAAGCGCCTCGACCAGCGTCACCGGCGACAGGCGGCGCGCGGCGATCGCGTCGGACAGGGCGGCGGCGGGCAGCAGGGTCGGGTCGTCGCCGGGCGCGTAGGGGGCGAGGTCGGGCGCGCTCACTGCACGCTCACGGTGGCGAGGTCCACGAACCAGGACTGCGCAGGGACGAAGCCGTGCACCTTCGCGCTCATCGCGCGCGGGTTGCGGTCGTGCACGACGTAGAGCCACGGCGGGTCGTCCACGAGGCGGGCGTGGGCCGCGCGGAACGCCGCCAGGATCGTTGTCGGGTCGGTCGCTTCGGCCAGCGTGTGCAGCGCGGCCTCGAACGGCGCGTCGTCCCAGTGCTCGAAGTTGAAGCCCTTGGGCGAGAAGTTCGCGGCCGCGAAGTAGCGCGACATGATGCCGGCGTCCGAGGTGGGCGAGCTGATGTTGAGCGCCATGTCGCCGTGCAGGCTCGGACTGTCCGGGGCCAGGCGGGCCGCGCCGAGCAGCACCGTCCAGTCCACCACGTCGAACGCCACGTCCACGCCGCAGGCCTGCTTCAGGTTCTCCTGGAGGAACTCGTTCATCGGCATCGGCACCATCTGGCCCGAGCCGGACGGCGAGACCATCACCTTGAACGACAGCGGGTGGGCGTCGGTGAACCCGGCCTGGGCCAGCAGGGCACGGCCGCGCTTCGCATCGAAGACGTAATGGTTTTCCGGCGTGCCGAAGCGGGAGTCGTCGGGCTTGAGCCAGCCGGACGCGGGCTCCGCCGTGCCGCCCAGCAGCTCCACGAGGCCGGCGCGGTCGACGCAGTAGTTCAGCGCCTGGCGCACGCGCACGTCGGCGAACGGGCTGCCCGTCGCGCCAATATCGAAGAACCACGGCCAGACATGGGGGTAGGCGTTCATGGTGATCGTGAAGCCGGCGGACTTCAGCGACTCGATGCCGTCGGGCGGCGGCACCTCGATCCAGTCCACCTGCCCCGAGCGCAGCGCGGCTAGGCGCGTGTTCGCCTCGGGCATCGGCAGCAGCAGCACGCCGTCCACCTTGGCCCGGCGCTGCGGGTCCCAGTAGCCGTCCCAGCGCGCGAGGCGCAGCGACTGGTGCGGCGTGTAGGCCGTAATGCGGAACGGCCCCGTGCCCGCGGCCGGCAGGGTTGCGACGCGGCTCCAGTCGTGCCCGGCCTTCTCCCAGGACGCGGGGGCGGTGAACAGCAGGTAGACGAGCTGGTCGGCGAGGAAGGACGCGGGCTGCGTGGTGGTGATCGTGACCGTCGCGTCGTCGACCTTGCGGTAGCTCGCGACCAGCGGCGCGCGGGCGTGCGCCATGCCCGCGCCGCTCGCCTCGAACTGCGGGCTGTCGGCCTTGTAGTAGCGGTCCAGGTTCCAGATCACCGCGTCCGCGTCGAACGGCGTGCCGTCGTGGAAGCGCACGCCCTGCCGCAGGTGGAAGGTCCAGGTCGACCTGTCGTCCGCCGACTGTTCCCAGGACGTCGCGAGGCCGGGGCGCAGCGTGGCCAGGCGGTCCGAGCGGCTCAGGTCCCACGACACCAGGCCCTCGAAGATCGGGTAGCCGGCGAAGCGCAGGCCCTCGAAGCCGTTGTTCGGCATGCCCGTGGGCGTGGGCACGTCGGACGCGGTCATCGCGATGCGCAGCACCTGCTCGGCGCGCGCCGCCGTCGTGCCGCCGCCGACCAGGAGCGCGGCCAACAGGGCAAGGCGGCGCAGCGCCGGGCGGGCGGGGGCAGCGTGGGTCATGCGGGCTCCGGGGTCAGGGGCAAGGCGAGGCAAGCGGCAGCGAGGGCAAGCGGCAGGGAAGGCCAGGGCTCTGCCCTGAACCCGCCGGGGGCAGGCGCCCCCGGACCCGCATCCGATAGGGGCCGGAGGCACGCCGGGCGGCGCCGGAGGCGATCGCACGAGGGTGTTCCGGTACGCTTCGGGCGTGCGGCAGGGATGGGCGGGCTTTCGCACCGGCCCTCGTGACTGTTTCCAAAGGCGAGCCTTTGGCGGAGTCCAGAGGCAGAGCCTCTGGCCTTGCCTTGCCTTTCTCCCGGCCCGTGCGTTCTCAGGACCGCACGTCCATGGCCGAGCGGAGACCGTCGCTGACCAGGTTGAAGCAGAGGGAGGTGGCGAAGATGCATGCGCCCGGCAGCATGGCGATGAAGGGGCGCGTGTAGATCGCGGTGCGCAGGGTGTTGAGCATCAGGCCCCACTCGGCGTGCGGCGGGGTGGTGCCCAGGCCGAGGAACGACAGGCCAGCGGCGAGGATCATCGACACGCTGATCAGGCTGGTGGCGTAGACGAAGATCTGGCCGAGCACGTTGGGCAGGACATGGACGCGCACGATCGTGGCCACGCCGGCGCCGGTGGCGCGGGCGGATTCCACGTAGTCGAGCGCGCGCACGCCGGTGGTCACGCTCTCGGCGACGCGGATCACGGGGGGGATGAACACCAGGGTCAGCGAGAGGATGGCGTTGAACACGCCGGCGCCGAGCGCGCCGCTAATCGCGACGGCGAGCAGCACGGAAGGGAAGGCGTAGAACACGTCGGTGACGCGCATGATCAGCATGTTGAGCCAGCCGCCGGCGAAGCCCGCGACGATGCCGAGCACGGAGCCCACGCCGAACGCGATCACCACTGGGGTGATACCGAGGAACCACGACAGCCGGCCGCCGTACAGCAGGCGGGTGATCATGTCGCGGCCCAGCTCGTCGGTGCCGAGCAGGTGGCCGGGGGTGCCGAGGGGGCGCAGGCGGCGCAGCATGGTGCCGTGGTAGGGGTCGTCGGGGGCGATGGCGCCCGCGAACACAATGGCGAGCAGCATCAGCGTGAGGATCGCGAGGCAGGCCAGCGTGGCGGGGTCGCGGCCGAGGCGACGGCGCACGCCGGCCCAGTAGCCCGGGCTGGCGCGGGCGGGCTCGGAGGCGTCGAGAGTGGTGGGGGCGGCGGCGGTGACGCTCATGTGCGCCTGATCCTCGGGTCGAGCGCGGTCTGGACCAGGTCGACCAGCAGGTTGAGGGCGACGAAGAACAGGGCGAGCACCAAGATGGTGCCCTGGAGCACGGGGATGTCGCGCTGGAAGATCGCGTTGTTCAGCAGCAGGCCGGTGCCGGGCCAGTTGAACACCGTCTCCACCAGGATCGAGCCGCCCATCAGGTAGCCGAGCTGCAGGCCGATCACGGCCAGCGCGCTCGGGGCGGCGTTGCGCGCGACGTGGACGAGGATGCCGAACGGGCGCAGGCCCTTGCCGCGCAGGGTGGACACGAAGTCCTGCGCCAGGATGTCGCTGACCAGGCCGCGCACGGTGCGGGTGATGATGCCCATCGGGATCACCGCGAGCGTCACCGCCGGCAGCACCAGGTGCGACAGGTGCTCCCAGTTCCAGCCCCAGTCGCTGGTGCCGCCGGGGCCCGCGCCCATCGCCGGCAGCCAGTTCAGCTCCACGGAGAAGACGATCACCAGCACCATGCCGAGCCAGTAGTGCGGCACGGACACGCCGGCGACGGCGGCGCCCACGCAGGCGCGGTCGACCCAGGTGCCGCGGAACGTGCCGGCCAGCGCGCCCAGCACGCAGCCCAGCGCGAAGCCGAGCGCGGAGGCGGCGCCGGCCAGGACCAGGGTGTTCTTCACCGCGCCGGCGAGGTCGGCGAGCACAGGGCGGCCGGTGGCCAGCGAGTGGCCGAGGTCGCCCTGCGCCACGTGGCCGAGCCAGACGGCGAACTGCACCGGCAGCGGGCGGTCCAGGCCGTAGGCCTTTCGGACCTGGGCGACGACCTCGGCGGGCGCGTCGGGCGGGACGATGGCGTTGACCGGGTCGCCGGGCGCGATGTGGACCAGCATGAAGCACACCAGGCTGACCGAGAGCGCGATCGGCACGGCGTAGAGGATGCGGCGCAGCAGGTAGAGGATCACGGCGCGACCCCCCTGCCCTGCGGCGCGGGCACGGCGCCGGGCGGCAACACCTCGGCGGCGGCGGGCAGCTCGGCCACGCGCACGCAGCGCGCGGCGCGGCCGGGGCCGATGCCGAGCAGCGCGGGCACCTCGGGCAGGCACCGGGGTGCGGTGAAGCCGCAGCGCGGGGCGAAGGCGCAGCCGGCGGGCGAGGCGCGCAGGTCGGGCGGGGCGCCGGGGATCACGGTGAGGCGTTGGCCGCGCAGGCCGGCGTGCACGGTGGCGCCGAGCAGGCCCTGCGCGTAGGGGTGGCGCGGGTCGCCCATCAGGGCCTCGACCGGGCCTTCCTCCACGAAGCGGCCGGCGTACATCACCGCGACGCGGTCGGCGATCTCGCCGGCGACACCGAGGTCGTGGGTGACCAGGATCACGCCCATGCCCAGCTCCTGCTGCAGGCGGCGGAGCAGGAGGAGCACCTGGATCTGCACGGTGGCGTCGAGCGCGGTGGTGGGCTCGTCGGCGAGCAGGAGGCGCGGGCGGCAGGACAGGGCCATGGCGATCATCGCGCGCTGCCGCAGGCCGCCGGACAGCTCGTGTGGGTAGGCGCCCAGGCGGCGCGCGGCGGAGGGCACCTGCACCAGGTCGAGCAGCTCCAGGGCGCGTAGGCGGGCGGCGGCGCGCGAGGTGCGGTCGTGGCGGCGCACGGTCTCCGCGATCTGCTGGCCGATGGTGAACACCGGGTCGAGCGCGGTCATCGGCTCCTGGAAGATCATCGACACCAGCGAGCCGCGCAGGTCCGACATCAGCCGTTCCGGGGCGGCCAGGATGTCGTGGCCGCCGACGTGCACCGAGCCCGCGAGCACCGTGCGCTTCGGCGGGTTGAGACGCATCAGCGCGCGCAGGGTCACGGACTTGCCCGAGCCGCTTTCGCCGAGGATGCACAGCACCTCGCGCGGGGCGAGGTCGAAGGACACGCCGGCGACCGCCTGCACGTCGCCCTCGCGCGAGGTGAAGCGCACGGACAGGTCGCGCACGCGGACGAGCTGGTCGGGAGACGCTGCGGCCGCGGCGGGAGGCGCAGCGGGGGCCGTGGCGACGGGGGCGAGGCTGGCGTTCACGCTGGCGGCGCCGGCCTCGTCGGACCCGCTCATGCCGCGAGCGCCCCGGCGCGGCTGTGGCCGCTGCCCGGCTCGGCGACCAGGCAGGCGGCGAGGTGGCCGGGGGCGACGGCGGCCAGCACGGGCTCGCGTTGCGCGCACACCGGCTCGGCCAGGACGCAGCGGGGGTGGAAGCGGCAGCCGGCGGGCGGGTTGACCGGGCTCGGCGGGTCGCCGGTAATCGGCGCGTGGGCGCGGCGCCCGCCCGGGCGCATGGACGGGCGCGAGGCGAGCAGCGCCGCGGTGTAGGGGTGGGCGGGGGCGGCGTAGATGCCCTCCACCGGGCCGATCTCGACCACGCGGCCGAGGTACATCACCAGCACGCGGTCGGACACATGGTGCACCACGTTCAGGTCGTGGCTGACGAACAGGTAGGTCAGGCCGAGGCGCGCCTTGAGGTCGACCAGCAGGTTGAGCACCTGCGCCTCGACCGACTTGTCCAGGGCGGAGACCGGCTCGTCGAGGATCACCAGGCGCGGGCGGAGCGCCAGGGAGCGGGCGATGTTGACGCGCTGGCGCTGGCCGCCGGACAGCTCGTGGGGGTAGCGGCGGGCGAACTGCGCGGGCTCCAGCCCGACCGCGTCCAGCAGCTCGCGCGCCCGCGCCGCCGCGTCGCGACGCCCCAAGCCGTGCACCACGGGGGCGAAGGCGATAGACTCCTCCACGCTCAGGCGCGGGTTGAGCGAGGCGTAGCTGTCCTGGAACACCATCTGCACCTGGCGGCGATAGTCGCGCAGGCCGATGCCGTCGGCGCTGGCGTCCACCGCCTGGCCGTCGAACACGAACTCGCCCGAGGTCGGCGGCAGCAGGCCCATGAGCAGGCGCAGCGTGGTGGACTTGCCGCAGCCGGACTCGCCGACGATGCCCAGCGTCTCGCCCTTGCGCACGTCGAAGCTGACGTCGTCCACCGCCTGCACCGAGCCGGCGGCGCGGCCCAGGAACCCGGAGCGCAGCGCGAAGTGCTTCACCAGGCGGCGCACGGACAGCAGCGGCTGCGCCGGACCGCCGACGTCGGGCGCGAGGTCGGGGAGGAATGGCAGCGCTGTCATGCGCCGGAACGGGGCCGGTGTTGCATCGTGCCGCACTTGCAAGAGCAGGGCCAACGCGGGCCCGGGGACCGGAGCGGTCCGCCTGCGCAGCCCGGCTGGGCCTACGTCGGCAAGCTGCCTGCCGAAACGCCTTGGAAGAGCACGCGAGTGCCATCGGTCAAGGTGAGCACCGCTCCGGAGCTGCTGGTCGTCGTCGCAGGCTGGCCGTAGCCGGACAGGTGGAGGGTATCGACGCCGGCCTGGAAGCCGGAGACGGTGTCCGAGCCTCCTGTCAGGCCGGACACGAAGTCCAGCTGCGTGGCCCCTCCGGCACCGCCATTGCCGCCGAGGTAGAGCATCTCGTTGCCCGACCCGACCTGCACGACGGCACTGCCCGAGCCAGCGACGAAGCTGTCCGCCCCGTGGCCGAGCAGCACCTGGTCCGTGCCAGGGCCGCCGAAGTCGATGTTGGTCGCCGCCGAGCTGGCTCCCAGCAGGGTCTCGTTGCCGGATCCGGCCGCAAGGATGTCGCCGCCGGCCGCGGAAGCCGAGACCTGGTCGCCCGCGACGCTGCCCACCAGGAAGGTGCCCGCGCTCAGGGCGGAGAGCTGGCTGCCGCCGCTGCCGCCAAAGACGGCTCCCCTGCCCGCGGCAACCGTGGCCGCTCCCTGCCCGAGCACGATGACGTCCTGCTCGCCGCTTCCCGTGAAGCTCAGCGCCCCGGTGCCGCCGAACATGAGCAGGGAGCCGCCAGGGCCCCCGGCGCCGTAGAAGCTGCCCGAGCCGTTGACGATCTCGTCCTGCCCCATGTAGCCCTGGTAGACGGTGTTGGCGCTGCCCGAGAAGGCCAGCAGGGCGCTGTTCGTGCTGCCGCCCGTCAGCACCAGGTTGCCGGCGCCCATGCCTACGACCGTTGCGACCGCATAGCCGCAGTTGAGGGTCAGGTTGCCGTTCTCGGCATAGGCGACGAGTTCACCCCCGAATCCTCCGTTGACGGTGCCGGAGCCCTGGGCCGTGATGATGTGAGACCCACTGCCGGCGTCGTAGCTCTGCCCGGCCGCAAGCGTCTCCACGGTGGAGTTCCCGGGCACCAGGGTGTCGGTGATGGGAATGCCCACGTCCTTGAGCACGGCCAGGTCGAGCTGGGAGATGGGCAGGACAACACCCGGCTCCAGGCCCAGCCCGCTCATCAGGTCGTTGGCATTGGGATCGTTCATCGAGTTGGCGAAGTGGTAGTACGCCTCCCCGTTGTTCAGCGTCGTCAGGGTGACCGGGCCGCCGTTGACCATCTCGGCGTCGGGACCGGCAAATACCGCGCTGCCGTTCCCGGCGACCTGGACGAAGTGGTCGTAACGCGACTCGGTGCTGCCGATGGATCCGGTGCCGCTGTCGCGATAGCCCTCCATGCCGAGCCCGTGCTCGATCTCATGCTCGAACAGGGAGACGGCGTCGTACTGGCTTGCAGGGACGCTGCTGCCCAGCCCGGTGTAGAGCTGCGAGACCACGTCCGAGCTGACCACGACGTCGATGTCGGAGCCGTAGCCACCCTGGCTGA
>JBPBQX010000024.1:0-8884 GCA_050955025.1 Janthinobacterium lividum
CGCCGATCTCCTCGGTGATGCCCTCCTCGGCGCCGCCGGAGAGGTCGAGGATGCGCACGCGCCAGCCGGCGGCCGGGGCGTCGGCGGGGCCCTCGGGGGGCTCCTCGCCGCTCAGCGTCCTGCTCCGGGGGTCAGGGGGTGGGTCATGGTCGCGGTTCCGCGCTGTTCGGGGGGGGAGATGCGCGCGTTGGGGGCGGAAGGGAAGGCTTTGGCGCGCGATGCAGGCGGGGGCGTCAGGCGCGGCCGGCGGCGGCGCGCACGGCGAGGGCGATGGCGGACCAATCGATGTCCGGGCCGTTGGCCTCGATGGTGGCGCGCAGGTGCTCGCGGACCACGCCGAGGGTGGGCATGGGGACGCCCGAGGCGGATGCTGCGGCGTCCACCAAGTTCATGTCCTTCAGGCCCAGGGGCGCGGCGAAGCCGGCGGGGCGGAAGCGGTCGTCGGCGAGGATGTCGCCGTAGGTGTGGTAGACCGGGGCGCCGAACAGGGTTCCGGTGAGGACCTCGAGCATGGCGCGGCGGTCGACGCCGCCGGCCTCGGCGAGGGTCATGGCCTCGGCCATCGCCTCGATCGCGGCCATGATCATGAAGTTGCCGCCGAGCTTGACGAGGTTCGCGGCGGGGGCGTCGCTGCCCACGCGGAAGGTGCGCTGGCCGAGGGCCGAGAACAGGGGCAGGCAGCGCTCCACCGCGTCGTCGGGGCCGGCGGCGACGATGAACAGCTTGGCGGCCTGGGCGGCGGGGGGGCGGCCGAACACGGGCGCGGACACGAAGCCGGCGTGGGCGGCGTGGTCGCGGGCCAGGCGGGCGGCGAGCGCGGTGCCGATGGTGCTGTGCGAGACGTGCAGGGCGGGCGCGGCCAGGATGCCGTCGGGGCCGTGGACGACGGCCTCCACGGCGGCGTCGACGGCGAGCATGGTCATCACGATGTCGCCGCGGGCGGCGTCGGCGGGGGTCGTGGCGAGGCGGGCGCCGGCGGCGACCAGCTCGGCGGCCTTGTCGGGGGAGCGGTTCCACACGGTCAGCGCGTGGCCGGCGGCGAGGAGGTTCGCGGCCATGGCGCGGCCCATCTGGCCCAGTCCGATGAAGCCTACGTCCATGGTCGGTGTTCCTTGGGGGGTGGGTCGGGTGCCAACGGGGCGGCGGCTGCGTCGGTTTCGCGGGGCGAAGGAAGGAAGCAGTTCTTTCTTGAAAGAAAGAACCAAAGAACTTTGCCCATGGGTTCCGTGCCAGTCACGCTGGGCTTGTGCTAAGTGGGCAAAGTCTTTTTGCTTCTTTTTCTTCAGAAAAAGAAGGCCTTGCCTGCTTTCTGCCTTAGCGGCGGAGGAGGAACTCGCGGCCGACCTTGACGCGGGGGGTGCCGTCGTAGGCGACGATGTCGGCGGTGGCGTAGGTCTCGCCCCAGCGCTCGGGGAGGAAGCTGCCGGTGCCGACGACGTCGATGGGGGCGCGGGCGTCGGCCATGACGCGGCACTTCTCGGTGTTGAAGCCGGAGGAGGCGACGATGCGGACGCGGTCGTGGCCGGCGGCGTCGAGGCGGTCGCGCATGTGCCAGATGGCGGCGGCGGAGACGCCGGTGCCGACGAGGGCGCGCAGCTCGGCGTCGGAGCGGTAGCGGCGGATGGCGCCGGGAGCATGGCGCTCGAGGACGGCGTAGCTCTCGGCGGGGTCGAGGCCTTCGAGGAAGCGGCCGCCGTGGGTGTCGAGGCGCACGGAGAGGCGGCCCTCGGCGGCGAGGTCGGGGAAGCGGGCGCAGGTGGCGAGGGTGTCGGTGACCTCAGCGCCGAAGTAGTCGGGGAGGATGGTGAGGTCCTCGCCGGGGAAGGTGTCGCGGTAGAGCTCGGCGGCGCGGACGGTGCTGCCGGCGTAGCCGACCAGGGCGTGGGGCATGGTGCCGACGCCGCGCTCCGCGCCGAAGAAGTGGGCGTGGGCGTCGTTGGCGGTGCCGGTGAAGCCGCGGGCGCCCTCGCGCCGGGCGGCCGTGCTGCCGACGGAGGCGGCGTAGGCCATGGCCTCCTGCATCTCCGCGCCGGCGCAGTGGCGGGCGTCCATGGCGAGGAAGGCGGCGTCCGGGAGGGCGAGGCACATCTGGTAGGCGTTGTGGGCGGCGACGCAGGGGGGGCCGAGCTTCTGCAGGGCCAGGGTCTCGCAGTCGGCCAGGTGGAGGAGGGAGCCGGTGACGTAGGCCAGGGGCTCGCCGGCGCCGACCCAGGCGCCCTCGGGGTGGGTGCACACGATGTCGAAGGCGGTGGCGCGGGCGCTCGCGACGGCGGCGAGCCAGTCGAGCAGGAGGCGGGGGGCGGAGACCACGGGGCGGCGGAGGAAGAAGGCGTAGGTGACGCGGCAGTCGCCGTGGCGGGCGACGATCGCCTTCGTGCGGTTGAAGTAGGCGTCGGTGCGGGCGGCGATGTCGCGGTCGAGGGCGTCGGCGGGCGGGGTGGCGGGCCCGCCGCCGGGGGGTGGGGCGGGCGCGGGGGTCACTGGGCGGCGGCCAGGTCGGGGGTGCCGTCGCGTCGGGACTTCAGTTCCTCGGCGACGAGGAAGGCGAGCTCGAGGGACTGCTCGGCATTGAGGCGGGGGTCGCAGAAGGTCTCGTAGCGGTGGGCGAGGTCGGCCTCGGTGAGCTGGAAGGCGCCGCCGACGCACTCGGTCACGGGCAGGCCGGTCATCTCGACGTGCACGCCGCCCGGGCGCGAGCCCTCCGCCGCGTGGACGTCGAAGAAGCCGCGGACCTCTGCGAGGATGCGGTCGAAGGAGCGGGTCTTGACCTTGGACGAGGTGCTGACGGTGTTGCCGTGCATCGGGTCGCACAGCCAGGCGGTGCGGCGGCCGTCGCGCTGCACGGCGCGTAGGAGGGGGGGGAGCTTCGCGTGCACGCCGTCCGCGCCCATGCGGCTGATCAGCGTGAGGCGGCCGGGCTCGTCGTCGGGGTTGAGGATGTCGAGCAGGCGGAGGAGGTCGTCGGTCGTGGTGGTGGGGCCGACCTTGAGGCCGATGGGGTTGCGCACGCCGCGCAGGAACTCGACGTGGGCGCCGTCGGGCTGGCGGGTGCGGTCGCCGATCCAGAGGAAGTGGGCCGAGCAGCAGTACCACTCGCCGGTGGTGGAATCGATGCGGGTCAGCGCCTGCTCGTAGGGCAGGAGGAGGGCCTCGTGGCTGGTGTAGAAGGCGGTTTCGCGGACCTGGGGGAGCGCGCTCATGCCGCACGCCGCCATGAAGCCAAGGGTTTCGTCGATGCGCGACGAGAGGTCGCGGTAGCGCTCGGCAAGCGGGGAGCGCTCCACGAAGTCGAGGTTCCAGCGGTGGACCTCGTGCAGGTCCGCGTAGCCGCCGGTCGCGAAGGCGCGCAGGAGGTTCAGCGTGCCGGCGGACTGGAAGTAGGCGCGCTCCATGCGAAGGGGGTCGGGGATGCGGTCGGCGGCGGTGAACTCGGGGCCGTTGATGATGTCGCCGCGGTAGGAGGGCAGGCTCTCGCCGCCGATGGTTTCGGTGTCGGAGGAGCGGGGCTTGGCGTACTGGCCGCCCATGCGGCCGAGCTTCACCACGGGGACCTTGGCGCCGAAGGTCAGCACCACGGCCATCTGCAGCAGCACGCGGAACGTGTCGCGGATCACGTTGCCGGTGTACTGGGAGAAGCTCTCGGCGCAGTCGCCGCCCTGCAGGACGAAGGCCTTGCCGTCGGCGGCGAGAGCGAGCTGGTCGCGCAGGGTGCGGGCCTCGCCGGCGAACACCAGCGGCGGGTAGGCGTGCAGGCGCTGCTCGACCGCGTGCAGCGCGGCGGCGTCGGGGTAGGTCGGCATCTGCTGCACGGGGCGCTCGCGCCAGCCTTGCGGCGTCCAGTCCCGCTTGTCCTGAGCCATCATCGCGCACACTCCAGCCATGCCCCGGAAGGGGCGAGGGTTATCCCCAGTTCCCGGGGGGAATGCCAGGGGCGATGCGTGCGGGGCTGGCAACGAAAGGAAGCAAGGCCGGGCCCTGCCCGGACCCGCCGGGGGCAGGCGCCCCCGGACCCGCGCACATGAGAAAGGACAGGAACGCCGGTCCAGGGGCGAGGCTGGCCAGAGGTTCCAGCGACCCTCTTGGGTCGCGGGAAAGGCCGGACGAGGGGGCTCGCCCTGGCGGGTCCGGGCAGGGCCAGGCCTTGCTACTCCGCCGCCTCGCGCAGGCCAGCCTCGCGGGTGCGGGTGCGCATGGTGACCCACTCCTCGGCGCCGGTGGGGTGGATGCCGATCGTCTGGTCGAAGTGCGCCTTGGTGGCGCCGGCGGTGATCGCGACGCCGATGCCCTGCATCATCTCGGGGGCGTCGTCGCCGATCATGTGGGCGCCGAGGATGCGCTGGCTGGGCTGGTCGACCACGAGCTTCATCAGGGCGCGGTGGCCCTGGCGGCCGCTCATCGTGTGGCGCATGGGGGTGAAGCGCGTCGTGTAGATGTCGACCGGGCCGCGCCTGGCCGCCTCCTCCTCGGAGAGGCCCACGGTGCCGATGGGGGGCTGGCTGAACACCGCGGTGGGGATCGCGTCGAACGACCAGCGGCGCGGGGCGCCGGGGCCGAACAGGCGGTCGGCCAGGACGTGGCCCTCGGCGATGGCGACCGGGGTCAGGTTCATCGTGTTGGACACGTCGCCGATCGCGAATACCGAGGGCGCGCTGCTCGCGCTGTGCGCGTCCACCACGACCGCGCCCTTGTCGTCGAGGCGCACGCCGGCGGTCTCCAGGCCGAGGCGCTTCGTGTTGGGCACGCGGCCGATGGCGAAGAACACCAGGTCGGCGTCCAGCGCGGTGCCGTCGGCCAGGGTGACGCGGCGCTCCGAGCCGGTGGGGCCGGTGGCCTCGATGCGCTCGATCGTGGCGCGGGGGTGCAGCGCGACGCCGTGCGCGGTCAGGGATTCGGCGAGGGCCTCGCGGATCTCGCCGTCGAAGCCGCCCAGCGGGAGGTGCTGGCGGTAGACCAGGTGCACCTCGGAGCCCAGGCCGGCGAAGATGCCCGCGAACTCCACGCCGATGTAGCCGCCGCCGACCATGACCACGCGGCGCGGCTGCTCGGGCAGCTCGAACGCCTGGTCGGAGACGATGCCGAGCTCGCAGCCGGGGGTGGCGTGAGGGAACACCGGATGGCCGCCGACCGCGACGACGATGCGCTCGGCGGAGACCGCGCGGCCGCCGACGTCGAGCGTATGCGGGCCGGTCAAGGTCGCGCGGTGCTCGTGGATCGCCACGCCCGCCTTCTCCAGCATGGTGACGTAGATGGCGTTCAGGCGGGCGATCTCGTGGTCCTTGTGGGCAATGAGCGCGGCCCAGTCGAACGGGGCGCGGTGCGCGTCCCAGCCGAAGCCGCGGGAGTCCTCGGCCAGCGCGCCGTACTCGGAGGCCTGGACCATGAGCTTCTTCGGCACGCAGCCGACGTTGACGCAGGTGCCGCCCCAGAAGCGTTCCTCGGCGATGGCCACGCGCGCGCCGTGGCCCGCCGCGATGCGGGCACAGCGCACGCCGCCGGAGCCGCCGCCAATCACGAACAGGTCGTAGTCGTAGGCCATGGCGTCCTCCGGCGTGGTTCTGCGGGTCATATGGCGCGGGGCGGGCGGGGAGTCATCGGGCGGGGAAGGCAAGGCCAGGGCAGGAAGGCAAGGCCAGGGCTCTGCCCTGGACCCGCCAGGGGCAGCGCCCCTGGACCGGCACACGACAGGAAAGACCCGAGGGGACTGGCAGGTCCCCGTTCTCTGGCCTTGTCCTTGCTTTGGAGGGGTGGCCCGGGGCGCGCCGGGCGGCAGGAGGGGCGGATGGGCGGCGGGGTGCAGGAGGCGGAGCCGTTCTACCGCGAGGTCGGCGGCGAGGTCGCGCTGTTCGAGGCGGCGTGGCACGGGCGGCTGCCGGTCATGCTCAAGGGGCCCACAGGCTGCGGCAAGACGCGGTTCGTGGAGCACATGGCCTGGCGGCTCGGGCGGCCGCTGGTCACGGCGGCCGCCCACGAGGACATGACGGCGTCCGACCTCACCGGGCGCTGGCTGCTCGGGCCGGAGGGCACCGTGTGGCAGGACGGGCCGCTGACGCGCGCGGCGCGGCGCGGTGCGATCTGCTACCTCGACGAGGTGGTCGAGGCGCGGCAGGACACCGTCGTCGTGCTCCATCCGCTCACCGACACGCGGCGCATGCTGCCGCTGGAGAAGTGCGGCGAGGTCGTGGCCGCGCACCCCGACTTCCTGCTCGTCGTGTCCTACAACCCGGGCCTCGGCGGCGCGGGGCGCGAGCTGAAGCAGAGCACGCGGCAGAGGTTCGTCGCGATCGCGTTCGACTACCCCGACGCGGACACGGAAGCCGAGATCGTGGCGCGCGAGGCAGGCGTGGCGCCGGAGCTGGCCGCGGTGCTGGTGCGCGTCGGACAGGCGACGCGGCGGATGCGCGACGCGGGGCTCGCGGACGGGGCGTCGACGCGCATGCTGATCCACGCGGCCAGGCTGTGCCGGGGGGGCATCGCGCTGCGCGAGGCGGTGCAGGGCGCCGTCGTGCTGCCGATCACGGACGACGCGGACATGACGCACGCGCTGGGATGCGCGGCGGAGGCGTGCCTGGGGTGAGCGGGCGCTGGAGCAAGGAAGGCCAGAGGCTCTGCCTCTGGACTCCGCCAAAGGCTCGCCTTTGGAAACATCTCGTCGGGGCCGGTGCCAGCGATCGGGCTGTCGGGGCGCGGGATTGTTCCAGATACGCACGGGATTTCCGCCGGCGGTCGTTGCCTGGAATGATGCTTCAGGGATGGGTTTCCAAAGGCCCCTGGCCTTTGGCGGGTCCGGGCAGAGCCCGGCCTTGCCTGCTCCCTTTCCGGGTTTGCCCCGCATGACGATGGACGAGCTGCTGCGGCAGCGGCCGGCGCTGGGGGCCGCGCTGGCGCCGCACCTGGCGCGGGCGGGGGGCGAGGCGGCGTGGGAGGCGGCGCTGCTGGGGCTGGTGCGGGCGAACGCGGGGGCGGCGTGCGTGGTGGCGGCGGCGGGGCTGGATGCGCGGCTGCCGGGGGTGGGGCTGCGCGAGGTCGCGGGGCTGGTGGAGGACGCGGCGGAGGTGTGCCGGCGGGCGGGCGCGGGGGCGGCGCTGGCGGGGCTGGAGGCGCTGCCGGGGGTGTTCGCGGTGCTGCGGGACGCGGGGGCGCTGGGGGGGTGGTCGCGGGCGGTGCTCGGGCTGGCGGGGGTGGCGCCGGACTGCGTCGGGGTGGTTGTCGGGCGGGCGGGGGCGCTGCTGCGGCCGGCGGGGGTGGCGGGGGCGGAGGCGTTCCTGGCGACGGGGGTGCGGGCGGCGGGGCGGGACGCGGCGCGGCGGCGGCGGTTCCTGGCGGGGGAGAGCGAGGAGGGGCGGCGGGCGCTGGAGCGGCTGGGCGGGGCAGAGGGGTTCGAGGCGGTGGCAGGGTGGGTGCGGCCGTACCTCGCGGCGCTGGGCGGGCGGGGAGTGGCGGTCGTGGGGGTCGCGGAGGCGCGGCGGGTGCGGCTGGGGGACGGCGGGGTGGGGATGCCGGAGGTGTTCGCGGGGGTGCCGGCGGGCATGGCGGGGGCGCTGTTCCAGGCGGCGGCGGCGCACGCGGCGGCGCATCTCGCGTTCGGGGGGGCACGGTTTGCGGCGGGGACGCTGAAGCCGCTGCAGGTGGTGCTGGTCACGCTGGTGGAGGACGCGCGGGTGGAGGCGCTGCTGATGCGGCGGTTCCCGGGGCTGCGGGCGTTGTGGGCGCCGTGGCACGTCGCGGCGGCGGGGGGCGTGCCCACGGTGCCGGGGCTGCTGGCGCGGGTGGCGCGGGGGCTGTTCGACCCGGGGTGGGAGGACGGCGACGGGCTGGTGGCGCGGGCGCGGGGGATGGTGGCGGGGGCGGACCCGATGGACCCGGGGGCGAGCCGGCGGATCGGGGGGCTGCTGGGCAACGACCTCGGGCAGCAGCGGCTGCAGTTCGACGCGCGCGGGCATGTCGTGGAGCCGGCGTACCGCGACGACGGGGTGGGGCTGTGGCGGTTCGACGCGGCGGCCGGGGCGGACCCGGAGGTCGCGGAGATGCTGTCGGACGCACGGCCGGCGGGGGACGGGGCGGAGCGGGACGGGAACGCGACGGAGGGGGATGCGCCGGACGGTGGGCGGGAGGCGCGCGGGGCCGTGGTGGAGCGGGCGGCGTCCGGGCGGGGCGCGGTGCTGGCGCGGTATCCGGAGTGGGACGCGGCGGCGGGGGTCGAGCGGGCGGGGTGGGCGACGGTGCGCGACGCGACGTCGGGCGGCGCGGGCGTGCGCGACGCGGGGGCGCGGGTAGAGGCGATGCTGGGGGCGGCGCCGCTGGTGCGGGGGCGGGTGGCGCGGCTGCTGCGCGCGGTGGCGGTCGGCGGGCGCGAGCGGCTGCGGCGGCAGGAGGACGGTGACGCGCTGGATCTCGCGGCGGCGGTGGAGGCGGCGGTGGACCTGCGGCGGGGCGTGGTGCCGGACGGGCGGGTGCACGCGCGGGTGGCGCGTCGGCGGGGGGACCTGGCGGTGGGGCTGCTGCTGGACGCGTCGGAGAGCACGCGGGCGGTGGTCGCGGGCGGGCGCGGCTCGGTGCTGGACGCGCAGGTGCAGGCGGCGGCGGTGCTGGCCGAGGCGCTCGCGGGCGCGGGGGTGGCGGGCGCGGTGCAGGCGTTCGCCTCGTGCGGGCGCGAGGACGTGCGGGTGGCGCAGGTGCAGGCGATGGGCGGGGCGTGGGACGCGGCGGCGCGGGCGCGTCTCGGCGCCGTCGTGCCGGGGCTGTCGACGCGGCTGGGGACGGCGCTGCGCCATGCGGGCGCGGGGCTGCGCGTGCGGGGCGAGCACAGGCGGGTGCTGCTGGTGCTCACCGACGGCGTGCCGTCCGACGTGGACACGGATGCGGCGGAGCTGATGGAGGACGCGCG
>JBPBQX010000025.1:0-8633 GCA_050955025.1 Janthinobacterium lividum
CACGCCGTCGCCCTGGACGGAGGCGGCGTGCTTGAGGGTGATGGAGGTGAGCCGCCCGCGCGCCTCGCCGGGCCGGCGCTGGTAGAACACGCCCGCCTCGCCGTCCCACGGCACCAGTTCCTGCAGCACCAGCGCCACGCCGCGCGGGAAGGCCGCCAGCGCCGCGTCCAGCGCCGCCTCGTCGGAAGCGAGACGCACGCCGGTGCCGTTGCAGCCGATGTCCGGCTTGACCACGACCGGCAGCGCGAGCCCGCCGTCGCGCATCGCCGCGCGCGCGCGCACGCCGTCCTTCTCGCCGGTGACCAGGGTGACGTAGGGCGCGATCAGCGCGCGCGCCTCGCCCTGCGACTGGTCCAGGATCGAGGTCTTGCTCTCGCCGCACAGCCCGCCGGTGGCGACGTGGGGGTTGGCCGCGGTGGGCAGGCTGAACCCGCCGTGTCGCACGCCCAGCGCCGCCCAGTGGGCCACCACGGGGATGTAGAACAGCCACCCCGGCCAGAACTCGAACGACGACACCACGCGCGGCGGCGCCGCCTGCCGCTGCCGGAACGGCGCCGCCAGGCGCTCCAGCCCCTCCGCCAGCGCGTAGGGCAGGCGGCGCGTGCCCGCCGTGCCCGCCGCCGCCTGGTCGCCGCCCGGCGCCGCCGCCCGTGCCGCGAGCCCGCCCCCGGCGAAGCCCGAGCCTGCCGCGACGGCCTCGGCGGCCCGCGTGTCGATGGCCTCGCTCATGGCGTATCCCCCTGCATCCTGGCGACGATTCGCCCCATGGCCACGATCACGAGCGCGAAGCCGACCGCCCCGATCCAGCGCCACGCGCCCAGGTAGTCCACCAGCACCTGGCCCACGCGCAGCGAGATGCCGAACAGCAGCGACGTCCAGATCAGCGTCGCGACCACCGCCGCCAGCGCGAAGCGGCGGAAGCTCGCCGACAGGAAGCCGCAGGCGGTGTAGGTGGGCAGCCGCGCGCCGGGGATGAACCGGCTGACGAACACCACGCGGAAGGTGTGCCGGTTCAGCCACTCCCGCCCGTGCTCCTGCTTCTGCTCCGGCACCAGGCGCCGCAGCCGCGGGAAGCTCGCGGCCAGCCGCCCGAGCCCGTAGAGCCCCATGTCGCCGACGATGATGCCGACGTAGAGCGAGCCCAGCGCCACCGCCCACGACAGCGAGGAGTCCTGCACCCGCATCGCCGCGAGCACGGTGGCCGCGTCTTCGAGGATGAACGTGCCGACGATGACGAGCGCCGCCTGCACGAACGGCGAGCGGCCCGCGAGGTCGAGCAGGCCGGCGATGGTGCCGCTGTGCATGGAATCAGCCCGTCCGGGCCGGTGGTATCAGCAAGGCGCGCCCTTTCGTTGCGTCCGGGCGAGCCGGTGCCTGCGATGCGCCGGGACGCCCGCGCGCCGTCCATACCGGTCCGCCCCTGCCGCGTCACCCCAACTTTCCGCCACGTGGCGTCCCACGCCGCGGAACAGCCACGCGCGGCCCGAACGGCGAAGCCCCTCGCCGGGGTTCCCGGAAGCAGGCCCTTGGCGGCGCCCCGGCCTTCCTTCCTCAGCCCTGCCGCGCTTCCCACCCCGGCAGGGCCGCATACACGGCCGCCTCGAACGACCGGCTGGCCGCGAGCGCCCCGGGATCGGCGAACGGCAGCAGCGGCGCGAGCAGGACGCCGCAGACCCCGCGCGCCGCGTCCACCCAGAAGAACGTGTTGCTGATCCCGCCCCACGACAGCGTGCCGACGCCGCGCCCGCCGGGGCAGGGCGCCACGTCCACGAGCCCGCCGATCCCCCAGCCGGGCTCCCCCGACGGCAGCGCGACCGCGCACGACATCTCCGGCCACGGCGCGGGCAGCACGGCCGGGCGCAGGCCGCCGATCTGGTGCGTGGCCATCGCCCGCACGGTGTCCGCGCGCAGCACCCGCGCCCCGTCCAGCTCGCCGCGGCCGAGCAGCATCCGCGTGAGCCTCAGCATGTCGCCCACGGTGGAGAACAGGCCCGACCCGCCGCTGCGATACGCGTCCTCACCGACGGGCAGCCCGGCCGGGCACGGCTCTTCCGCGAGGCCCGCGCCCTCCGCCGAGCGCCGCCGCGTCGGCACCAGGCGGGCGGCCTGCCCGTCGCCCGGCGCGAAGCCGGTGTCCGCCATGCCCAGCGGCCGCAGCACCCGCTCCGCCATCGCCTCGGCCAGCGTGCGCCCGGTGGCCGCCTCGACCGCGCGCCCGACCCAGTCGCCCGACATGCCGTACAGCCAGCGCTGCCCGGGATCGAACACCAGCGGCAGCCCCAGCCCCGCGAGCCTGTGCTCGAGCACCGAGGGCGTCCCGGTGTCGCGACGGAAGCGCAGCAGCGTGGCGTCCCAGAACTCGTAGCCGACGCCCGCGGTGTGCGTCAGCAGCTGGTGCAGCGTGACCGGGCGCGTCGCCGGCCGCAGGATCGGCTCGCCGGCCCGCGAGAACCCCTCCAGGACCTGCGGCGAGGCCAGCTCCGGCAGCAGCGCGCCGAGCGGCCCGTGCAGCGGCAGCACCCCGTCCTCCACCAGCGCGAGCGCCAGCACGGCGGTGGCGAGCTCGGTCATCATCGCGACCCAGAACAGGCTGTCCGTCGCGGCCCCGCCGCACGCGCCCTCAAACCGCACGCCGTCGCGGGTCGCGGCGCCCGCGGCGACCACCGGCACGAGCCCCTCCTCGACCGCCGCGTCGAGCGCCGCCGCCGGCCCCGCCGCCGCGCGCCGCAGCATCACGTCGGCGTCGCCCGACGCGGAACCGCCGCCGCGCATCAGCGGTGCCGGCCCTGGCGAACGGGCGCCTTCGCCGGGCGCGTGCTCACCGGGTGCGCCACGATCGGCGTGGACGAGGCGGACGCCGCCTTGGCGCAGGCCTCGCCCTCGCCGGTGCCGAACTGGATCGTGGGCAGCAGCGCGAGCGGCCCCGCCAGGATGCCGAGCCCGACCGCGGCGCCGGTGCGCGCCGCGACCTCGGCGCCGGGCAGCACGCTCGGCGAGGACAGCGTGCCGCCGATGTTGATCGGCCCCGGCAGCGACCCGATGGAGAAGTGCGTCGAGCGCGTGGTCAGCGCGAGGTCGAGCTTCTCGCCCTTGAAGTTGATGTTGCCGGTCGCCGTGGTGCGCTCCTCGGACGTCTGCAGCAGGAACACCTTGGTCTGCAGCAGCCCGTCGTTCAGCACGAAGTCGGAGACGAAGCACTGCACCTTCGCCTTCTCGGGCATGCCCAGCGCGGACAGGATCGCCTTGCCGAACTCCAGCCCGGCGATGTTGAGCAGCAGCGCGCTGAGGTCTCCGCCGCCGCTCATCGACAGCTTCAGCCCGCCGTTGCCGGTCGCCATCATCTGCGCGAGCGAGGTGCCGGCGCCGTCGATCTTGGCCTCCCCGGTGATGGTGCCGTCGCCCGCGAAGCTGTGCGTCGACGCCATGATCTTCGCCAGGCTCAGGTGGCGGAACGAGATGTCCGAGTTGATCCGCTTCGCCGGCGCGTCGACCGCGATCGTCGCCAGTATCTCGCCGTTGCCGAGCCCGAACTTGAGCGGGTGCACGTCGATCTTCCCGTCGACGACGTCGATCCTGAACGAGATGTCGTCCATGGGAACATACTTGTTGACGATCTTCTCGCCGCGATACTGCACGTGCAGGTCGGCCGCCTTCACCACCGGCAGGTTGATCGGCTTGTCGGGCAGGAAGTGGCCGCTGTGCTCCGCCTTGGCGACGCGCTCCTTCGTCTCGGGCGCCTCCTTCCCGGTGGAGCGCCCCGGTGCCGTGCCGATGAAGCCGCCCAGGTCCGCCAGGTCGACGCGCTTCGAGGTGAGGTTCATGTCCACGACCGGCTTCTCGCCGCCCATCGCCACGTCGATGTCGCCACCGAGGTCGCTGTCGCCCACCTTGCCGGCGAACTGGTGGAACTGCACCTTCTTCGCGCCCGCGTCGTAGCCGAGATTGCCCGCGATGCTGTACGCCGGCGTCTCCGGGATCGGAATGCCCGTCAGCGGGAACAGCAGCGACATGTCGGGCCCGGTCAGCCCGAGCTTGAGGTTCGCGCCCGCGAAGTGCAGCGGGTCGTCCACCGTGCCGACCAGCGTGACCTTCGTCGGCCCGTTCTCCACGTGCAGGTCGACCGGGTAGGGGTCCTTGTGGTCCTGCAGGCTCAGCAGCGCGCCCGCCACCAGGCCGCCGGTGATCGGCTGGTCGGAATAGCGGCCCTTCATCTGCGCCACGATGCGCGCGCCGGTGTCGCCGGTCGCCTCGCGCGTGCTGACGTCCAGGCCGACCGCCGCCTTGGCCTTGGCGTCGGTGAACTGCACGTGCGTGTCGGCGATGCGCAGGTCGCCGATCTGCGGCAGGCCACCGCCTTTCGACGGCGCCGACCCCGCCGGTTTCGCGGCGCCCAGCGTCCAGTTGTTGCGCCCGTCCGGCAGCGAGGTCGCCACGACCTGGCCGCCGTCGACCGCGATCACCGGCAGCACCAGCGTGCGGCTGCGGATATAGGCCATCACGTCGACGCTGATCGCGAGCGTGCGCGCGGTGGCGAACGGCTTGTCCTCGGGGAAGTCCGCGGGCTCGGCGACGACCGGGTCGTCCACGGTCACGGTGGTGACGCGGCCGAGGTGGACGTGGAGGTGGCTGACCGTGACCTTGCGGCCGAGCGCAGCGGACGCGCGCGAGTCGACCAGCGGCACGAACCAGTCCCAGCGCCAGAACACCACCAGCAGCACGATCGCCACGATCGGGACGCCCACGACGAAGGGCCAGAGCCGCATGCGAGACTGTGCCATGTAGCGGCCGATCCTCCGGGAAATCCCCACCCGACGCAACGCCGGGCTGCGGCGAGGGGTTCCGGGAGGCAGCAAGCAAGGTCGGGCTCCGCCCGAACCCGCAAAGGGCCCGAGGCCCTTTGATCCCGCTTACTTAAGGGATGCGTTCCAAGGGCGCAGCCTTTGGCGGAGTTTGAGGCGGAGCCTCAACCTTGCTTCGCAAGCGCCGCCAGCAGCCGCGCGTGCGAGCGCATCCCCGCGTGCAGGCACCGCAGCTCGAACTTCTCGTCGGGCCCGTGCACCTGGTCGTCCTCCAGCCCGAAGCCGACCAGGAGGCTGTCGATGCCGAGCACGCGCCGCAGCTGCTCGACCACGGGGATCGACCCGCCCGACCCGATCAGCACCGCCGGCCGGCCGAACTCCGCGGACAGCGCCCCGCGCGCGGCCGCGACCCAGCGGCTCCCGGACGCCACCTCGAAGCCGGGCGAGCCGCTGTAGGCCTCCAGCGTGGTGGTGGTGCCCGGCGGCGCGTGGGCGGCGGCGAAGTCGCGGAACAGCGCGACGATGCGGTCCGGGTCCTGGCCCGGCACCAGGCGGAACGACACCTTGGCGCCCGCCTCGGCGGGGATCACGGTCTTGCTGCCGGGCCCCTGGTAGCCGCCCCAGATGCCGTTGACCTCCGCGGTGGGCCGCGCCCACAGCCGCTCCAGCCCGCCGCGGCCGCGCTCCGCCGACGGCGGCGACGCGGGAGCCGCGACGCCGATGCCGCCCAGGAACGCCGCCTCGTCGAAACCCAGCGTGCGCCACTCCTCGAGCTGCGCGGGCGAGGGCTCGGCCACGCCGTCGTGGAAGCCCGGGATCGCGACCCGGCCGTCCGCGTCGTGCAGCCGCGCCAGGATGTGCGCCAGCGCGGTGATCGGGTTGGGTGCGGAGCCGCCGTACATGCCGGAGTGCAGGTCGCGCGCCGGCCCGCGCACGGTGAGCTGCGTGTAGGCCAGGCCGCGCAGGCGGGTGGTGATCGCGGGCGTGTCGATGTCCCACATGCCCGTGTCGGAGATCACCGCGACGTCGGCCGCGAGCGCGTCGCGGTGCTCGGACAGGAACGCCTCCAGGTTCGGGCTGCCGACCTCCTCCTCGCCCTCCAGCAGCACGGTGACGCGCACGGGCGGGCTGCCGGCCACCTCGTGCCAGGCGCGCAGGGCCTCGAGCCACATCAGGCTCTGGCCCTTGTCGTCCACGGCGCCGCGCGCGACCACGCGCCGGCCGTGCGGCCCGTCCACTACGGCCGGCTCGAACGGCGGGCTGGTCCAGGGCGCGAGCGGCTCGGCGGGCTGCACGTCGTAGTGGCCGTAGAACAGCACGTGCGGGCCGTCGCCCAGGCCCTTGTCGCCGGGACCGTCGTGGCGGGCGAGCACGATCGGCTGCCCCGCGGTCGGGTGCACGGCCGCCGCGAAGCCGATCGCCGCGAGCTGGCCGCGCGCCCACTCCGCGGCGCGGGCGCAGTCGTCGTCGTGGTCGCGCTGCGCGCTGACGCTGGGGATGCGCAGGAACTCGACGAGCCGCGCGGTCGCCGGCTCCAGCGCCGCGTCGAGGTGGCGCAGCACGCCGTCCAGCACCGCGTCGGGGGCCTCGGTCGTGCCGGCGGGCGGCGCGGGGTGGTTCAGGTCTGGGGTCATGCCCTTGCTCCGATCGTGGCGACAGGCTGCGCGGCGGCCGGGGCATGCGCGGGCAGGGCGTCCGCAGCGGAGGCGGCGTAGGTGCGCAGGAACATCGCGACCGAGCTGGACACCACGCGCTCGACCTCGGCGTCGCTGGGCGTGGTGACGAGCTGCAGCCGGCACAGCATGCCGATCCGCGTCTGGCACAGCGCGAAGAACTGGTCGGCGGCGAAGCGCGCATCGTCGACGGCGAGGCGCCCGGCCAGGGTCTGGCGCGCCAGCCAGTCCGCCATGTGCCCGGTCGCGCGCGCGGGCCCGGCGTCGAAGAACATGCGGGCCAGGTCCGGGAACTTGGCGGCCTCGGACACGGTGACGCGGAAGATGGTCAGCCCGGTCGGCGAGACGATCATGCGCACCATGCGCTCGCCGATGCGGTGCAGGGCGGCCTCGGGGTCGACGTCGTCGTCCGCGCCGTCGAACAGGGCCGCGATGTTGCGGGAGCATTCCTCGTTGACGAAGGCGGCGAACAGGTCGGCCTTGCCGGCGAAGTAGTTGTAGAGGGTCCCCTTCGAGACGCCGGCCTCGGCCGCGATGCGCGACATGCTGGCGCCCTCGTAGCCTTCCTGGGCGAACACGGTGCCCGCTCCGCGCAGGATCTGCCGCTCCTTCTCGGGGGACAGGGCCTCGGTGCCGGACATCGCGGTGATCCTCCTGCCTCGTGCCCGGCAGGACCCGGGGCGGGCGGATTGACGATCGGGTCGAACACGGTAGGTTGTCAACGCTGACCGAACCGATCGGTCACCGCCTCCGTTGCGGGCGGGAGAACGATGGAGAACGGCTTCGTGACGCTGCGGACACCAGCTACGCCGCGCCCGGCGGGCGCGCGCGCCCCGGCGAGCCTGCCGGACGGGCTGGCGGCCCGCGCCCGTGCCGGCGCGCACGACAGCCAGGCGCGGCGTTCGCGCAGCGGGACGGCTGTCCTGCCGGGCGCGCTGCTGGCGCTGCTGTGCGGCTGCACCGTGGGGCCGAACTTCCGGCAGCCGAGCGTGTGGTCGCCGGCGTCGTGGTTCGCCGGCCGCCCCGCGGCACCCGTCTCCTACGAGGCGAGCCTGCCGGTGGCGCAGCCGATCGACCCGGCGTGGTGGAGGCTGCTCGGCGACGAGAAGCTCACGGCGCTGGAGGAGCGGGTCGCCGCGCAGAACTTCGACGTGCGCATCGCCACGGTGCGCCTCGCCGAGAGCCGGGCGCAGCTGCGCATCAACTCGGCCGCCCGCTTCCCGCAGGCCAACGCCACCGCCTCCTACACCCGCGACCAGCTCAGCGAGAAGCTGGTGCAGCGCGCGCTGAACGGCGCCACCAAGCCGCTGCCGCCCAACGCCACCGGCAGCGAGATCCGCGACACGCTCTCCGCGGTGCCGGTGCCGCCGATCGACCTGTGGCGCGACGGCATCGACGCCAACTACGAGGTCGACCTGTGGGGCCGGGTGCGCCGCACGGTGGAGTCCGCGAAGGCCAGCCTCGACGCCTCGGCCGACATGCGGCGCAACACCCTGCTGTCCGCGCTGGCCGAGGTGGCGCGCGACTACGTGCAGCTGCGCGGCGACCAGGAGCTGCTGCGCATCCAGCGCGCCAACCTGCTGACCGCCGAGCAGAGCCTGACGCTCACCCGGCAGCGCTCCGCCGGCGGCCTCGGCACCGACCTCGACGTGGCGCAGGCTGCCGCCCAGGTGGAGACCACGCGCTCCGAGCTGCCCCAGCTCGAGCAGCGCGAGCAGCAGACGATCAACGCGCTCAGCCTGCTGGTGGGCGAGGGGCCGGGCGCCCTGCGCGCCGAGCTCGAGACGCCGGGCGCCGTGCCGCCGGTGCCCCCGCGCGTGCCGATCGGCGTGCCGTCCGAGCTGGCGCGGCGCCGCCCCGACGTCCGCATGGCCGAGGCACAGCTGCACGCGGCCACCGCCCAGGTCGGCGTCGCGGTGGCCTCGTTCTACCCGACGGTGACGCTGTCGGCGAACGTGACCTTCACCGCGCTGCAGTTCCGCGACCTCGGCTTCTGGAACGACCACGGCTACACCTTCGGGCCCAACATCACCTTGCCGATCTTCCAGGGCGGGCGCCTGCGCGGCCAGCTCGAGCTCAACACCGCCCAGCAGCGCGAGGCCGCGCTCACCTACCAGCAGACCGTGCTCGGCGCCTGGCACGACGTGGACAACGCGCTGAT
>JBPBQX010000026.1:0-8558 GCA_050955025.1 Janthinobacterium lividum
TACATTTGTTTCCCGGATTTACTCCCTGTAGCGCCGCACCATCGAAGCCGAAGGAACGATCGATGGCCGCACTGCGCACACGCTGGGTCCAGCTCGGGATCGGCATCCTCTGCATGGTCATGATCGCCAACCTCCAGTACGGCTGGACGCTCTTCGTCCTGCCGATCACCCACGCCCACGGCTGGGCCCGCGCCGACGTGCAGTGGGCGTTCACCGTGTTCGTGCTTGCCGAGACCTGGCTGCTCCCCTTCGAGGGCTGGGTGATCGACCGCCTGGGCCCGCGCCCCCTGGTCTTCGTCGGCGGCATCCTGGTCGGCGGCTCCTGGCTGCTCAACGGCGCCGCGACCTCGCTCACGATGCTCTACGCCGCGGCCGCGATGGGCGGCATCGGCGCCGGCATCGTCTACGCGGCCACCGTCGGCAACGCCCTGCGCTGGTTCACCGAGAAGCGCGGCCTCGCCACCGGCCTGACGGCTGCGGGCTTCGGCGCCGGCTCGGCCATCACCATCGTGCCGATCTCCAACTGGATCGCGGCCCACGGCTACGAGTCCGCCTTCATGGTGTTCGGCACCGTGCAGGGCGTGGTCCTGATGGTCGCCGCGCTGTTCCTGTGCTCGCCCCCCGGCTTCGAGGTCGGCGTCGCGGCGCAGCCCGGCGCCGACTTCGGCGAGGACCCGGTGCATGGTGCCGCGCGCGGCTCCTACGTCGCGGTCAGCTCGGGCATGTCCCCGCGCCAGGTGCTCGGGCGCCCCGCGTTCTGGCTGATGTACGCGATGTTCGTGATGGTCGGCTCCGGCGGCCTGATGGCCACGGCGCAGCTCGCGGTGATCGCCTCCGACTACGGCGTCGACAAGGCCCCCGTTTCCATCCTCGGCCTCAGCCTGCCCGCGCTGACCTTCGCGCTGTCGCTCGACCGCATCCTCAACGGCGTGACCCGCCCGTTCTTCGGCTGGGTGTCCGACCTCATCGGGCGCGAGGTGACCATGTTCGTCGCCTTCATGCTGGAAGGCTTCGGCATCTTCGCGCTGCTGATGTTCGCGCACAGCCCGGTGGCCTTCGTGCTGATCTCCGGCATGGTGTTCTTCGCCTGGGGCGAGATCTACAGCCTGTTCCCCGCGCTCTGCACCGACCTGTTCGGCCGACGTCACGCGGCCGCCAACTACGGCATGCTCTACACCGCCAAGGGTACCGCCGCCCTCGTCGTCCCCCTCGCCAGCCTGCTGCGCGAGGCCACCGGAAGCTGGGTCTCCGTGTTCTACCTCGCAGCCCTGTTCAACATCACGGCGGCGCTGCTCGCCCTGCTGGTCCTGCGCCCGATGCGCCTGTCGCAGACCCGCCGCCTCGCCACGGAGCCGCTCCGTCAGCCCGCCTGAACACGCTGCGCACGCCGGTGGGACGCACCTGGTCCCGGCATCCGACGCCCAGGACGACGCCCCGGTGCTGGTGCTCGACTCCGGCATCGGCGGCCTGGGCGTGGTCGCCGAACTGCGTGCCCTGCGCCCGGGCCTGGCGATCGCCTACCTCGCCGACACCGCAGGCTTCCCCTACGGCGAGCGCGCGCCCGACGATCTCGTGCGTCACCTCGTCGCCCTCCTGACGCGCGCGATCGCCGTCATCGCGCCGCGCCTCGTCGTGCTCGCCTGCAACACCGCGAGCGTCGTCGCCCTCGCGGCCCTGCGCGCCCGCTTCGACCTCCCCTTCGTCGGCTGCGTCCCGGCGATCAAGTGGGCCGCCTCCCTGAGCCGCACGCGCTGCTTCGGCCTGCTCGCCACGCCCGCCACCGTGGCGCGTCCCTACGTCGCCGACCTCGTCGCCCGCTTCGCCCCGGACTGCACCGTACACGCCCACGGCGCCCGCCACCTCGCCAGCCTCGCCGAGCGCCGCTTCCTCGGCACGCCGCCCCCGCCCGGCGCCGTCGCCGCCGAGCTCGACGGCCTGCTGTCCCAGCCGGGGGCAGACCGCATCGACACGGTCGTGCTCGGCTGCACCCACTACCGCCTGCTGCTGCCCGAGCTGGCGCGCGCCGCCCCGCCCGGCGTCACCTGGCTCGACCCTGCGCCCGCGGTGGCCCGCCGCGTGTGCTTCCTCCTCGATGCGACGCCCGGCTTCGTCCCGCCCCGCTTGCCTCGCGTCAACGCCGTCGCCTTCGTCACCGCGCCGCCCGACCGGCCGCGCGAGCTCGCACGCCGCCTCCTGGCGTTCGGCTTCGCGTCCCTGCGCCTGCTCGACGTCGCCATACCGCCCCGTCTCGCGCCCGCCCGGTGAGCGACGACCCGCCCCTGCGCTCCGGCTGGCAGCGCGCCGCGCCCGAGCTGACGCCGACGCTGGCCGAGGTCGCCGCCCTGCTCGCCCCCGCCCTGCCGCGTGCCCGCGTCGTCGCGGCCACTTCCCTCTCCGGCGGCCTGTCCAACACCAACCTGTGCGTCACCCTGGATCGCCCGCCCCACCGCGTCCTGCTGCGCCTCGCCCAGTACGCCGCGCCGTCCGCGGCCCGCGAGGCCGCCTTCCCCGCGCTGCTGCGTCCCCGTGGCGTTCCGATCCCGCGCGTCCTGCACGCCACGCCGGAAAACCCCATTACCGGCGGCCCGGCCACCGTCTGCGAGTGGATCGACGCCGACCGCCTCGATCTCCTCGCTGCCGCACGGCATGACGCGTCCGCGCTGTACGCCATCGCCACAGCGGTCGGCACCGCCCTGGCCACGGTGCACGCGATCTATCTTCCCCACCTCGGCTTCCTCGGCGACGGCCTCGACGTGGCGCACGCGATCGACCTCGACGCTCCCGCGTTGCTCGCCTTCCTCGACGAACGCCTGCTGCACGGCGAGGGTCTGCACCGCCTCGGCTCGGACCTGGCGGCCGCAACCCTCGCCTGGGCGCGCCGCCACGCCGCCCGCCTCGGTGACTGGCCCTCGCCCCCGTGCCTCGCGCACGGCGACTGCAACCCGTCCAACATCCTGCTGCGCCGCCATGGCCCTGGCTGGGCCGTCGCCGCCCTGCTGGACTGGGAGTTCGCGCTGTCCGGGCTGCCCGCGCTCGACTTCGCCACCCTGCTGCGGCCCGGCCTCGCCGACCGGCCTGGCTTCACCGACGGCCTGGCACAGGGCTACCGCGACGCCGGCGGCACGCTGCCGGACAACTGGAAGACGATTGCGCGCATCGCCGACCTGTTCGCCTGGGGCGACATGCTGTCCCGGCCGGGCCGCGACCCCGCGGTGACGCGCGACGCGACGCGCGTGATCCGGCGACTGCTCGAGGAGGAAGGTCGGGCTCTGCCCGAACCCGCAAAGGGCCCGAGGCCCTTTGATCCCCTGACTTAAGGGATGCGTTCCAAGGGCGCAGCCTTTGGCGGAGTTTGAGGCAGCGCCTCAACCTCGCGTCCCGCCTACCGCCCCCGGCTGACCGTGTAGTCCGCGACGTCGAGCATCCGCTCCCGAACCTCCCCGTCCGGAAACACCGAAAGCGCCGAGCGCGCGGCCCCCGCGAACTCCCCTGCCCGTCGCAGCGTCGTGGCGATCGCTCCGCTGTCCGCCACCAGGCGCATCGCGTGGTCGAGGTCCGCGTCGGTCTGCTCGCTCTCGCCGACGGTGCGGCGCCAGAACGCGCGGTCCTCCTCGGCGCCTGCCGCGAAGGCGGCCAGCACGGGCAGCGTGATCTTGCCCTCGCGGAAATCGTCGCCGACGGTCTTGCCCAGCTCCGCCTCGTCCGCCGCGTAGTCGAGCGCGTCGTCGACGAGCTGGAACGCGATGCCCAGGTTCATGCCGTAGTCGAACAGCGCCCGCTCCTCCGCCTCGGGGCGGCCTGCCACCACGGCGCCGACCTGGCAGGCGGCGGCGAACAGCGCCGCGGTCTTGCCGCGCACGACGTCGAGGTAGCGCGCCTCGGGGGTCGACAGGTCGTTCTGCGTGGTGAGCTGCAGCACCTCGCCCTCGGCGATGGTCGCGGCCGCCTGCGACAGGATGCCGAGCACGCGGAGCGAGCCGTCCTCGACCATGAGCTGGAACGAGCGTGCGAACAGGAAATCGCCGACCAGAACCGACGCCTTGTTGCCGAACACCGCGTTGGCGCTGGCCAGGCCGCGGCGCAGGAAGCTCTCGTCGACCACGTCGTCGTGCAGCAGCGTCGCGGTGTGGATGAACTCGACGCAGGCCGCGAGCCGCACCTGCCGGTCGCCCTCGTAGCCGCACAGCCGTGCCGACGCGAGCGTGAGCAGCGGCCGCAGCCGCTTGCCGCCCGCCGCCACGATGTGCGCCGCGAGCTGCGGGATCAGCGCGACGGGGCTGTCCATGCGCGCGACGATCGCGCGGTTGCAGGCGGCGATGTCGTCGTGGAACAGTGCCGCGAGCCGGGACAGGGCGTCGGGAGCGGCGCCGGCCGCGGGCCCGTCGCCGCGACCCATGCCGGCTGCACCCGAATCGTCCGGCTGTCTCGCCGTGGCACCCAACCGCGTCTCCCGGGTTTGATCGACCGCGCGACGCGCGCACCATGGCGCGACCCGGCGTGAGCGGGCGCCACGGCGCGTCCGCCGCCGGGCGCCTTCCTTGCACCACACCGTCCCGAGGCACAAGCATGCGCGTCATCGCCACGACCAACGACCCGGTGCGGCTCAGCTTCCTGCGCGTGCTGCTCGCCGACGCCGGGATCGAGGCGCTCCTGCTCGACGCCCACACCAGCGCGGTGGAGGGCAGCATCGGCGCCATCCCGCGCCGCCTCGTGGTCGGCGACGACGACGAGGCCCATGCCCGGCGCGTCCTGCGCGAGGCCGGCGAGGCCTGACCGCCGTGGAACCCGCCGCCTCGGGCACGCCCGCCATCCCGGTGCCGGAGGAGTCCGCGGGCACGCTGCTGGCTGGCCGCGTGTCCTACCGACAGCTGCTGCGCGGCCACCGCAGCGGCCTGGAGCCCGTGCTGATGGCGGCCTGCGTGCCGGCGCGCCCCGGCCAGCGCGTCCTGGAAGGCGGCACTGGCGCCGGTGCCGGCCTGCTGTGCCTGTGCGCGCGCGTGCCGTTCCTCACGGGCCTCGGCGTCGAGCTGGACCCCGCGCTCGCGTCCCTGGCCCGGCGCAACCTCGCCGCCAACCAGGCCGGCAGGATCGAGGTGCTTGCCGCCGACCTGACAGGGACCGACCTCGCGGCAGGCGGCGGCTTCCACCACGCCTTCGCCAACCCGCCGTGGCACGCCGGCACGGCCTCGCCCGACGCGGCCCGCGACGTGGCGCGCAGGGCCACGCCCGGCCTTCTCGCCCTCTGGATCGCAGCATTGTGCCGGAGCCTGCGCCACCGCGGCACGCTCACCCTCGCGCTGCCCGCCGCCGCCCTGGCCGAAGCTGTCTGGGCGCTGCGCGAGGCCGGGTGCGGCGGCACCCGCGTGCTGCCGCTGTGGCCGCGCCAGGGCGTGGCGGCCCGCCTCGTCCTGATCCAGGGCGCCCTCGGCAGCCGCGCGGGAAGCACCCTCCACCCGGGGCTCGTGCTGCACGAGGCAGACGGCCGGTTCACGGCCCAGGCGGAGGCGGTGCTGCGCGACGCCGCCGCGCTCAGCATCGCCGGCTGATCCGCGCGCCCTCGCACGAAGGCGCAGGACGCCCTGCCCGGGGCGCCCGCCTGACGTTCGCGTCGGACGCTGTGGCTTCGGGAGGCAAGCACCGGGTGTCGCGCGACCCCGCGCCGGGTTCAGCGCTCCGGGTGGCGCAGATGCCAGAGCCGCTCGAACGCGGCCACCAGGCTCTCCATGTTGCGGCGGCGGTTGCCCTCATTCGCGGTCGGGCGCCGCCCCATCATCTTCTCCAGGATCACGAGAAGCTGCTCGGCCACGTCAAGCTCGCCCGTGTCGCAGGCCTGGTGGAACGCGACGAGGATCTTGTCCGACAGACGCCGCGTGTGGCGCGGGGTCGTCGGAAGAACGACCTCGCGGCCGGCCTCATCAACCTCCGGCTCGTCAGTCATTCTTTCCGTGAACACAGCCGATGCATCCTTTGCCATGAGTGCGCTGCCGCCCGGTTAGCATCACCCTGTACTCGCAGGGGAGTGCGGCCCACCAACACTGGTTATTATTCACGTTTTCGGGAAGAATGCCAGGGCTCAAGAACACTCTGGTATGCGGAAAACACGCCCGATCGTTGCTGAAACGTCATGCCACTTGGCCGCGCCAGGGCCGCTCCCGGCGGGGGCGACGGCTTGCCCCGACGCACGCACGCGACAAGGCCCGGATCCGGGCGATACCCGCCCGTGCGCTTCTCCGATTGAGTGGCGGCAGGACATTGATTATCACACCGCGATGGCACTCCCCGTCCAGGATGAGCGAGCCGACCTGCAGGCCGGCCTGCTGCGTGCCCTCCCGCCGGTGCAGCGCTTGCTCGAAAGCGACACCGCGGCCGCCCTGGTCGCCTCGACCTCGCGCCAGGCCGTGACCGACGCCCTGCGCCAGGTGCTCGACCGCTCGCGCGCCACCATCCGCGACGGCGGCGTCCCGCCCTCGCCCGACGCGATCCTGCTTGCCGCCGCCCGACACCTCCGGCGCGAGGCGCTGCCGTCCCTGCGCCGCACGATCAACGCCACCGGCATCCTGCTCCACACCAACCTTGGCCGCGCGCCCCTCGCCGAGCAGGCCGTGGACGCCGTCGCCGAGGCCGCGCGCGCCTACTGCAACCTCGAGTTCGACCTCGAGCAGGGCCGACGCGGCGAGCGCGCCGCCGGTCTCGGCGAGCTCCTGCGCGCCGTGAGCGGCGCCGAGGCCGGCCTCTGCGTCAACAACTGCGCGGCCGCCGTCCTGCTGGCCCTCTCCGCCCTGGCCGGCGCTCCCGCCCCCGGCGCGCCTCCCGGCGAGGTCATCGTCTCGCGCGGCGAGCTGGTGGAGATCGGCGGCGGCTTCCGCATTCCCGACGTCATCCAGCAGGGCGGCGCCCGCCTGGTCGAGGTCGGCACCACCAACCGCACCCGCCTCTCCGACTACGCGCAGGCCATCGGCCCCCACACCCGCATGCTGCTGCGCGTGCACCAGAGCAACTACCGCATCGTCGGCTTCACCGGCGCCCCCGCCCCGTCCGAGATCGCCGCGCTGGCCCACGAGCACGGCCTGCTGATGATGGACGACCTCGGCAGCGGCTCCCTGCACGACCTGCGCCCCTACCGCTGCCCCGCCGAGCCCACCGTGCGCGAGGCCGTCGCCGCCGGCGCCGACGTCGTCGCCTTCTCCGGCGACAAGCTGCTCGGCGGCCCGCAGTCCGGCCTCCTCGTCGGCCGCGAGGCCGCGATCGCGCGCATGCGCCGCCACCCCCTGCTGCGCGCCGTCCGCCCCGACAAGATGTGCCTCGCCGCGCTGGAAGCCACGCTGCGCCTGCACCTCCAGGCCCCGCTCGAGCTGCCCGTGATGCGCATGCTCGCCCAGTCCGAGGACACCCTGCAGGCCCGCGCCGAGCGCCTGTGCGCCCTGCTCCCCGACTCCGTGCTCTGGCGCATCGAGCCCACCGAGGCTCAGGTCGGCGGCGGCTCCCTCCCCGGCGCCCGCCTGCCCAGCCGCGCCGTCGGCCTGGCCTGCGAGGCGATGGGCGCGGACGCGCTCGCCCTGGCGCTGCGCCGCAACCACCCCGCCGTGGTCGGCCGCATCGCCGCCGACCTCGTGCTGCTCGACATGATCGCGATCGCCGACGACGATCTGGACGAGGTCGCCGACGCGGTGACCCAGGCGTGCGGGGCCGCGTGAGGAAAGCAAGGCCGGGCTCTGCCCGGACCCGCAAAGGGTCCGAGGACCCTTTGATCCCATCACTTAAGTCAAAGATTCCAAAGGCGAGCCTTTGGCGGAGCCCAGAGGCAGGGCCTCTGCCCTTCCTTGTCCGCGGCGCCCGGGGTTGACCCGCCACCTCCTCGGCGTGATCGGCCACGTCGACCACGGCAAGACCGCGCTGGTCCGCGCGCTGACCGGCATCGAGACCGACCGCCTGCCCGAGGAGAAGCGCCGCGGCATCTCGATTGCCCTCGGCTTCGCGCACTTCGTCCTCGGCGACGCGACGATCGACCTGATCGACATGCCCGGCCACGAGCGCTTCGTGCGCACCATGGTGTCCGGCGCCACCGGCATCGGCGCGGTGCTGCTGGTGGTGGCCGCGAACGAGGGCATCCAGGCGCAGACCGTCGAGCACATCGAGATCGCCGCCCTGCTCGGACTGCGCCGCACCGTGCTTGCGGTGACCAAGCGCGACCTCGTCGACGCCGACCGCCTCGCCGCCGTCACCCGCGACAGCCTGGCCATCGCCCGCGCCTCCGGCCTGGAAGTCGCCGAAACCCTCGCGGTCTCGGCGCTGGACGGTGGCGGCATCGAGGAGCTGCGCGCGGCCCTGGCCCGCCTGCCCGGCGCCGACGCCCGCGAGTCTGGCTACCCCTGGCTCCCGGTGGACCGCGCCTTCTCGGTCGCGGGCCATGGCACGGTCGTGACCGGCACCCTGCGTCGCGGCGCCATCGCCGCCGGCGACGAGCTGGTGCTGTCCCCGTCCGGCGAGGCGGTCCGCGTGCGTGGCCTGCAGGTCCACGGCGCGAAGGTCGACACCGCCGGCGTCGGCCAGCGCGTCGC
>JBPBQX010000027.1:0-8250 GCA_050955025.1 Janthinobacterium lividum
TCCGTGCCGCGCGACGCCCCGCCCGGGCCGCCGCGCAGCGCCACCGAGGTCCTGTTCGAGCACCACCAGCTGATCCGCCAGCTGTTCGAGCGCACGCTGGCGACCCCGGGCGAGGACCCGAGGCGCCACGAGCTGATGCGCACCCTGGCCTCGGAGCTCGACATCCACGAGGCCGTGGAGGACGCCATCTTCTACCCCGCCGTGCAGCCGGTCAGCGAGGACGTCGACGTCGCCTACGCCGAGCACGGCGTGCTGGCCGACCTGCTCGCCGCCACCGTGAAGCTGCCCACCGCGGGCGCCGCGTTCGGCGAGCACCTCCTGGCGCTGCAGTCGGCCTTCCTGCACCACGCCGGCTCCGAGGAGCGCTCGATGTTCGTCGAGGCCGGGCGACTCAGCGACGACAGGCTGGCCGAGCTCGGCCACCAGCTCGACGCCATGCTGGACGACGAGCGCACCTCGCGCTTCCGCCACGCCTTCCGCGCGCTCAAGATCAGCCTGCTGGAAGGCCTCTGACCCGAACGGGGCGGGGCCCGCGCCCCGCTACGCCCCGCCGCCTTCCTGCCGCAGCGTCGCCGCCAGCCCCTCGCGGAAGCTCGGATAGCGCCACCGCATCCCCAGCGCCCGCTGCGTCGCCTCCGCCGAGACCCTGCGGTCCTCCGCCCAGAACGACAGCGCCATCCGGCTCATCCCCGCCATCGCGACCTCGAACGGCACGGCCGCCGGCGCCGCCACCCCCAGCAGCCGCGCCGCCTCGGCCAGCACCGCGGCGCTCTCCGCCGGCACGTCGTCGCTCAGGTTGAGCACCCGCGGCCGCGCGACCCTGTCCTGCGCCGCCGCCGCCATCACCGCGCACGCGATGTCGTCGCGGTGGATGCGCCCGAACACGTGCCCCGGCTTGCGCACCGCCTTCGCCCGCCCCGCGCGCAGCTCGGCGAACGGCGAGCGCCCCGGCCCGTAGATCCCCGCCAGCCGGAACAGGTCCAGCCGCGCCCCCGCCACCGCGCGCCAGTCCTCTTCCGCCGCCACCCGCCGCACCGAGCGCGGGGAGCCCGGCCGGACCTCGGTGCGCTCGTCCACCCAGCCGCCGCCGCGGTTGCCGTACACCCCCGTCGTGGACAGGTAGCCCGCCCAGCGCAGCCCCCCCGCCGCGAAGGCCGCCGCGATCGCCGCCCCGTGCCGCGCCAGCACCGGGTCGCCCGGCACGCCCGGATCGGACTCCGTGGGCGCCGCCGTGCCCAGCAGGTGCGTGGCCCCGGCGAGCAGCGCCCCCGCGTCCTCGAACGCCACGGCCTCGACGCCGTCGGGCACCGCCGGCGCCGCGGCCGAGGCGCGGTGCGTGCCGCTCACCCGCCACCCCGCGGCGGCCGCCCGGCGCGCGACCTCGAGGCCGCAGTAGCCCAGCCCGAAGACGATCAGATGCGGCGCGCTCATTTGCCCCTCCCCGGGCGGGCTTGTAGGATCGGACCCCATGAGAATACGCCCGGCCCTCCCTGGTGGCGCAGCCCTGCTGCTGCTGGCGGCCGCTGTCCCGGCGGGCGCGAGCCCCACCGCGCCGCCCGGGCCCGGCCGCGCCGCCCCGTGGCAGCAGACCGCGCAGACGGCGACGCCGCAACCCTCCGCAACCGCCGCCCCGCACGCCCCCGCCCCACCCGCCGGCACGGCGGCGTCGCCCGACGCAGCCCCCGCCGAGGCGGCCCCGCCCGACGCGCCCGTCGTCACCTCGGCGGCCCCGCCCGCCGCCGCCACGGCCGCCTCCCCCGACGCGCCCGCCGACGCCGCTGCCGAGCCCCTGCCGCTGCCGCCCGTCTCGCCGCGCCTCGGCGAGGGCCGCGACTACGAGCACTGCATGGACATGATGGCCAGCGACCCCTCCGGCGCACTCGACTTCGCCGAGGCGTGGGAGGCCACCGGCGGCGGCGAGGGCGCGCAGCACTGCCACGCCATGGCGTCCATCGAGCTGGGCGACCCCGCCGCCGGCGCCGCCATGCTCGACCGCCTCGCCCAGAACAGCGCCGCCCCCGCGCTCACCCGCGCCGCCGTGTTCGGCCAGGCCGGCCGCGCCTGGATGATGGCCGGCGACGCCCCGCGCGCCTACGCCTCGGCCACGCTGGCCGCCACCCTCGCCCCCGACGACCCCGACCTGCTGATCGACCGCGCCGTCGCCGGCGCCACCCTCGGCCGCTTCCCCGAGGTCGTCGACGACCTCACGCGCGCCCTCGACCTCGACCCGCGCCGCACCGACGCCCTCGTCTACCGCGCCGCCGCCCAGCGCCACCTCGACCGCCTCGACCTCGCCGCCGACGACATCGACCGCGCCTTCGCGCTGGACCCCGACGACCCAGAGGCCCTGCTGGAACGCGGCATCATCCGCGAGCGCACCGGAAACCGCGCCGGCGCCCGCGAGGACTGGCAGCGCGCCGCCGAGCTGGCCCCGGACAGCGGCACCGGCGACCTCGCGCAGCAGAACCTCGCGCTGCTGGAAGCCGGGCCGGCAAGGTAAGCATGGGCTCTGCCCAAACCCGCCAGGGCGAGCCGCCCTGGACTGGCGTCACTTAAGGGATGCGTTCCAAGGGCGCAGCCTTTGGCGGAGTTTGAGGCGGAGCCTCAACCTTGCTTCGCTCAGAAATCCAAGTCCGCGTAGTGCGCCGGCGGCGTGACGCCGCTGACGCGGTCCGACAGGAGCGGCCGGAAGCTGGGCCTGGATTTTACCCGCGCGTACCAGTCCCGCGCCGGCTGCGACAGCGACCAGTCCACGTCGGACACGAAGTCGAGCGACGACAGCTGCGCCGCCGCCGCGAAGTCCGCGAGCGACAGCGTGTTGCCCGCGAGCCAGGTCCGCGTCTCCGCCAGCCAGCCCAGGTAGGCCATGTGGTGGCGCAGGTTCGCGTATCCCGCGCGCAGCGCCGAGGCGTCCGGCTCGCCGCGCCCGCACAGCCGCTTCATGAACTTCTCGCCCAGCAGGTTCGCGGTGACCTCGGACGCGAACTTGCCGTCGAACCACGCCACCAGGCGGCGCACCTCGACCCGCTCCGCGGCGCCGCGCCCGAGCAGCGTGGTCTCGGGGTACGTCTCCTCCAGGTACTCGCAGATGACCCCGGAGTCCGGCACCACGAGCCCGCTCTCCTCGGTGAGCGTGGGCACGGTGCCGGCGGGGTTCATCTCCATGTACTCGGGCCTGCGCTCCCAGACCTTCTCGACGCGCAGCTCGAACGGCAGGCGCTTCTCGGACAGGGCAAGGCGGACCTTGCGGGCGTAGGGGGACAGCGGGAGGTGGTACAGGACGCGCATGGCCGGCGTTATCGCACCATGAGACGGACGCGCCAAGCCGATGCACGCATGGGTAGAAACATGCCCGCCCGGGCGGGGCGCACGCCCTACCCCAGCAGCCAGCGCAGCGAGCGCCGCAGCGACGCGGTGCCGTCGCGCCCGAACCACGCCCCGTGCGCGAACACGACACGCTCCGCCCCCAGCGCCAGCAGCCGCTCCGCCGCCGCCCGCGCCTCCGCGCGCCGCAGCCGGACCACCGCGCGCAGGTAGGGCGGCGGCATCCCGTCCGGCGGCACCGAGCCGAACAGCCGCACCACCGGCCGCAGCGCCAGCGGCAGCTTCCGCGGCTCCAGGTTCAGCACCAGGTCCGTCAGCACCAGCGTGCGCGAGGCCGCGTGGAACAGCGCCACCTCGCAGAACCCCAGCCCGCCGCGCACCACGACCGGCTCGATCGCCCCGCCCCACGCCTCGGGCGCCTCTTCGCCGAGGTCGTGGTCGAGCCGCACGCCGCTCTGCCGAACCTGCCTGCGCTCGCGCAGCCCGGGCGCCGCCCAGGTCACGACCCCCGGCACGTGGCGCTGCCAGTCCTGCACGAACATCCAGTGCGCGACGTTGGGCGCGACCAGGTGGCGGATCGGCCCGATGGCCTCGATCCGGTCGCGCAGGGCGAAGTCGAAGCGCGTCGGCGAGTGCAGCAGCACGGAGCCGTCCGGCAGGCGCACCACCGTCATGCGCACGGGCAGCAGCACGCCGGGCGGCATGGTCATCACGCTGTCGACCACGAACACGCCGTCCGCGACCTCCTTGGGCGTGTCGAGCGGAGGATACCCTGCGTCCGCCGGCGAGAGCCCCGTCCCGCCGAGCATCCGCGCCGCCGGGCCCCCGTCCTGCCCCGGCCCGCTTTCCGGCGCGGTGCTGGAGGCCGCGATCACCGCCAGCTCGCCCAGCCCGGCGGCGAGCAGCAGGAGGCGGCTCCCGGCCGGTTCGCGGCGCATGGTCAGGGCCGCGAGGCACAGCGCGAGCCCGCCGGCCGTGTCGAGCGCGAGGTGCTGGCGCATGGTGAGCACCGGCTTCACGCCGGCCTCGTAGTCGGTGAGCGGGGCGTATCCGAGGTGGATGGCGCTCGCCGTGCCGAGCACCCGGCGCACGGGACGCGACAGCCCCGACCCCGCGGCCAGCGTGCCGAGAAGCGAGCCGACCGCGAGGTCGATGGCGCCGTGCAGACGGGTGGAGATCATGGCGGGCTCCCGGACGATACTCGACGCCAACGACGCCGCGCCGCCCGGGATGCCCCTGGAACTCCTTTGTGAAGCCGGTCCAGGGGCGGCTCGCCCCTGGCGGGTCCGGGCAGAGCCCGGCCTTGCTTCAGGCCCGCAGCGCGTCCTCGGCCTCGAGCGGCTGGTCGAGGTACTTCACGTACTCCTTCGGCACGACCTGCCAGAACCGCCCGACGTGCTTGTCCCAGTCGTGCAGCAGCATCGCCCCGTACCGGCTGTGCGTGGCCGCGGTGTGGCGCGTGACGAGCGCGTGCAGCACGCCCGCCCAGTGCGGCGTGGCGACGCGCCCCCAGCGCAGGGTGTCCGGGTTGATCCGGCGCTCGAACTGCCCGTCGACGTCGAGCACGAAGGCCATGCCGCCGGTGAAGCCCGCGCCGAAGTTGTCGCCGGTGCGGCCGAGGACGACGACGGTGCCGCCGGTCATGTACTCGCAGCAGTTGGAGCCCACGCCCTCGACCACGGTGGTGGCGCCGGAGTTGCGCACGGCGAAGCGCTCGCCCGCCTGCCCCGCCGCGAACAGCTCGCCGGCGGTGGCACCGTAGAGGCAGGTGTTGCCGATGATCGTGTTGTCCTGGCTGACGAGCGGCGAGGAGACGGCCGTGCGGATCACGATGGACGCGCCCGAGAGCCCCTTGCCGACGTAGTCGTTGGCGTCGCCGATCACGTCGAGGCGCAGCCCCTGCACCGCGAACGCGCCCAGCGACTGCCCCGCCGAGCCGCGCAGGCGCACCGTGACGTGGCCGGGCGCGAGGCCCGTCATCCCGAAGCGCCGCGTGATCTTGGACGACAGCTTCGTCCCGATCGCGCGGTGGGTGTTCCGCACGCCGTACTCGAGCTGCATCTTCTCGCCGTGCGCGAACAGCGGCTGCGCGTCGGCGATCATCTGCGCGTCGAGCGTCTCGGGCACCTCGTTGCGCCCCTCGCGCGTGCAGTAGCGCGCGTGCGGCCCGGGGTCCGCCTGGGCCAGCAGCGGGTTGAGGTCGAGGTCGTCGAGCAGCTCCGAGCCGCGGCTGACCTGGCGCAGCATGTCGGTGCGCCCGATCACCTCGGCGAAGGTGCGCGCGCCGAGCGAGGCCAGGATCTCGCGCACCTCCTCGGCGATGAAGGAGAACAGGTTGATCACCTTCTCCGGGCTGCCCTCGAACTTGCCGCGCAGGGTCTCGTCCTGCGTGCACACGCCGACGGGGCAGGTGTTGGAGTGGCACTGCCGCACCATGATGCAGCCCATCGCGACGAGGGACGCCGTGCCGATGCCGAACTCCTCCGCGCCGAGCATGGCCGCGATCACCACGTCGCGCCCGGTCTTGAGCCCGCCGTCGGTGCGCAGCTTCACGCGGTGGCGCAGGCGGTTGAGCATCAGCACTTGGTGCGCCTCGGAGAGCCCCATCTCCCAGGGCAGGCCCGCGTACTTCACCGACGTCTGCGGCGAGGCGCCCGTGCCGCCGGAGTGCCCGGAGATCAGGATCGCATCCGCGCGCGCCTTGGCGACGCCCGCGGCGACCGTGCCGATCCCGGAGCGGCTGACGAGCTTCACGCAGACGGTGGCGTCGGGGTTGATCTGCTTGAGGTCGTAGATGAGCTGCGCCAGGTCCTCGATCGAGTAGATGTCGTGGTGCGGCGGCGGCGAGATCAGCGTCACGCCTGGCGTCGCGTGGCGCAGCCTGGCGATCAGGCCCGTGACCTTGAACCCCGGGAGCTGCCCGCCCTCGCCGGGCTTGGCGCCCTGGGCGACCTTGATCTCGATCTCGCGGCAGTTGTTGAGGTACTCGGCCGTCACGCCGAACCGCCCCGACGCCACCTGCTTGATCGCCGAGGACGCGTTGTCGCCGTTCGCGCGCGGCTTCGAGCGGTCGGGGTCCTCGCCGCCCTCGCCGGAGTCCGAGCGCGCGCCGATGCGGTTCATCGCGATCGACAGCGTCTCGTGCGCCTCGGGGCTGAGCGCACCGAGCGAGATGCCCGGCGCGATCAGGCGCTTCCTGATCTCGGTGATGCTCTCGACCTCGTCGAGCGAGATCGACGGGTGCTCCTCGGTGCGGAAGTCCAGCAGGTCGCGGAGTGCGATCGGCGGCTGCCGGCGCACGGCGTCGGTGTAGCGCTTGTACGTCTGGTAGCTGTCCGTCGCCACCGCCGTCTGCAGCGTGTGCATCAGCCCGCCGTCGAAGGCGTGCGCCTCGCCCGAGACGCGCTTCTTGTAGATGCCGCCCACCGGCAGCGTGACCACGTCGCTGCCCCACGCCACCGCGTGCAGCGCCAGCACGCGCCGCGAGATGCCGCTCAGCCCGATGCCGCTGATGCGCGACTGCATGCCCGGGAAGAACTCGGCCACGAGCGCGCGCGACAGCCCGATCGCCTCGAAGTTGGTGCCGCCGCGGTACGACGAGATCACCGAGATGCCCATCTTGGACATCGTCTTCAGCAGGCCCTTGTCGATCGCCTTGCGGTAGCGCGCGACGGCCGCGCGCAGGCTCAGCTCCGGGTGGAACAGCCCGCGCCGGTGCCGGTCGGCGATGCTCTCCTGCGCCAGGTAGGCGTTGACCGTGGTGGCGCCCACGCCGATCAGCACGGCGAAGCTGTGCACGTCCACGCACTCCGCCGCCCGCACGTTGAGGCTCGTGAAGGTGCGCAGCGACGAGCGCACCAGGTGCGTGTGCACCGCCGCCGTCGCCAGGATCATCGGGATCGGCGCGCGGCCCTGCCCCTGGTGCTCGTCGGTGAGCACGACGTGGGTGGCCCCTGCCCGCACGCCCTCCTCCGCCTCGCGCCGGATGCGGTCGATCGCGGCGCGCAGCGCCACGCCGCCGTCCGCGCCCGCGTCCGCCGCCTCGTCCACCGCGAAGGTGCAGTCCACCTCGCACGCGGCGGCGCCCATGATGTCGCGCACCGCGTGGTACTCGGCCGTGCTGAGCACCGGGCTCTCGAGCTGCAGCAGGTCGCACTGCGAGCTGTCCTCGTCGAGCACGTTGCCCAGGTTGCCGAGCCTGGTCTTGAGGCTCATCACCGCCGTCTCGCGCAGGCTGTCGATCGGCGGGTTCGTCACCTGCGCGAAGTTCTGCCGGAAGTAGTGGTGGAGGCCCCGGTACTTCTCGCTCAGCACGGCGACCGGCGTGTCGTCGCCCATCGAGCCGATCGCCTCGGCGCCCTCCTCCACCATCGGGTGCAGGATGACCTCCAGCTCCTCCAGCGTGGTGCCCACCGCGAGCTGGCGCCGGCGCAGCTCCTCGCCGACGTAGGCCACCGGCTCGACGGAGTCCGGCCCCATCACCGGGTCGATGCGCCGGATGCGCCGCGTCCACGCGCCGAAGTCCTGGCGCGCGGCCAGCATGTCCAGCATCGCCGCGTTGCCGAGGAACGCCGGCGCGTCGAGGTCCACGGCGATGCTCTCGCCCGGCCCGACATGGCCCTTGGCCACGATCTCGGACTCCGCGAACTTCACCATCCCCGTCTCCGAGCCGACCACCAGCATGTCGCCCGTCGTCACGGTGTAGCGCAGCGGCCGCAGCCCGTTGCGGTCCAGCCCGGCCACCATCCAGCGCCCGTCGGTGGCGCAGATCGCCGCCGGCCCGTCCCACGGCTCCATCACCGCGTTGCAGTAGCTGAACAGGTCGCGGTGCGCCTCGGGCATGGTCGCGTCCGAGCCGATGCTCGCCGGGATCAGCAGCGCCTTGGCCATCGGCGCGTCGCGCCCCGCGCGCACCAGCAGCTCGAA
>JBPBQX010000028.1:0-7733 GCA_050955025.1 Janthinobacterium lividum
CAACGTCAACCAGGGCGACTACGTCCAGCAGGCGCAGCAGATCCTCTCCGTGGTCTCCCCCGAGGTCTGGATCACCGCCAACTTCAAGGAAACCCAGCTCGCCCGCATGCGCACCGGCCAGCACGTCGACATCGGCGTCGACGCCTACCCCTCGCTCAAGCTGCACGGCCACGTCGACGGCATCCAGTCCGGCTCCGGCTCGCGCTTCACCGCCTTCCCGCCCGAGAACGCCACCGGCAACTACGTCAAGATCGTCCAGCGCGTCCCGGTCAAGATCGTGATCGACAGCGGCCTCGACCCCACGCTGCCGCTGCCCCTCGGCCTGTCCGCCGATCCCACGGTCGAGCTGAAGTGAGCGGCAGTGCCGGGCAGGGCTGGAAGCCGAAGTCCAACCCCTGGCTGATCGCGGTCGTCGTCACCCTGGCCGCCTTCATGGAGGTGCTCGACACCACCATCGTCAACGTCTCGCTGCCCCACATCGCAGGCTCGCTCTCGTCGAGCTACGACGACGCCACCTGGGCCCTGACCTCCTACCTGGTCGCCAACGGCATCGTGCTGACGATCTCGGGCTGGCTGTCGAACACGTTCGGCCGCAAGCGCTACTTCGTCACCTGCATCCTCATGTTCACCCTGTTCTCCTTCCTGTGCGGCATCGCCACCAACCTCGGCGAGCTGGTCGTCTTCCGCCTGCTCCAGGGCTTCTTCGGCGGCGGCCTGCAGCCCAGCCAGCAGTCCATCATCCTCGACACCTTCCCCCCGTCCCAGCGCGGCAAGGCGTTCGGCCTCACCGCGATCGCCACCATCGTCGCCCCCGTGATCGGCCCGACGCTCGGCGGCTGGCTGACCGACACCTACTCCTGGCGCTGGGTGTTCTTCATCAACATCCCCGTGGGCCTGGCCACCGTGGCCGCCGTGCTCGCCGTGCTCGAGGACCCGCCCTGGGCCGGCAAGAAGAAGCGCAAGATCGACGTGATCGGCCTGTCCCTGATCACCATCGGCCTGGGCTGCATGCAGATCATGCTCGACCGCGGCGAGGACGACGACTGGTTCGGCTCGCCGTTCATCCGCATCCTTGCCCTGTTCGCCGTCCTCGGCATCCTCGGCGCCATCGGCTGGCTGCTGGTGGCCAGGACGCCGGTGGTCAACATCTACGTGTTCGGCGACCGCAACTTCGCGATCGGCGCCTCCATGATCGGCGCGGTCGGGCTGCTGCTCTACTCCAGCGCCGTGCTGATTCCCCAGCTCGCCCAGCAGGTCCTCGGCTACACCGCAACCCTCGCGGGCCTCATACTCACCCCGGGAGGGCTCGTCATCATCGTGCTGATCCCCTTCGTCGGCATGCTGATGAGCCGCGTCGCCGTGCGCTACGTCATCGCCTTCGGCTTCACGCTGATGGGCTGCGCGATGATCTACTCCAGCCACCTCGTGCCCTACGTCGACTTCATCACCCTGGTGAAGATGCGCGCCTTCCAGACCGCGGCGCTGGCCTTCCTGTTCGTGCCGATCAGCACCGTCGCCTACGCCACCCTGCCGCGCTCGATGAACAACGACGCCGCCGCCCTGTTCTCCATGTCGCGCAACGTCTGCGGCTCGATCGGCATCTCGCTGGCCACCTCGATGGTCACCCAGCGCACCCAGATCGAGATGGCGCACATGTCGCGCAACATGACCCCGCTCAACCAGGGCTTCGTCATGGCCCGGCAGCAGTACGAGGCGGGCCTGCTGGCGATGGGCCGCGTCGCCTCCACGCTGGAGAGCACGGCCACCGGCCGCATCTACCAGACCTACCGCACGCAGTCCTCCGTGCTGGCCTACGCGGACATCTTCACCTACTGCGCCATCGGGGCGTTCGCGGTGGTGCCGCTGGCCTTCCTGCTGTCCAAGGCCAAGAAGGGCGGAGGCGACGCGCCGCCCGCGCACTGAGGCGAGAAAGCAAGGTTGAGGCTCCGCCTCAAACTCCGCCAAAGGCTGCGCCCTTGGAACGCATCCCTTAAGTGAGGCCAGTCCAGGGCGGCTCGCCCTGGCGGGTCCGGGCAGAGCCCGGCCTTACTTCGCCGCGAACCCCGCGAAAGACTCCGCCAGCACCTCGTAGATCTCCCGCCGGAACGCCACCGCCAGCCCCGGCAGCTCCTCCAGCCGTGCCCAGCGCCAGGCGTCGAACTCGGGGTGCGGGTCCAGGTCGAGCCGGATGTCGGTGTCCTCCCCGACGAAGCGCAGCGCGAACCAGCGCTGCCGCTGCCCGCGGAACTTCCCCCCCAGCGCCCGGCCGAGCAGCTCCGGCGGCAGGTCGTAGCTGAGCCACTCCGGGTGCTCGCCGATGATCTCGGCGCGGCTCGTGCCGATCTCCTCGGCCAGCTCGCGCAGCACGGCGCCGCGCGGGTCCTCGCCCGCGTCGATGCCGCCCTGCGGCAGCTGCCAGCCGCCCGCCGCGCCCTCCGCGTTGGGCAGGTCGGCGCGCCGGGCGACGAACACCAGACCCTCGCGGTTGAACAGCGCGGCGCCCACGTTGGGACGGTAGGGAAGATCGCTCACGGAGCCCTCCTGCCGGACGGTTCGCCGGCGCGGCCGGTCCCGGCCCCCGGCGACGCGGCGGCCGCAACCGCGCCCGGCTCCGCGGCCACCCCGGCCCGCACGAGCGCGCTGGCCGGCACGAGCACCAGGCCGCGCGCCGCCAGCCCGCTGGCCCAGGCGGCGAGACGCTCCACCGTGACCGGGCGCGGCGGCCCGGCGAGCCCCAGCGCCGCCCCGCTCTCCTGCGCCATCGCCTCCAGCCGCGCCAGCCGCGCGTCCAGCGACGCCGCACCCGCCGGCTCGTCTACCACCAGGTCCACGCCGAGCGACGCCAGCCCTGGCGGCGGCCGCACGCCGGCCGCATCGATGTACAGCAGCCCGCGCGCCGCCAGCGCCCGCATCACCTCCGCGAACGGCCGCCCGCTGAGCGCGAAGTGCTCGCCGCGCTGCCCGTCCGAGCCGCCGGTGACGCCGGCATACCCCTGGATCCGCCCGAGCACCCGCGCGAGCCCGGCCTCGTTGGCGTCCGGCGCGGCATCGGCGGTGAGCGCCAGCCCGCCCTCGTCGTTCAGCGGCGACCCGGCGGGCTCCATCGGGATCGACGCCAGCAGCTCGTGCCCCTTCAGCCGCGCCCGGGCCAGCAGCGCGTCGGGATGCGCGGCATACGCCGAGACGGCGAGATCGACCGCGCCCGGCAGGTCGTTGATCGCCGCCAGGCTGTCGGCCTCCGAAAGCCCGATGCCGTCCAGCACGATCGCCACCAGCTTCGCCCCCGGCGGCACGGAAGTCGGGCGCGCATAGGCCCGCATCGGCGCCAGCCCGTCCGCGCCCACCCGCGGCAGCGACAGCCCGTCCGGCCCCGGCTCCAGCAGCGCGGCCAGCGGCGCCGCGATCACCACCGGGCCGTCCTGCGCCTGGACCGCCGGCGCGCCGGAACGCCCGCCCGACGCGGCAACCCCGCCCTGCGCAACCCCGCCGCCCGTCATCCCGCCGGGCGCCACGCCGCCGGACGCGACATCCCCCGGCAACGCGGAACCGGCCAGCCCGGCAGCCCCGGGCGGGGCACCCGCACCCGTCCCCCACGCGGCACCCGTCCGCTCGCCACCCGCGCCCGGCGCGAGCCCGGGGGCGGCCAGTGCCGGGTCGTGACGCGGCGGCGCACCCGAGGGAAGCAGCAGCGCCGGCCCGGCCGGGTTCGGCACGACGGTGCTCTGGAGATCATGCGGCGGAACAAGCCCCGACCCGGTCCCGAGATCCGCCTGTGCCCCCGCAACCGGAGCGGACCCGGCCTCCGCACCCCCGGCCTTCGCCCCGTGCGCCTCCGCTGCCGCGCCTGGCGAGCCCCCGGCCTGTGCGCCGGCCTCGCTCGGCGCAACCTCCGTCCCCTCCGTGGCCGCCGTGGCCCGCTCCGGCGGCGGACCCAGCCACTGCAACACGCCGCCCGCGCCCCCTGCCACGACCGCCAGCGCCGCCCACGCGACCCCGAGCCGGCGCCACGTCAGCCGCTCGCGCAGCGAGGCCGCCCGCGCGCCGGCAGGGTCGGAAGCCACGGCCGTGCCCTGCTCCCCGCCCTCAGTGCGCCGAGGCGTGGCGCTGCTGTTCCATCGCCCGCACCAGAGTCAGGCCCTGCTGCAGCTGGAAGTCGGTCTCCGGCTTGGTCGGGTCGAACTTGGCGAAGTCGTCCGGCGGCATCTTCGGGATCGAGCTCGCCACCTCCGGCAGGTCGCTGCGCGGCGCCGGCGGCGTGGTCGGGCTCGACGCCCCCTCGTTCTTCAGCGCGTGGTTCAGGTCCGCCTCGTGGTCCGGCAGGAACCGCGTCTCCTCCTCGCGGCTCTCCGCCACCGGCACGTCCGGCGCGATGCCGAGCCCCTGGATCGAGCGCCCCGATGGCGTGTAGTAGCGCGCCGTGGTGAGCCGGATGGCCCCGTCGCCCGGCTTCATCGGGATCACCGTCTGCACCGAGCCCTTGCCGAACGAGCGCGTGCCCTCGATCACCGCGCGCTGGTGGTCCTGCAGCGCGCCGGCCACGATCTCCGACGCCGACGCCGAGCCGCCGTTGATCAGCACCACCATCGGCACGCCCGCCACGAGGTCGGTGCCGCGCGCGTTCCAGCGCTGGCTGTCCTCGGGATGGCGCGCCCGCGTCGACACGATCTCGCCGTCCGGGATGAAGTCGTCGCAGACGTCCACCGCCTGGTCGAGCAGCCCGCCCGGGTTGTTGCGCAGGTCCAGGATGAACCCCTTGAGCGAGCCCCCCGCCTGCGCCTTGAGCTTGGTGATCGCGGCCCGCAGCCCGGGGTCGGTCTGCTCGTTGAACGAGGCGAGCCGCACATAGCCCACGCCGTCGTACAGCGCCGACTTGACCACCTGCACCTTGATGATCTCGCGCTGCATGGACACGTCGAGCGGCTTCTCGACCCCCTCGCGCTTGATCAGCAGCTTGATGGTGGACCCCGGCGGCCCGCGCATCTTGTCCACCGCGTCGTTCAGCGAAAGCCCCTGCACGCTCATGTTGTCCAGGCTCAGGATCAGGTCGCCCGACTTCATTCCCGCGCGCGACGCCGGGGTGTCGTCAATCGGCGTGATCACCTTGATGATCCCGTTGTCCTGCGTGACCTCCAGCCCGAGGCCGCCGAACTCGCCGCGCGTCTGCACCTGCATGTCGCGGAACTGCTTGGCCGTCATGTACGACGAGTGCGGGTCGAGCCCGGTCAGCATCCCGTTCAGCGAGTTGTCCACCAAGTCGCGGTCCGTCACCGGCTCGACGTAGTCCGCGCGCACCCGCTCGAACACGTCGCCGAACAGCGTCAGCAGCTTGTAGGTGTCCGCGCGCGACGTCTCCTGCGCCCAGGCCAGCGGGAAGCCGAAATGCCCTGCGAGCACGCCGGAAGCAGGCAGCGCCGCGACGCCGGCTGCAAAGGCGGCGCCGGCCAGAAGGCCGCTGCGGATGTTCATGAACCAAACTCTCCCTGTGTGCCGCGCCGCCCGGACCGGCCGTCCAGGAGATGTAGGTCTGCCTGGATTACGCGAGGTCAACGGGCGGATTACAATCCAACACGCGACGCGGCGGAAGGGGCCTCGTGCGGGCTGGAAAAGCAAGGTTGAGGCTCCGCCTCAAACTCCGCCAAAGGCTGCGCCCTTGGAACGCATCCCTTAAGTAAGGCCAGTCCAGGGCGGCTCGCCCTGGCGGGTCCGGGCAGAGCCCGGCCTTGCTTCACCCCCGCCCCCGCAGGAACGGCCCCGGGTCCACCGGCTGCCCCCCGCGCCGCAGCTCCAGCGACAGCGTCGGCGCCGTGCCCGCCTGCGCCGGGTCCCACTCGCCCATCACGCCCACGGGCTCCCCCCGCTGCACCGCCCGCCCCGGCGAGACGTCGAGCCGCCCGAGCCCGGACAGCACCGCGTGGAACCCCCCGCCGCAGTCCACGATCGCCAGCCTGCCGTACGACCGGAACGGCGCCGCGAACACCACCCGCCCCGCGCAGGGCGACACCACGCGCGCCCCCGGCGGCGGCCGGTACGACAGCCCGGTCGCCGGCCCCGCGTCGGTGGCCGCCCCCCAGCCCTGCACCACGCCGCCCGCCACCGGCACGACCATCGCCCCCCCGGACGCGCCCATCCTCGGCCCCGCCGCCGCAACGAGCCCCGGCCCTGCCGGCCTAGCCAGCGCCGCCTGGCGCCGCCGCGCCGCCTCGGCTTCCGCGTCGCGCCGGTCGCGCTCGTCGCGCACGGCCTCCGCGCGCGCCCTGGCCTCGGCGTCGCGCCGCTCCGCCTCGATGCGCGCCAGCGCCTCGCGCAGCGTGGAGGCGTGCGCCGCGTCGTCGGCCGCGTCGCGCGTGGCCTGCGCCGCGGCGTCCTCGGCCGAGCGCTCCGCATCGCGCGCCCCCTCGATCTCGCGGTCCAGCGCGGCGGCCTGCCCGGCCTGCGCGGTGCGCGCGGCGTCCAGGCGCACCGTCTCCTCGCGCTGCCCCGCCGCCAGCGCCGCCACCTCCGCCTGCTCGGCCCGCAGCGCCGCCGCCTGCCGCTGCAGCTCCGCCGCCAGCCCCCGCACCACCAGCAGCCCGGTGAGCGCGCGCTCCGGCGGCGCGGGCGCGGCCAGCAGCGTCTCCGCCGGATACAGCGACAGCCGCTCGATCAGCGGCAGCAGCGGCGCGAGGTCCGCCGCCCTGGCGCGCAGCCTCGCCTCCGCCTCCGCCCGCCGCGCCGCCAACGCCGCCACCCGCGCGCCGGCGTCTGCGGCCGCCTCCTCCGTGAGGCGGAGCTGGGCGGCCGCCGCGGCGCGCGCCTGCCCGAGCCTGGCCTGCACGGCCGCCGCCGCCTCGGCGCGCGCGGCCGCCTCCCGCCCGGCGGCGAGACGCTCGACCCGGTGCCGCTCCACGCTGTCCAGCTCGCCCCGCCTCGGCGCGGCCCCGCCCGCCGCCAGCAGCGCCGCGACCGCCCCGGCCAGGCGAACCGCCCGCGCCCGCCCGCCCACCGCCCGCGCCCCGGTCAGCCCCGCAGCAGCGAGCGGCCGGTCATCTCCGCCGGACGCTCCAGCCCCATCAGGTCCAGCAGCGTCGGCGCCAGGTCCGCCAGCCGCCCGTCGCGCATCCCCCCGCTCCGCGGCGCCTCGCCCGCCGGCACGCTCCCGCCGTCCGCCAGCGACCCCGCCGCCGACAGCACCACCGGCACCAGGTTCGTGGTGTGCGCCGTGTAAGGCCCGCCGCTCTCCGGGTCGCGCATCATCTCCGCGTTGCCGTGGTCCGCGGTGACCAGCAGCGCGCCGCCGCGCCGCCCGATCGCCTCCGCGATGCGCCCGAGCCCCGCGTCCACCGTCTCGATCGCGCGGATCGTCGCCGCCAGGTTGCCGGTGTGGCCCACCATGTCGGGGTTGGCGAAGTTCAGCACGATCAGGTCGTGCGCCCCGCCGTCGATCGCCTGCACCGCGCGCTCGGCCAGCTCCGGCGCCGACATCTCCGGCTGCAGGTCGTAGGTCGCGACCCGGGGCGAGGGCACCATCACGCGCTCCTCGCCCTCCAGCGGCAGCTCCATGCCGCCGTTGAGGAAGTAGGTCACGTGCGGATACTTCTCCGTCTCCGCCATGCGCAGCTGACGCCGGCCGGCCGCCGACACCACCTGGCCCAGCAGGTTGCTCATCCCCTGCGGCGGGAACAGCGCGTCGAGCTGGGCCGCAAGGTCGTCGCTGTAGCGCGTCATCCCCGCGGCCGCCGCCAGCACCGGCGGCC
>JBPBQX010000029.1:0-7678 GCA_050955025.1 Janthinobacterium lividum
GCGGGGTGCGGGCGGCTGTTTCCCGGGTCCGCGCGCGTCGCCGACGCCCTGGGGCGAAGCATCGTGCGAGGTGGTTCGGGGTCATGGTCCGCGGTGTCGAAGTCCTGTCGGCAGCGTACTTCTTCCTGGTTAACAGTTTCCAAAGGCGAGCCTTTGGCGGAGCTCGAGGCAGAGCCTCGACCTTGCTTCCCTATGCTTCGCCTTCGGCCAGGCGGTATCCGATCCCTGGCGCGGTCTGGAGGATGGCGGCACCGGCGGGGCCAAGCTTCTGGCGGATGAGGCCGACGTAGACGCGCAGGTACTGCACGTCCTCGGCGTGGCCGGTGCCCCAGACGGCGGTGAGGAGCTGGCGGTGGGTGAGCACGAGGCCGGCGTTGCGCACGAGGGTGGCGAGCAGGTCGTACTCGCGGGGGGTGAAGGCGACCTCGGCGGCGTCGACGCGGACGCGGCGGTGGGCGAGGTCGATCTCGACGGGGCCGTGGCGCCAGCGCTCGGGGGGCGCGTCGGGCGCGCGGGCGCGGCGGAGGCAGGCGCGCAGGCGGGCGAGGAGCTCGCCCGGGGCGAAGGGCTTGTCGATGTAGTCGTCGGCGCCGTGGTCGAGGGCCGTGATCTTCTCGGCGGTGCCGTCGCGGGCGGAGATGACGATGATCGGCGTGGCGCCGGCGGCGCGCAGGCGGAGGATGACCTCCTGGCCGTCGAGGTCGGGGAGGCCGAGGTCGAGCAGGATCGCGGCTGGGTTCTGCTCGGCGGCGGCGCGCAGGCCGGCCACCGCGGTGACGGCCTGGGAGACCGCGTAGCCGGCGGCGGTCAGGGCCGGCTTGAGGAAGCGGTGGATCTGGGGCTCATCGTCGATGACGAGGATGCGGGGGGCGGTGGCGCCGGGAGCGGGCGGGATCACGGGGCGGCCGGGGGCGTGGCTGCGGGGGGCGCTGCGGGGAGGCGCAGGGTGAGGACGGTGCCGGGGAGGCCGTCGCGGGGGAGGTCGGGGCGGGGGGAGCGGGCGTCGATGCGGCCGCCCATGGCCTCGGTGAGGCCGCGGGCGATGGCCAGGCCAAGGCCGGTGCCGGGGGCGACGCGGTCGCCACGTCGGGCGCGGAAGAAGCTGTCGAACACGTGCGGGAGGTCGTCGGCGGGGATGCCGATGCCCTCGTCGGCGACGGAGAGGCAGGCGAGGCCGGGCTCGGCGGTGATGCGGACGAGGGCGAGGCTGCCGGCGGGGGCGTATTTCACGGCGTTCTCCAGGAGGTTGACCAGGACCTGTTCGAGGAGCGCGGGGTCGGCCAGGGCTGCGGGCGGCGGGTCGGCGACACGGATGGCGACGTGGGGGGCGCCGGGGATGCGCGAGAGGGCGGCGTCGAGGATCTCGGCGAGGTCGGTGCGGGCCAGGCGGGGGCGGATCTGGCCGGACTCGAGGCGGGTCAGCTCGGTGATGTTGGCGAGGAAGCGGGTCATGCGGCCGACGTCCTCCTCGATGCTGTCGAGCAGGTCGGCGCGGGTGGGCTCGTCGAGCCGGTCCCAGGCGCCGCGCAGGGTTCCGGCGGCGCCCTGGATACCGGCGAGCGGGGTGCGCAGGTCGTGGCCGAGGGAGGCGAGGAGCGCCGTGCGCAGGCGCTGGGTTTCCTCCATAGCGGCGGTGCGGGCGGCGGCGCCGGCGAGCAGAACGCGTTCCCAGGCGATGGCGGCCTGGTCGGCGAGCGCGCCCAGCGTCTGGGCGGCGGTGTCGTCCAGGGCGGCGGGAGAGCGCACGGCGAGCACGCCGAGGGTGCCGCGCACGGTGTGCAGCGGCAGCAGGCGCCAGGAGGCGGCCGGGAGCGTGGCGGTGCCCTGCCCCGCCGGCTCGCCGCGGGTCCAGGCCCAGCGGGCGGCGGCCCAGGCGCCCTCGTCCATGACGGAGGCGTCGAGGGCCTGGGCGTCGTCGGGCATGGGCGGCTCGGCGGCGCGCAGGTGGAGGTCGGCGGCGTGCGTGGCGTCGGGGTGGGCGGCGTCGGGTGCGAGGACGAGGGCGCGCCCGGCGATGGCGGCGGCCTGGCGGGCGATCTCGGCGAGGAGGTCGGGCTCGGTGGAGGCCTCGCCGAGGCGGCGGCTGAAGGCGGCGATGCGGCGCAGGCCCTCGACGCGGGCCTGCGCCGCCTGGGCCTCGGCGCGCACGCGGCTGGCGAGGCCGCCGGACAGGGTGGCGACGAGGGCGAACACGCCGAGCGCGATCAGGTCGCTCGGGCTGCCGATGCTCACGGTGTAGAGCGGGGGAAGGAAGAAGAAGTCCCAGGCGAGGAAGGAGGCGACGGCCATCGCCAGCGCCGCGCGCAGTCCCCAGGCGGAGGCGCCGGCGACGATAGCGGCGAGGTAGAGCATGCCCATCGCCTCGGCGGGCACGAGGGCGCGCAGCGCGCAGCCGAGCGCGGTGGTGGCCGCGACCAGGCCGGCGGCGGCGGGCCAGCGCCACCACGGCTCGCGCGGGCGGCGGGGCGCGGGGCGCGGCGGGGCGTCGGAGGCGGGCAGGATGTGGATGACGAGATCGGGCGCGCGCTGGATCAGGGCGGCGCCGACGGTGCGGCCGGAGAGGCGTCGCCACAGCGGCGCGTGGCCGCGGCCGAGGACCAGGTGGGTGGCGCTGCGTTCGCGGGCGACGGCGAGCGTGGTGGCGACGAGGTCGGCGCCGCCGATGCGGGTGTCGAGGTCGGCGCCGAGCTGGGCGGCGAGCGCCAGCGCGGGGCGGGCGACGAGGAGCGAGGTGGCGCGCTCGACGTGCAGCACGGTCCAGGGGGCCTGCAGCGCCTCGGCGAGGCGCTTGGCGCGGCGGACGACGGCGGAGGCGCCGGGGTCGGGGCCGACGAGGGCGAGGACGCGCTCGCCCGACGGCCAGGCGCCGGACACGCCGGCGCGGCGCATCCAGTCGCGGACGTCGCCGTCGACGTGGGCGGCGGCGCGGCGCAGCGCCAGCTCGCGCAGGGAGGCGAGGTTGCCCTCGCGGAAGAAGCCGTCGAGCGCGCGGGCGGCGGTCTCGGCGGCGTAGATGCGACCGTCCTCGAGGCGGGCGCGCAGCTCGGCGGGGGGGACGTCTATCAGCTCGATCTCGTCGGCGGCGTCGAGCACGTGGTCGGGCAGGGTTTCGCTGACGCGCACGCCGGTGATGCGGGCGACGTCGTCGTTGAGGCTTTCCAGGTGCTGGACGTTCAGCGTGGCCCAGACCTCCAGGCCGGCGGCGACCAGCTCGGCGACGTCCTCCCAGCGTTTGGCGTGGCGGCTGCCGGGGGCGTTGGTGTGGGCCAGCTCGTCGACCAGGAGGAGCGCGGGGCGGCGGGCCAGGGCGGCGTCGAGGTCGAACTCGCGCAGGGTCTGGCCGCGGTACTCGACGTCGCGCAGCGCCAGGGTGGGGATGCCCCGGGCCTCGGCGATGGTGCCGGCACGGTTGTGGGTCTCGATCACGCCGGCGAGGACGTCGGTGCCGGCGGACAGGCGGCGGCGGGCCTGGGACAGCATCTCCCAGGTCTTGCCGACGCCGGGAGCGGCGCCGAGGAACACCTTCAGGCGGCCGCGGGACTCCGCGGCGGCCAGGGCGAGCAGGGCGTCGGGGTCGGGGCGGCGGGGCTCCGGCATCAGGCGGGAGGCCGGGCAGGAAGCAAGGCCGGGCTCTGCCCGGACCCGCAAAGGGCCCGAGGCCCTTTGATCCCTCTACTTAAGTAAAGGATTCCAAAGGCGAGCCTTTGGCGGAGTCCAGAGGCAGCGCCTCTGGCCTTGCTTGCTTTCCCGGCCATGGGTTTGCCTACGGCTGCGCCGCGTCGAGGGCAAGGTTGGTTTCGAGGACGTTGACGCGGGGCTCGCCGACGATGCCGAGCAGGCGTCCGCCGGTGTGGGCGCCGATGATGGCCAGGACCTGCTCGGGTGGCAGGTGGCGGGCGCTCGCGATGCGCGCGACCTGGCGGGCGGCGGTTTGCGGCGAGACGTCGGGGTCCAGGCCGCTGCCGGAGGTGGTGAGCATGTCGCCGGGGACGGGCGTGGGGCCCGCGGTCTTTAGGTCGGCGGTGACGCGGTCGACCAGGGCCTTGGAGGTGGGGGCGGCGTTGGAGCCGGTGGAGTTGGCGGCGTTGTAGGGGGCGGGCACGGTCTTGGTGGAGTCGTCGGGGTGGGCGGGGTCCTGGGTCGTGGTCGCGGAGGGGCGGCCCTGGAGGTACTTGTCCTGGGTGAAGCCCTGGCCGAGGAGCGAGGAGCCGACGACGTGGCCGTCGCGCTGGACCAGGCTGCCGCCGGCGGCGGTGGGCAGGATCGCGGAGGCGGCGCCCACGAAGCCGAGGGGGAGCGCGAGGCCGGTCAGCGCGGTGAAAAGGGCGACCAGGACGAGGGCCGGGCGAAGGTGGCGGATCATCAGTTCATTCCCAGGATGGTGAGGAGGAGGTCGATCAGCTTGATGCCCGCGAACGGGGCGACCAGGCCGCCGAGGCCGTAGATCAGCAGGTTGCGGCGCAGCAGGGCGGCGGCGCCGATGGGGGTGAACTTCACGCCGCGCAGGGCGAGCGGGACGAGAGCCACGATGATCAGGGCGTTGAAGATCACGGCGGACAGGATCGCGGTCTGCGGGGAATGCAGGCGCATGATGTTGAGGGCCTGCAGGCCGGGGTAGGTCGCGACGAAGATCGCGGGGAGGATGGCGAAGTACTTGGAGACGTCGTTGGCGATGGAGAACGTCGTCAGGCTGCCGCGGGTGATGAGGAGCTGCTTGCCGATCTCGACGATCTCGATGAGCTTGGTGGGGTCGCTGTCGAGGTCGACCATGTTGCCGGCCTCGCGGGCGGCCTGGGTGCCGGTCTGCATGGCCACGCCGACGTCGGCCTGGGCGAGTGCCGGGGCGTCGTTGGTGCCGTCGCCGCACATGGCGACCAGGCGGCCCTCGGCCTGGACGCGGCGGATGTAGTCGAGCTTGTCCTGCGGCGTGGCCTGGGCGAGGAAGTCGTCCACGCCGGCCTCGGTGGCGATGGCGGCGGCGGTCACCTTGTTGTCGCCGGTGATCATCACCGTGCGGATGCCCATCTGGCGCAGGGCCGCGAAGCGCTCGCGGATGCCGGGCTTGACGATGTCCTTCAGCTCGACGACGCCCATCAGGCGGCCCTCGGCGGTGACCGCCAGCGGGGTTCCGCCGGCGCGGGCGACGCGGTCCACGGCGGCGGTGAAGGCCTGCGGCGGGGCGAGCGCGGTGGCCGTGCCGCCGGACGCGTTCGGGGCGGGCTGGGCAACCATGGCGAGGACGGAGTCCACGGCACCCTTGCGCCAGGAGCGGCCGCCGGCGTCGAGGCCGGACAGGCGGGTGTTGGCGGAGAACGGCACGACCTCGCCGCCCTGCGGCATGGCGGCGGAAAAGCCGTGGCGGTCGCGTACGAAGGTCAGGATGGAGCGGCCCTCGGGGGTGTCGTCGCCGAGCGAGGCCATCACGGCGGCCTCGGCCAGGGTGCGCTCGTCGACGCCGGGAACGGGGTAGAGGCCGGCGGCCATGCGGTTGCCGAAGGTGATGGTGCCGGTCTTGTCGAGCAGCAGCATGTCGACGTCGCCGGCGGCCTCCACGGCGCGGCCGGACGTGGCGACGACGTTGAAGCGGATCAGGCGGTCCATGCCGGCGATGCCGATGGCGCTGAGCAGGCCGCCGATGGTGGTCGGGATCAGGGTGACGAGGAGGGCGACGAGGACGGGGACGCTCAGGTCGGTGCCGGAGTAGTGCGCCAGGCCGACGAGGGTGACGACGGCGATCAGGAAGATGATGGTCAGGCCGGCGAGCAGGATGTCGAGGGCGATCTCGTTGGGGGTCTTGCGTCGCTCGGCGCCTTCCACGAGCGCGATCATGCGGTCGATGAAGGTCGAGCCGGGGTCGGCGGTGATGCGCACCACCAGCCAGTCGGACACGACCTGTGTGCCGCCGGTCACGGCCGAGCGGTCGCCGCCGGCCTCGCGGATCACGGGGGCGGACTCGCCGGTGATCGCGCTCTCGTTGACGGACGCGATGCCGTCGACGATCTCGCCGTCGCTGGGGATCAGGTCGTTGGTCTCGACCAGGACCAGCATGCCCTTGCGCAGCTCGGGGGCGGGGACGGAGCGGATGTTCGCGCGCTCGGCGGGGCTCTGGATGACCTTGGCCATCATGTCGGAGCGCGAACGGCGCAGGCTCTCGGCGCGGGCGCGGCCGCGGCCCTCGGCGACGGCCTCGGCGAAGGTCGCGAACAGCACGGTCAGCCACAGGCCGAGCGCGATGGCGAGCGCAAAGCCCCAGGGCTGGCCGGTGGCCAGGTTGCGCAGGCCGAGCACGGTGACGAGGGCGGCGACGACCTCGGTGACGAAGATCACCGGGTTGCGGCGCAGGTGGCGGGGGTCGAGCTTGGCGAAGGCGTCTCGGGTGGCGCGGACGAGGATCGCGCCGTCGAACAGGGCGATCGTGTCGGCATTGGCCTGGGCCATCGAAGGGGTCCTTGCGGGGGGCTTGGGGCGAAGGAAAGGAAGGAAGGCCAGAGGCTCTGCCTCTGGACTCCGCTCAAGGCTCGCCTTGAGAATCCAAGTTGAAGGAAGCGAAGGCCCGGGGTTTTCCGGGCGCTTTCTTGGTCATGGTTTCCAAAGGGCTCGGCCCTTTGGCGGGTCCGGGCAGAGCCCGGCCTTGCTTGCCTACGTGCTCAGAACGTCTGCCCGGCCTGCATCGCGAAGTGTTCGGCCAACGGGCCGAGGGACAGCGCGGGGAGGAACTGCAGGCCGCCGAGGATCAGGATCACGCCGGTGAGCAGGCCGACGAACAGCGGGCCGTGGGTCGGGAAGGTGCCGGCGGAGGGCGCGAGCTTGGGCTTGGCGGCGATGGAGCCGGCGATGGCGAGCACGGGGATCAGGAAGGCGAAGCGGCCGAGCAGCATGGCGGCGCCGAGGCCGTAGTCGAGCAGCGGGGTGTCGGCGGACAGGCCGGCGAAGGCGGAGCCGTTGTTCCCGGTGGCGGACGACCAGGCGTAGAGCATCTCGGACAGGCCGTGCGGGCCGGCGTTGGCGAGCGAGCCGAGGCCGCTCGCGGTGACCAGGCTGATGGCGGTGCCCGAGAGGATGCACATCGGCAGGATCAGCACGGCGAGCATGGCGAGCTTGATCTCGCGGGCCTGGACCTTCTTGCCCAGGTACTCCGGGGTGCGGCCGACCATCAGGCCGGCGACGAACACGGCGAGCAGCGCGAACACCAGGATGCCGTAGAGGCCCGAGCCGACGCCGCCGGGCACGATCTCGCCGAGCTGGATCAGGAACATCGGTACCATGCCGCCGAGCGGGGTGAAGCTGTCGTGCATGGCGTTGACGGCGCCGGTCGAGGTCGCGGTCGTGGTCACGGCGAACAGCGAGGACATCGCGGTGCCGAAGCGGACCTCCTTGCCTTCCATGTTGCCCATGGAGGGGTCGATGCCGAGTGCCGTGAGCAGCGGGTTGCCGCCGGCCTCGGCCGCGTAGCAGAGCACCACGGCGGTCACCATCAGGATGGCCATGGTCCAGAACAGCGCGAAGCCCTGGCGGCGGTCCTTGACGATCGTGCCGAAGGTCACGGCCAGCGCGAAGGGGACGAGGATCTCGGACCAGCACTCGACGAGGTTGGTCAGCGCGGTGGGGTTCTCGAAGGGGTGGGCGGAGTTGGTGTTGAAGAAGCCGCCGCCGTTGGTGCCGAGCAGCTTGATCGCCT
>JBPBQX010000030.1:0-7004 GCA_050955025.1 Janthinobacterium lividum
GCCGTCGACATCCTGCAGATCCCCGCCTTCCTGTGCCGCCAGACCGACCTGCTCGTGGCCGCCGGCGAGACCGGCGCCGCGGTCAACGTCAAGAAGGGCCAGTTCCTGGCGCCCTGGGACATGGCCAACGTCGCGGCCAAGATCGCCGCCACCGGCAACACCCGCGTCCTGCTCACCGAGCGCGGCGCCTCCTTCGGCTACAACACCCTGGTCAGCGACATGCGCGCCCTGCCCATCCTCGCGCGCACCGGCTGCCCCGTGGTGTTCGACGCCACCCACTCCGTCCAGCAGCCGGGCGGCCTCGGCGGCGCCTCGGGCGGGCAGCGCGAGTTCGCCCCCGTGCTCGCCCGCGCCGCCCTGGCCGTGGGCGTCGCGGCGCTGTTCATCGAGGCCCATCCTGACCCCGACCACGCCCCCAGCGACGGGCCCACCATGATCGCGCTGCACGACATGCCGGCCCTGCTGAAGCGCCTCGCGTTGTTCGACACGGTCGCGAAGGGGTAGCGGGCCAAGGCCAGGGCGCTGCCCTGGACCCGCCAGGGGCAGCGCCCCTGGACCGGCGCCTGGAGGGAGTTTCGCCGTGCGGCCTCCGTGCGTCCCGGCAGGCCGGCGCGTGATCGCCCGAGGCGCCCCGAAGGCTCCGGGGCGGGCCCCCGGGCCATGACCACACCGGCGGCCGGGCGGCTTCGTGGACTGGCGCGGGGACGTGCATGCCGGCGGTCGGTCGGGCTCCCGCCCATCGCAGGGCTTCGCGGGAACGGGTGTCGGCCAGCCGTGGAGCCGGAGCGTCGGCGCCGGGACGCACTGCTGCCGCTTCAGGGGTCAGGAAGGGTGCTGGTTGCGTCCGGTCAGGGCCGGTCGCTTCGCAACAGGCGGCAACGCGCAGGCCGGACGGCCGCAACGGTCGCTCTAGCGGGGATCCGGGGCATCCATTCGCGCGGCCATCGCCTCGCGGTTTCGGCGGGTCCAGAGCAGTTCGTAGCCTGCGACCAGCAGCACGATGACGGGCCGTTTCTCGCTGCTGCCGATCATGGAGCTCGAGACAAACGTCTCGGTCAGACGCAGCATCCTAAGCGCGATGTCGAAGTCATGCTCGTCGCAGGCCCGTTGCGAGAGCTGTATCATGAGTTTTGCCAGCTTCCTTTTCTGAAAGGAATTGGTCACGACGGTCACGGGATAGGCCTCCTGAACAAGAGGTGCACGCGCCGTGCGCGGAACATCCGCGTCACTGGGACGCTGGCGCGGCCGGGTTCGCCGGCGCCTCGTCGCTGAAGATCGCGTTGAGGGTCACGCCGAGCGCCTGCGAGATCCTGAACAGAAGCAGCGACGGCATCTTCCTGGCGCCGGCCTCGTACTCGGCCAGCATGGCGGACGGCGTTTCGGTCAGGACGGCCAGTGTCTCGAGGGAAATGCCTTTCGTTTCGCGAACGTCGGCAATTCTCCTGCCAAGGAAAAGGTCGATCCTGCCTGCTTCACTGGCCCGGTGGCGGCGTTCCTGCGGTTTGTTCATCAAGACGACTTTCCCTTCAGAGCCTGAACAGCTTCGGCGTCGCGCCACGCGGAAGCCGGCGCCAATGCATAAGAGAGTACCTCATGACGCCCAAGAAACGGCTTAACTGCGTTAGCTTCCACTTCCCCGATCCAGATGCCCGCCCGCGATCCGGCGCCGGCGGGCACCTTCCCGTGACGCGGGCCTGTGACGCGGGCCCACGTCACAGGCCCCGTTTCGATCGCGGGCAACGGCACGCTCCCGGGAACCGGGACCCGAGGTGCCGGGTTTCCCGCAGGTCCCGGGTGTCCGGGCCCTGCGGGCACGGCCCGGCCTTGTCCGCACCGCTTCTGCACCCGGGAGTCCGCCGATGCGTCCTGCCCTTGTCGCGCTCAGCCTGGTCGCCGTTCTTGCGCGCCCCGCCCGTGCGGAGGACGGCCCCGCCGCGCGCGAGGTCCGGCGTGTCATCGCGGCCCAGATCGACGCCTTTGGCCATGACGACGCCGACGCCGCGTTCGGCTTCGCCGCCCCGCCCATCCGCGCCCGGTTCGGCACCGCCGCGCGCTTCCTCGCCGCCGTGCGCTCGGCCTACCCCGTCCTGGTCCATCCCCGCTCCGTCGCCTTCTCCGGCCTGCGGCAGGCGGGGGATGGCCTGGTGCAGAACGTCGAGGTCGTCGGCCCGGACGGGCAGGGCGCGCTGGCGTCCTACGACATGGAGCACGAGCCCGACGGGCGCTGGCTGATCGCCGGCTGCAGCCTCGGCCGCAGCGAGCGCCTGGAGCTCTGAGGCGCGCGGGCCGGGGGTTCCGCCGGACGCCCGTGTCCGGGGTTCCGGGGGCGTGCCGCGCGCCGCTCCGCTTCCCCGCCATCGGCCGCGATGTTACGCCTGTGGTCCCGACGCCCCGGAGCACCCCGACATGGCCGCCATCGCCGACATCATCGCCCGCGAGATCCTCGACAGCCGCGGCAACCCCACGGTCGAGGTCGACGTCCTGCTGGAGTCCGGCGCCGTGGGCCGCGCCGCGGTGCCGTCCGGCGCGTCGACGGGCGCCCACGAGGCCCACGAGCGGCGCGACGGCGACAAGTCGCGCTACGGCGGCAAGGGCGTGCTCGAGGCCTGCGCCGCCATAGAGGGCGAGATCCTCGACGCGCTCAACGGCATGGAGGCCACCGAGCAGCTCACGCTCGACCAGATCCTGATCGACCTCGACGGCACGCCGAACAAGGCCCGCCTCGGCGCCAACGCCATCCTCGCCGTCAGCCTGGGCGTGGCCAAGGCCGCCGCGGCCGACGCCGGCACGCCGCTCTACCGCTACGTCGGCGGCGCCTTTGCCCGCGTGCTGCCGGTGCCGATGATGAACATCGTCAACGGCGGCCAGCACGCCGACAACCCGATCGACATCCAGGAGTTCATGATCCAGCCGGTCTCCGCCGGCACGATCGCCGACGCCGTGCGCATGGGCGCCGAGGTGTTCGCCCACCTCAAGAAGGGCCTCTCGGAGGCCGGCCACAACACCAACGTCGGCGACGAGGGCGGCTTCGCCCCCGGGCTGCGCTCGGCCGAGGAGGCGCTGGCCTTCATCTCGCGCGCCGTGGAGAAGGCCGGCTACCGTCCGGGCGAGGACATGACCTTCGCGCTCGACTGCGCGGCGACCGAGTTCTACCGCGACGGGCGCTACGAGCTGGCGGGCGAGGGCAAGTCGCTCGACGCCGGCGGCATGGTCGACTACCTCGCCGCGCTCGCCGACCGTTTCCCGATCGTCTCGATCGAGGACGGCCTGGCCGAGGACGACTGGGACGGCTGGAAGCACCTGACCGATGTGCTGGGCGACCGCCTGACGCTGGTGGGCGACGACCTGTTCGTGACCAACCCGGAGCGCCTGTCGCGCGGCATCGAGGACGGCATCGCCAACGCCATCTTGGTCAAGGTCAACCAGATCGGCACGCTGTCCGAGACGCTGGAGGCCGTGGAGATGGCCCATCGCGCGGGCTACGCCGCCGTGATGAGCCACCGCTCCGGCGAGACGGAGGACAGCACGATCGCCGACCTGGCCGTGGCCACGAACTGCGGCCAGATCAAGACCGGCAGCCTGTCGCGCTCGGACCGCACCGCGAAGTACAACCAGCTGATCCGGATCGAGGGCGAGCTCGGCCCGGCAGCGCGCTACGCCGGCCGCACGATCCTGCGCGGCTGAGGCAGGAAAGGTCGAGGCTCCGCCTCGAGCTCCGCCAAAGGCTCGCCTTTGGAAACGCGACGAAGCACGGCGGCTCCCGCTCCCTGTGTGCCGGTCCAGGGGCGCTGCCCCTGGCGGGTCCAGGGCAGGGCCCTGGCCTTGCTTTCTCCCGGATTTCCCGCACGAACACGTGAAGTGCGGCGCGAACTCCTGTAGGGTGTCGCGACGGATCGACGGGGGAGGGCGGGATGCAGCTGGGCCGCATGCTGAGGCGACGCGCGAAGGAGGCGGTGCCGCCGCTGCTGTTCCTGTCGCTGGTCGGCTACTTCGGCTGGCAGGCCACGCGCGGCGACCACGGCCTGCGCGCCCACGCGGTGCGCGAGCAGCAGCTTGCCACGGTGCAGGGCGAGCTGGTGCAGGCCACCGCCGAGCAGGAGGCCTGGGAGCGCCGGGTCGCGGCGCTGCGTACCGCGCGCCTGGACCCGGACCTGCTCGACGAGCGGGCGCGCGCGATGCTGAACCGCGCCGATCCCACCGAGATCGTCGTGCCCTACGAGCAGGGCCACAAGCTTTTCTGACGCCCCAGGGCTGTCCGGGCCGCGCACCGGCTGGCGTTTAGTTGCTGCGCCGCCGTGTTCGCGATGCGCCGGGCGTCACGGATCGCCCGGCCTGCATCCCACATCGTTCGCGCGGCGCTGGGTTCGGTCGCGCAACGTCTTCTGTTGCACCGCAGCACGTTGATTCTCCCGGATTCTGCGGCTTGTCGCGAGGCGACCCCCGGCGTTAGCTGTCCCGCACAGGGACCACGCCCAGGGGATGACGCCGATGCCGATGGACAGCCCGCAGACCCCGCAGCGCGCCGACGAGTCCGGCGCGGCCGAACCCTCGCCCGCCGTCGGTGGGGCCACGCCCGGCAACGTCGCGATGGACCGCGACGGCCTGCGGCAGGCGTATCGCGACATGCTGCTGATCCGCCGCTTCGAGGAGCGCGCCGGGCAGCTGTACGGCATGGGACTGATCGGCGGCTTCTGCCACCTCTACATCGGGCAGGAGGCGGTGGTCGTGGGCGTGCAGTCCGCGCTCAAGCCGGGCGACCAGGTGATCACCTCGTATCGCGACCACGGGCACATGCTGGCCACCGGCATGGAGGCGCGCGGCGTGATGGCCGAGCTGACCGGGCGCTCGGGCGGGTACTCGCGCGGCAAGGGCGGCTCGATGCACATGTTCTCGCGCGAGAAGAACTTCTTCGGCGGCCACGGCATCGTCGGGGCGCAGGTGGCGCTCGGCACCGGGCTTGCCTTCAGCAACTGGTACCGCGGCGACGACCTCGTCTCGATCGCCTACATGGGCGACGGCGCGTCCTCGCAGGGCCAGGTGTACGAGAGCTTCAACCTCGCCGCCCTGATGAAGCTGCCCTGTATCTACGTGATCGAGAACAACCGCTACGGCATGGGCACCGACGTCAGCCGCTCGTCGGCGTCGCACGACCTGTCGCGCAACGGCGCGCCCTGGGGCATTCCCGGCCGCCAGGTCGATGGCATGGACGTGCTGGCCGTGCGGGCCGCGGCCGACGCCGCCGTCGCGCATTGCCGGAGCGGGCAGGGGCCGTTCCTGCTGGAGATGCAGACCTACCGCTACCGCGGCCACTCGATGTCCGACCCCGCGAAGTACCGCACCCGCGACGAGGTGCAGCGCATGCGCACCGAGCACGACTGCATCGAGTCCGCGCGCCGCCACCTGGTCGACTGGGGCGAGGAGGAGGGCGCGCTGAAGTCCATCGAGGACGAGGTCAAGCGCATCGTCGCCGAGGCCGCGGAGTTCGCGCAGGCCAGCCCCGAGCCGGACCCGTCCGAGCTGTGGACCGACATCCTGATCGACGCGGACGGCACCCGGCCGGTGCGCGCGCCCACCGGCGGCGCGGGAGCCGCGTCGTGAGCGTGCAGATCCTGATGCCCGCGCTCAGCCCGACGATGACGGAGGGCAAGCTGTCGCGCTGGCTGGTCAAGGTCGGCGACGAGGTGTCCGCGGGCGACGTGGTCGCCGAGATCGAGACGGATAAGGCGACCATGGAGGTCGAGGCCGTCGACGAGGGCCGGCTCGCCGCGATCCTGGTGGAGGAGGGCACGGACGGTGTGGCCGTCAACACCCCGATCGCCACGCTGGCCGCCGAGGGGGACTCTGCCGCCGCCGCGCCTGCCGCGGTTGCGCCCGCAGCCGCCGCGGAGCCGAAGCCCGCCGCCGTGCCGCAGGTCGCCGCCGACGCGAAGCCGGCAGCACCCGCCGCAGCACCCGCCGCCGAGAAGGACTGGGGCGCCACCAGCGCCATCACCGTGCGCCAGGCGCTGCGCGACGCGATGGCCGCCGAGCTGCGCGCCGACCCGACCGTGTTCCTGCTCGGCGAGGAGGTCGCGCAGTACCAGGGCGCCTACAAGATCAGCCAGGGCCTGCTCGACGAGTTCGGCGAGCGCCGCATCATCGACACGCCGATCACCGAGCACGGCTTCACCGGCATGGCCGTGGGTGCCGCGATGAACGGGCTGCGCCCGATCGTCGAGTTCATGACGTTCAACTTCGCCATGCAGGCGATCGACCACATCATCAACTCCGCGGCCAAGACGCTCTACATGTCCGGCGGCCAGATGGGCTGCCCGATCACCTTCCGCGGCCCGAACGGCGCCGCCTCGCGCGTGGGCGCCCAGCACAGCCAGGACTACGCGAGCTGGTACGCGCACTGCCCGGGCCTCAAGGTCGTGGCGCCATACTCGGCGGCCGACGCCAAGGGCCTGCTGCGCGCAGCCATCCGCGACCCGAACCCGGTGATCTTCCTCGAGAACGAGATGCTCTACGGCCAGAGCTTCGAGTGCCCCACGGACGAGGACTTCGTCCTTCCCCTCGGGCAGGCGAAGATCGAGCGCGAGGGCACCGACGTCACCCTGGTCGCGTACTCGATCATGGTCGGCGTGGCGCTCAAGGCCGCCGAGGAACTGGCCGGCCAGGGCATCAGCGCCGAGGTGATCAACCTGCGCACCCTGCGCCCGCTCGACACCGAGACGATCATCCGCAGCGTGAAGAAGACCAGCCGCGTCGTGTCCGTCGAGGAGGGCTGGCCCTACGCGGGCATCGGCGCCGAGATCTGCACGCTGTGCGTCGAGCAGGCGTTCGACTGGCTCGACGCGCCCCCGGCCCGCGTCGCCGGCCTCGACGTGCCGCTGCCGTACGCGGCGAACCTGGAGCAGCTCGCGCTGCCGCAGCCGGGCTGGGTGGTCGACGCCGTGCGGAAGCTGTTCTGATGCCCACCAACATCCTGATGCCCGCGCTCAGCCCGACCATGACGGAGGGCA
>JBPBQX010000031.1:0-6114 GCA_050955025.1 Janthinobacterium lividum
GGAGCTGGCCCACGCCCAACGGCCAGAAGGTGCACATCGCGCTGGAGGAACTGGGGCTCGAGTACACGGTCGTGCCCGTCGACATCGGCAGCGGCGAGCAGTTCCGCCCCGACTTCCTGGCGATCACGCCGAACCACCGCATCCCCGCGATCGTCGACTCCGACGGACCGGGAGGCGCGCCGCTGCGCCTGTTCGAGTCGGGCGCGATCCTGGTCTACCTCGCCGAGAAGGCCGGTCGCCTGCTGCCCGCCGATCCGGCGGCGCGCTACACGGCGCTGCAGTGGCTGATGTTCCAGATGGGGGGCGTCGGCCCGATGTTCGGCCAGTACAACCACTTCGCCAGCTATGCGCCCGAGCGTCTGCCCTACGCCGTCGAGCGCTACACCAACGAGGTCGCCCGCCTGCACCGCGTGCTCGACAAGCGCCTGTCCGAGGCGGCCTTCCTCGCCGGCGACGAGTACGGCATCGCCGACATCGCCACCTTCCCGTGGGTCACCGCCCCGGAGAAGCGCGGCATCGACCTCGCGGACTACCCCGCCGTGCAACGCTGGCACGACGCGATCGCCGCACGCCCTGCCGTGCAGCGCGGCATGGCCGTGCTCGCGGACCGGCGCCGCGCCGGGCCGATCACGGACAGGATGCGCGAGAACATGTTCGGCGGGGCTCAGTTCACCCCGCGCTGAGAAAGCTGGATCGCGCGGCGGGTAAAAGCCCGCCGCGGGGTCACTTGATCTTGGCTTCCTTGAACGCGACGTGCTTGCGGACGACGGGGTCGTACTTGCGCAGCTCCATCTTGCCGGTCTGCGCCCGGGCGTTCTTCTTGGTCACGTAGAAGTAGCCGGTGTCCGCCGTGGACACGAGCCGGATCTGGATGGTGTTGGACTTGGCCATGATGCACTCCACGCGCGATCGCCGCGGGGCTGCCGCGGTTCGGGCCGGCACCATGATGGCGGCGGGCCGGCAGGTCAAGCACGGGAAGCAAGGTCGAGGCTCTGCCTCGAGCTCCGCCAAGGGAAGCCCCTTGGATGGCTTCCCTAAGTCAAGGGATCAAAGGGTCCTCGGACCCTTTGCGGGTTCGGGCAGAGCCCGACCTTACTGCGCCGGCAGCAGCGCCGCCGCGTATGCCTCCGGGTGCCCCAGCAGAGCGCGCGCCGTGTCGAAGTCCCGGTCCCGCCCTTCCGCCGCCGGGCACGCCCCGCGCATCTCCGCGACCGCGTGCGCGTCCAGCGGCGCCCGTGCCGCGCGCCACGCCCGCAGCGCCGGCGCCAGCTCCTCCGTGCCTGCCTCCAGGCTGCGGAGCTGGCGCGCCGTGGCCTCCGCGCCCAGGCTGGTGCAGAGCTGCGGCAGCACGCCGAGCCCCTGCAGCGGCCAGCCGCGCGGCGCCAGCACCCGGCTCCAGGTCACGAAGATCTCGCCGCCGTCGGGCAGCTCCGTCAGCGTCTGCACCACGCCCTTGCCCGTCGTGGCGCTGCCCACCACCACGGCGCGCCGCTGGTCCGCGAGGCCTGCGGCCATGATCTCCGCCGCCGACGCGGTGCGCCCGTCCACCAGCACCACGATCGGCAGCCGGTTCGCGAGGTCGCCGCCCTGCACGCGCCACACGCGCGAGGCCTCCGGGTCGCGCCCCACCGTGGTCGCGACGACGCCCTGGTCGAGCAGCAGCGCGACCGCGGTGACCGCCTGGCGAAGCAGCCCGCCGCGGTCGCCGCGCAGGTCGATCACCAGGCCGGTGACACGGGAGTCGAGCCCGGCCTCCAGCTCCTGGCTCAGACGCTGCGCGGTGTCGGCGGTGAAGGCGGTGATGCGCAGCGACAGCAGCACGCCGGAAACACCCGGCCGCCGCTCGGCGAACACCGTCTCCGGCGGCACCACGGCGCGGCGCAGCGCCAGCGTGCGCGCCGCCTCGTGCGGCCCCGCCACGCGCAGCCGCACCTCGCTGTCCTCCTCGCCGACCAGGCTCGCGGCGACCGCGGCCACCGGGGCGCCGCGGGTCGGCACGCCGTCGACGGCCAGCAGCCGGTCGCCCGCGCGCAGCCCGGCCTGCGCCGCGGGCCCGTTCGCGGCCACCGTCGCCAGCACCAGGTTCGCGCCGAGACGCGCCAGCTCCACGCCCACGCCCACCTGGCCGGCGAGACGGTCGCGCACGTGCTCCGCCCGGTCCGGCGGCACGTAGCGGGAGTACGGATCGAGGTGGGAGAAGATCTCGTCGAAGTAGCCCTGCAGCAGCGCCTCGCCGCCCGCGGCCCGCAGCGCGGCCGAGCGGTCCCACGCCCAGCGCATCGCGGCGGCACTCGCCGCGCCCCAGGCCGAGGCGTCCACGTCGGGCGGGAACGGCCGCGCGAACCCCGCCGCCTCGCCCGCGCCGCCCGCCGCCTCGGCGCCGTCCACGGCCGCCGCCCCGCCCGGAGCCGTGCCGGAGGCCGTTGCGGGCGCCGCGAGGTCGAGCCGGATCACGCCGCCGCCGGTGCGCAGCCGCAGCGACGGGTCGAGCGTCGCCAGCCCCTGCAGGCCCCACACCGCGAGGCCCGGCACCGTGGTGGGGTCGAGCGAGCGCGGCGCGATGAACGCCAGCGCGGTGCCGATCACCTGGCCGGCCAGCGTCGCGTCGAACGACGCCGCGTCGGGCGGTGCGGCCGCGGCGTCCGCGGGCGGGGCAGGGGCCGCGGGCGCGACCGGCCCCGCCGGCGTCACCGGCCGGGCGGTGGTGTCGACCGTGCCCGCCTCGCCCCGACCGTCGTCGCCCCGGCCCTCGTCGCCGCGACCTGCCTCGCCGCGGCCCGCGCCGGCCGGGCCCGCCTCGGCCTCGCGCCGCAGCGCGGCCACGGGCAGCGCCACCGCCGGCGGAGCCGCCTCGCCCGGCCCCGCGGCCCCGGCGTCGGCCGGCTGCGCGCGCACCGCGACCGGCGCCGCGGCGACCAGCAGCGCGCAGGCCCAGCCCGCGAGCCTGCGACGGGCACGCCTGTCGCGGAAGGGAGACGAGGGGCGGCCGAGGACGGGGCGTGCGGGCAGGCGGGGTCGGCTCACCTGCGGCGGGACCGGCTCCCCTCGCCGGGCCGCGCGGCGCCACCGGATCCGGTCAGCATCCCGAACAGCAGCCCGCCGGTCACCGGCGTCGCTTCGGACAGCCGCACCTCGACCGCCTGTGCCAAGCGGAACACGAGGCGGGTGGCGCGGCCGACCAGGGACTGGGTCGTCTCGTCGTGCATCCAGTAGTCGTCCGGGAGGGATTTGAGCGGCACCAGACCGCTGGCCCCGCTATCGTCCAGTGTGACGAACAGCCCGAAGCGCGCAACACCGGAGATGCGGGCGGCGAACACCGCGCCCACTTTGTCGGCCATGTAGGCAGAAAGGTAACGGTCCACGGCCTCGCGCTCGGCCAGCGCGGCGCGGCGCTCCGTGCCGGTGATGCGCTCGGCGATATCGGGGTACTCCGACGCCGAACCCTCGCCGTCGTGCGGCAGCGCGCCATCGCCCGGCCGCATCCCCGCGACCAGCGCACGGTGCACCAGCAGGTCCGCGTAGCGCCGGATCGGGCTGGTGAAATGGGCGTAGCGCGCCAGCGACAGCCCGAAGTGGCCGATGTTGTCGGGGTCGTACGCCGCCTGGCTCTGCGAGCGCAGCATCACCTCGTTGACCAGCGGCGCGTGCTCGGTGCCGGCGACCGCCTGCAGCACGCGGTCCAGGTCGCTCGGCCGCAGCTCGCCGGTGGGCGGCAGCGCCAGGTCGAAGGTGCGCAGGAACGCCCGCAGCGCTTCCAGCTTCTCGTCGGACGGCGGCGCGTGCACGCGGTACATGCACGGGCGGTGCCGACGCTCCAGCTCCTCGGCCGCCGCCACGTTGGCGAGCACCATGAACTCCTCGATCAGCCGGTGGCTGTCCAGGCGCGGCCTGGGCGCGATCGCCACGACCTGCCCCGCCTCGTCCAGCACCACCTTGCGCTCCGGCAGGTCGAGGTCGAGCGTGCCGCGCGCCTGCCGCGCCGCCAGCAGCGCCCGGAACGCCGCGTACAGCGACGCGACCAGCCCGTCGGGCACCGGCGGCGCCGCGTCCAGCACCGCCTGTTCCACGAGCGGCGGTTCGGCCATGTGCGCGCCCGCCTCGCGGTCGTGCAGCGCCTGGACCTGCGTGTAGGTCAGCCGCGCGGCCGAGCGCATCAGCCCGCGCCCGAAGCGGTGCGACAGCTTGCGCCCCTCGGCCGTCACGCGCATCTCGACGAACAGGCACCCCCGCTCCTCGTCGGGGCGCAGCGAGCACCAGCCGTTCGACAGCGCCTCGGGCAGCATCGGCACCACGCGGTCCGGGAAGTACACCGAGTTCCCGCGCTTGCCGGCGTCGCGGTCCAGCGCCGAGCCCGGCCGGACGTAGTGCGCCACGTCCGCGATCGCCACCACCAGCCGGTGCCCGCCCGGGTTCTCCGGCTCGCCGTCGCGCGCCACGTCGGGCTCGGCGAACACCGCGTCGTCGAAGTCGCGCGCGTCCTCGCCGTCGATCGTCACCAGGCCCAGCCCGCGCAGGTCCGCGCGCTCGCCCAGCGGCACCGCGCGCGCCGCCTCCGCCTCGGCCACCGAGGCGGGGTCGAACTCGGTGGGGATGCCGTGCGTGTGCACGCAGATCAGGCTCACCGAGCGCGCGTCGCCCATCCTGCCCAGCCGCTCGACCACGCGCGCTGTCTTCAGCCCGTATCCCGTGGACGGCAGCGGCTGGGCCAGCACGATCTCGTCGTGCTCCGCGCCGTCCGTCTCGCCCGCGGGGATGCGCCACTCCGCCTTCGAGCGCCGGTCCGTGGGGATCAGCCGCCCCTCGCCCGGCGCCGGCGCGATCCCCGTGCCGCGCGGAACGAACCGCCCGCGCCCGCGACGGTCGCGCCCGCCCGCGCCGTCCTCCGCGTCGCCTCCGCCCGCCTTAAACACGCCGAGCACGCGCGCCGGCGCCTCGCTCAAGCGCTTCAGCGTGCGGCCCTCGTACTTCCCGGCCCCGATCGGCTTCAGCCGCGCCAGCACGCGCTCGCCCGGCGCCAGCGCCGGCCGCCCGCGCTCCTCGGGCGCCATCAGCACCAGCGGCGCGGGCCCGTCCCCTTGCCAGTCCAGCGGCCGCGCCAGCGCGTCGCCGTCCGGGTCGGTCCCGGTGACGAGCACCACGCACGCGTCCTCCAGCCTGCCCGGCGGCGTGAACCGCCGGTGCCCGGCCGGCGCCACCGCGCCGCTCGACGCCAGGTCGCGCAGCATCCCGCGCAGCGCCACGCGGTGCTCCGCGCCCAGCCTGAACTCGCGCGAGATCTCGCGCTTGCCGACCCGCCCCGGGCTCTCGCGGATGAACCGCCGCACCGCCTCGCGCGACGGCAGCCCGCCGGGCACAGACGACTCCCCCGCGGCCTCATCCGCCGCGTCACCCCCGTGCGGCGCGGCCACGCCGGCCTCGTCCTCGCCCGGCTCCGGAGGCAGCGCCATGTCAGTCCGCCTCGCCCGACCCGGCGGTGGCGACCGCCTTCGCGGCCTTCGGCCTGGCGGCTCCGGCCTTCGCCTTGCCCGCTTTCGCCTTGGCCGCAGGCTTCTTCGCCGTGGCCTTCTTCGCCGCCGCCTTCTTCGCCGCAGCGGGCTTCGCGCCGTCCGCCGCGTCCCCTTCCGCCGCCTTCGCCTTCTTCGCGGCCGGGGCCTTGGCCGCCGGCTTGGCCTTGCGCGCGCCCGGCTTGGCCTTGAGCGGCTTGCCGCGCTCGGCGAGCAGCGCTACCGCGTCCTCCAGCGTCACGTCGTCCATCTCCACGCCGCGCGGCACGTTGGCCACCACCGCGTTGTGCTGGATGTAGGGCCCGAACCGCCCCTTCTTGACGATCACCGGCGCGCGGTCCTTCGGGTGCTCGCCCAGCGCGCGCACGCTCGCCAGCTTGCGCGCCAGCACGTCCACCGCGCGGTTCAGCCCCACCGCCAGCACGTCGTCGTCCTTGTCGAGCGAGCCGTAGATCGCGCCCATCTTCACGTACGGCCCGAAGCGCCCGATGCCCGCCTCGATCGGCTCGCCCGCCTCGGGGTGCGTGCCCACGAAGCGCGGCAGCGACAGCAGCCCGAGCGCCTGCTCCAGCGTCATCGCGTCGCCGTCCATGCCCTTGGGCAGCGACGT
>JBPBQX010000032.1:0-5505 GCA_050955025.1 Janthinobacterium lividum
CGGCTGGGCGCGACGTGGTGCTGCTGAACAGCGACACACTGGTGGCGCCGGGGTGGCTGGAGCGGCTGCGCGCGGCGGCGCATTCGGCGCCGGACATCGGCACGGTGACGCCGCTGTCCAACGACGCGACGATCTGCTCCTACCCGTCGCGCGAGCGGGTCAACGCGGTGCCGGACCTGGCGGGCGTGGGGCGCATGGCGCGGCTGGCGGCGGCGGCCAACGGCGGCGAGGTAGTCGACATCCCGACGGGGCACGGCTTCTGCCTGTTCCTGCGGCGCGACTGCCTGGCGGACGTGGGGCTGCTGCGCGAGGACCTGTTCGCGCAGGGGTACGGCGAGGAGAACGAGTTCTGCATGCGCGCGTCGCGCCGGGGGTGGCGGCATGTGGCGGCGACCGGCGCGTACGTGGGGCATGTCGGCGGGGCGAGCTTCGGGGCGGCGGGCGCGCATCTGGTGCGGCGCAACCTGGTGGTGCTGAACCGGCTGCATCCGGGGTACGACGCACTGGTGGCGGCGCATGTGGCGGCCGATCCGCTGTTCGCCGCGCGGCGTCGGATGGACGTGGTGCGGTGGAAGGCCGGGCGGGTCGCGGCGGGGACGGCGCTGCTGGTGACGCACGAGGGCGGGGGCGGCGTGGAGCGCGTGGTGCGCGAGCGGTGCGAGGCGCTGCGCGCGCAGGGGCTGCGCGCGGTCGTGCTGCGGCCGGTGGTGCTGGCGGAAGGCGCACTGGTGGAAGGCGGGGGCGCGTGCCTGGTGTCGGAGCAGGCGGGCAGCGACGCGGCGACGCCGGACGCGTTCCCGAACCTGCGGTTCGCGCTGCCCGGCGAGCTGCCGGCGCTGGTGCGGCTGCTGCGCGGCGAGGGGGTCGTGCACGCGGAGCTGCACCATCTGCTGGGGCATCACCGGGCGGTGCTGGCGCTGCTGCGCAGGCTGGGGGTGCCGTACGACGTGTTCGTGCACGACTACGCGTGGTTCTGCCAGCGAATCGCGCTGGTCGGGCCGGGGCGGCGCTACTGCGGGGAGCCGGACGTGGCGGGGTGCGAGGCGTGCGTCGCCGACCTGGGCACGAACCTCGAGGAGGAGATCGCGATGCCGGCGCTGCTGGCGCGCTCGGCGGAGGAGCTGGCGGGCGCGCGCGCGGTGGTCGCGCCGTCGGCGGACGCGGCGTCGCGGATGCGGCGGCACTTTCCCGCGGTGCGTGCGGAGGTCAGGGCCTGGGAGGACGAGGCGGGACTGCCGCCGATGCGGGTGCCGCGGGCGCGTCCGGGAGGGCGGCTGCGGGTGGCGGTGGTGGGCGCGATCGGGCTGGAGAAGGGGTTCGACGTGTTGCTGGCATGCGCGCGCGATGCGCGGGCGCGGGCGCTGGCGCTGGAGTTCGTGGTGGTCGGGCCGAGCATCGACGACGAGCGGCTGATGCGGGCGGGGCCGGTGTTCGTGACCGGCGACTACCGGGACGCCGAGGTCGACGCGCTGATCCAGGCGCAGGACTGCGACCTGGGGTTGCTGCCGTCGATCTGGCCGGAAACCTGGTGTTATACATTGACGCACATGATGCGCGCGGGGCTGGGGGTCGCGGCATTCGACCTGGGGGGGCCCGCGGAGCGCATCCGGCGCACCGGGCGGGGCTGGCTGCTGCCGCTGGGGCTGCCGGCGGCGTCAGTGAACAATGCGCTGCTCGGGACGGCACGGGTTGCGGAGCACAACCGGCCATCGCACTCTCCGGCCGCCGGCCCGGCCGGACTCCTGCCCGGCCCGGCCGGATCCTTGTCCGGCCTGTCCGGTCGCTGATCCCGCCTTGCGTGAAAGAGACCGACCATGTCCGACGCCGACGCCGCTCCGCCGCGGGTGATCACTGAGCTGAAGGTGTCGGGTCACCTGATGACGCTCGACCGCGGGGTGTTCTGCCTGTTCTACGCGCCGGGCTCCGCGCCGCCGAGCAGCGCCACCGGGCTGCCAGGCGTGCGTCTGTCGCTGCCGCCCGAGGCGGGGGCGCACGGGGGCGGTGCGCTGTCGATCAGCACGTTCCGGGAGGATGGCTGGCTCGGGGGCGAGGACAGCGCCGCGCTGATCCGGGTGACGCACGGGCCGGCGCAGGTCCTGGTCACCGTGTACCAGGAGACGGACGGGCGGCACGAGGCGCCGCGGCTGCAGGTGATGCGGCTGAGCGGCGGGGCGGAGCAGGCGCCGGCGGGCGAGGCTGCGGCCGTGACGGTGGGGCATGGGGTGCCGCAGACGGGCGCTGCGGCGCCGGCGGCATCGCCGGCCCTGGCGGCGCCGGTGGTGGCCGAGACCCGTGCCGAGGAGCCCCGTGTCGCGGAGGCGGGCGTCGCGGCGGCGGCCGGGGGGGTGAGCGCGGCGGAGGCCGAGGTTGCCGCGCATGTGCAGGGGCGCGGCGACGTGCTGACCCGGCTCGACGAGTGGATGGGCGAGCGGGGGTCGCAGCGCTGGATCGAGGGGTTCGCGATCGCGCCGCGCCACCTCGTGAGCCGCGACGACATCGAGTACCAGGCGGTGCTGGGGCGCGGCTGGCTGTCGCCCTGGTCGGACGGCGGGCACTACTGCGGCAGCCGCGGCATGGCGCTGCCGATCCTGGGGCTGCGGGTCAGGCTGCGCGGCCCAGCGGCGGACCGCTTCGACCTGCGGGTCCATGCCACCTTCGTGGACGGCACCGCGGTCGGGCCGAACGAGGCGGGCGAGGCCTGCGAGGCGGAGAGCCTGGCGCCGCTGGAGGCGTTCCACGTCGAGATCACGGCCAGGCCGGGGCTCGCGGCGCCGGCGGCGAGCGCGGATGTCGCAGGGAGTGCAGCGCCCGCGAAGGCGGCGGTGCCGGCTGCCCCGGCGGCACCTGTCCCTGTCCCGCCTGCGACGCGCAAGCCGGCGCGCGCCACCTTCAAGCCGGCGCCGCCGCCGCGCGGCAAGCCCGCGCCCGCCGGCCGCGGCAAGCGATAGGGGCAGGGACTCCGGCCCGGCGCGTGCGGCTCCGGTCGCGCGCGCCGGGCGGGGCGGCATCATGCGCTACCTGTTCGTCCACCAGAACTTCCCGGCGCAGTTCCTGCACCTGGTGCGTCGCCTCGTGGCGGAGAACCGGCACGACGTCGTGTTCATCAGCGAGGCCAACGCCAACCAGATCCGCGGCGTGCGCAAGGTCGTCTACCAGATGCCGCGCGGCCTCAACCCGGAGGCGCACCGCGACGCGCAGGAGTTCGAGCTGGCGATGCTGCGCGCCGAGGCGGTCGCGCGCACGGCCGCCAACCTCAAGGCGCTGGGCTACGAGCCGGATGTCATCATCGGCCACCACGGCTGGGGCGAGCTGCTCAACATCGCCGACGTGTGGCCGGATGTGCCGCTGCTCGGCTACCAGGAGTTCTACTACCGGGTGAGCGGCACCGACGTCGGCTTCGACCCGGAGTTTCCGACGCCGGTGCCGGCGCTGTCGCGGGTAAGGGCGAAGAACGCGGTGAACCTGCTGACGCTGACCAACCCGGGGCACGGGCAGTCGCCGACGCTGTTCCAGCGCTCGACCTATCCGGACTGGGCGCAGGGCAACATCACCGTGCTGCCGGAAGGCGTGAACCTCGAGATCTGCCGGCCCGATCCGGGGGCCGCGCAGCGTCCGTTCGAGCTGGGCGGGTTCGTGGTGCCGCCGGGGGCACCGCTGCTGAGCTACGTGTCGCGCGACCTGGAGCCGTACCGCGGGTTCCACATCGTGATGCGCGCGCTGCCGCGGCTGCTGCGCGAGCGGCCGGACCTGCACGTGGTCATGGTGGGCGGGGATGGCGTGTCGTACGGCGCGCGGCTGGCGGAGGGGACGTGGAAGGAGCGGCTGCTCGGCGAGGTCGGGCCGCTCGACCCAAGCCGCGTGCTGTTTCCGGGGCGGCTGGACTACGACAGCTACATCCGGCTGCTGCAGCGCTCGGACTGCCACGTGTACTTCACCTATCCGTTCGTGGCGTCCTGGTCGCTGCGCGAGGCGCTGGCGTGCGGCTGCGCGATCGTGGCGAGCGACACGGCGCCGGTGCTGGAGTTCGTGGCGGACAGGGCGACCGGGCTGCTGTCGCCGTTCCTCGATCCGGGGCTGCTGGCGGATCGCGTCGGGGAGGTTCTGGAGGATCGCGCGATGACGGCCGGGCTGCGTACGGCGGCGCGGGCGCATGCGGAGGCGACGCTGTCGATGCCGCACTACCTCGACGCCTACGAGGCGCTGATCGCGCGGGTCATGGCCGGCTGAGGCTTGCCCGGACGGGCGGGCCTGGCGGGTAGTGGATCAGGGACGGCGTGGCGCGCGGGTGCAGGCGGCCGAACGGGGCCTACCTGCGGCGGCGACGTGGCGGCGGGGGCGCGGGTCAGCGCCGGGTGGGGATCTCGTCGAACACGGCGTGCGCGAGGCTGACCAGGTGGCCGGCGGAGAGCGGGAAGCCGGCGCGCTCGGCGTCCTGGGCGAGTGTCAGCAGGCGGTCGGACAGCACCAGCGGGCTGACCTGGTGGTCGGAGAGCGGGGTGACGACGGGCGCCGCGAAACCGCGGAAAGCGAGCTGGGTCATGTTGCTCACGGGATTTTTTCCTTGCCGCGCGGCCTTCATTGGCCGCGGCCCGATCCTGGGCCGGACATGGTTTCCGCCCGGTTAACGCGAACGGGACAGGATCGGATTTCCGTGGCGGGGCGGCAGGTGCACCGGCGTCCCGTGCGATCGGGAGGAGGACTCGCCCGTGAAGCGGCGCTCCGGGTCAGGGGATCGGGGAAGCGCCGGCCCTTTGCGGGGTCGGATGTGGCTGAACGGGGGGAGACGGCCGCCCTGGCCGGGGTGCCGGGACGAGTGGTGAAGGGGGAAGCCGGCCCTGCATGAGGGACGCTTTCCCACAAACCGTTCTGGTCGCGGATCGAGCTGGCGTCGTGGCCGGGGCTATCGGACCCGGCGGGGCCGTCGCTCCCGCCGCGGCTGAGGAGGGCGGCCGGGCGCCGGTGGGCGGTCAGACCCGGGCGGCTTCCTGGGCGGGGCTGGTGGCGCCGGTCAGGGCCAGGACGCGCAGCGACGACGCCAGGGGGCGGTTCGGGTCGCGTGCGGCGTCGACGTCGGCGATCAGCGAGGACAGGGTCTGGCGGCGGCCCTGCGCCATCGCGGACAGCGCGGCCCAGAACTCGGGCTCGAGGGCGACGCTGGTGCGGTGGCCGGCCAGGGTGAAGGAGCGCTTGGCCAGGGCACGGATGGTTCTCATGGTGGTTCCTCGGAGTGTTTCGTCAGGTCTGTGTCATCAGACGGGGATCGACCACGCGGTCGAACGTTGCGGCATCGATATCGCCCGATGCCAGCGCAGCCTCGCGCAGCGTCTGCCCGTGCACATGCGCCTCGTGGGCGATGTGGGCCGCGCGGTCGTAGCCGATGACCGGGGCCAGCGCGGTGACCAGCATCAGCGACCGGTCCAGCAGCTCCGCGATTCGTTGCCTGTTCAGCTCGGTGCCCTCGATCGTGTAGCGGCGGAAGGTGCCGCTCACGTCCGCCAGGCGCCG
>JBPBQX010000033.1:0-4841 GCA_050955025.1 Janthinobacterium lividum
GGCAGGGGTGCATCGACTGGATCGTGAACTACCGGCGCAACGGCTCGGCGTTCTGGAACCTGCTGTTCATCTCGCCCGTCCACGACCGCGACGGCACGCTGCGCTACTTCTTCGGCAACCAGCTCGATATCACCCTGGGCGCGCCGGCCTGGTTCGACGACGTGACGCTGGGCGAGGCGCACGTCGTGCCGTCGCTGGAGCGGGAGTTCCACGCGCTGCTCGACGAGGTCGGCGCGGCCGCGCAGGCGCAGAGGCTGGAGCGGATCGTCGCCGCGGCGCACCGGCTGGCGGAGATCTCCACGCAGCTGGCGCCGGGCGCTCTGGAGCCGGTCAGGGCGGCGGCGTACGCGACGCTGTCGTAGGCCGAAGCAAGCAAGGTTGAGGCTCTGCCTCAAACTCCGCCAAGGGCTGGGCCCTTGGATCGCCTTCTCTTAAGTAAAAGGGATCAAAGGGCCTTGGGCCCTTTGCGGGTTTGGGCAGAGCCCATGCTTGCTTCAGTCCGGCAGGCGCGTGCCGACGGTCTCGGTGGCGAACGGGATCACGAGGAGGCCGACGCCGAACGCGATGGCGGTGAGCGCGACCGGGGTGCCGAGCGTGCCCATGCCGTTGACGGCGGCGGCGAGGGCGAAGTTGACGATGGCGCCGATGAAGCGGCCGACCGAGGTGCAGAACGCGAAGGCGGTGGCGCGGACGTCGGTGCCGAACAGCTCGGGCAGCCAGAGGGTGAACATGGCGAAGTTGCCGCCGGACATGCCGAGGAAGAACAGCACGACGAGGAAGGCCGGCATGGCGGAGGCGGGGGGCAGGTAGAACGCCCAGCCGAAGGCGAGCGCGATGGTGACGAGCATGCCCGCGAAGTAGATCGCGAGCGCGCGGCGGCGGCCCAGGCGCTCGGCGAGGAAGGGGGCGGCGATGCAGCCGAGGATCGTGCCGATGGACAGCAGGCCGGTGCACAGCGAGGCGATGACGGGCCCGGCGGTGGTGATGCCGGCGCGGCGCGCGAGCTGGATCGAGGCGGTGGGCACGTAGACCGAGCCGGCCCACAGGCCGATCACCGCGACGGTGAGCAGCAGCGACATGGTGACGGTGCGGCCGCGGTAGGGCGCCTGGAAGATGCGGGCGAGCGGGCTGCGGCGCGCGGCGGCGGGCGCGGCCGGGTCGTGGGCCTGGACCCAGCGCTTGGGCTCCTCGACCTTGAAGAGCGTGACGATGGAGACGATGACGGGGGCGAGGCCGCACAGGAACATGGCGCGCCAGCCGTAGGTGGCGCCGACGGTGAGGTTCAGCGTGGCTGCCATGAAGAAGCCGGCATAGTAGCCGGTCTGCAGCCAGCCGGCGCCCATCTTGCGGCGGTCCTCCGGCCAGGCCTCGGCGACGTAGGTGCCGGCCATCGCCCATTCGCCGCCGATGCCGATGCCGGCGAGGAAGCGGAACAGGCCCAGCTCGTAGACGTTCTGCGAAAGGGCGGCGGCGCCGGTGAACACCGCGTAGATCATCACGGTGGCGGCCAGCGTGCGGGTGCGGCCGTACTTGTCGGCGATCGGGCCCCAGATGAACGACAGGCCCCAGCCGACCAGGAAGGCGGCGAACAGGATCGACCCGATCGACACGATGGCCTTGGGCGTGGGGTCGATGCCGGAGCGGGGGAGCAGCTCGGTGAGCGCGGGGCTGAGGACGAGGGCGTAGATCACGCTGTCCATGCCGTCGAGCGCCCAGCCGAACCAGGCGGCCCAGAAGCCGATGACCTGCTGGGAACTGAGCGGCGTCCGCATGGGGCGCGCGAGCGGTACGGTGCGGGCAGCGGTCGACATCGTGGGGTCCTCCGGACGCGCCGGCCTTGTCACGCCCGGACGTCGGGCGAGCGGGCGGCTTGCCCCTCCGGTCTAGAGCAGACCGGGCGAGATGGGGAGGCGGAAACCTTCGCGCGTCCGCCTTCCGGCGGGACCCCGGCCGCGAGCCCCGGGGATTGCCTGCGTCGCGCCCGGCTACTCGCCGCGCAGGATGCCGAAGCTCGGGATGAGCTGGCGCTTGGCGTTGCCGGCGCGGGGCGGCTCGTTCAGGGCGTCGACCACGGAGGAGCGGGCGACCTTGCCGTGCATGAAGCCCTCGTGGTTCGCCTCGATGCGGTCGGGAGCGTAGAGGTAGTTCACCATCAGGCCGTAGGACTCGCTGATGCCGCGGGGTGCCACGTTGCCGAGCCAGTCGATGCGCTCGAGCTGGGCGCCGTTGCCGAGGTGGAAGCGCGCGACGGGGTCGGACGGGCCGCGGCCGTCGCGGCCGTCGGTGAGGTATGCGGCGCACAGGCGCAGCAGCGGGCGGCGGACCGCCTCGGCCTGGGCGGCGTCGTCGAACCAGGGCGCGGACGCGAGCACGCCGCGCCACAGGGCGAGCGGGTCGGCACCCGGCTCGCCGAAGGGGCGCAGGACCTCGACCTCGTCGTCGCGCAGGAGCGCGGGGCGGGCCTCGGCAACGGCCTGCGGGACGGGCGCGGCGGCGTCGGCGGTGTCGGTGGCGGGCGCGGGGCGGGCGGCATCGGCGAGGCGCTGCTCCATCCAGCGGCGGAAGCCGGGGACGGGCGACAGCGTGGCGAAGCGGCGGAGCTGGGGCAGATCGACCTTGAGCTCCTCGACCACCTGCTTGATCAGGAAATTGCCGAAGCTGACGCCGCGCAGCCCGTCCTGGCAGTTGGAGATCGAGTAGAAGATCGCGGTGTCCGCCCGGCCCGCGAGCCTGCGCCGCGTCTCGTCCAGGGCGGTGCGGTCGGTCTCGTCGTCGCGCACCAGGAGCGGCTGCACGGCGGTGGCCAGGCCCTCGGTGAGCGCCACCTCGACGAAGATCAGCGGCTCGCCGGGCAGGGCGGGGTGGAAGAAGGCGAAGCAGCGCCGGTCCGGCGCCAGGCGGCGGCGCAGGTCGCTCCAGCCGGCGATCTCGTGCACCGCCTCGTAGGCGATGAGCTTCTCCAGGGTCGCGGCCGGCGTCTGCCAGTCGATGCGCCGCAGCTCCAGGAAGCCGCGGTTGAACCACGAGCCGAACAGGTGGCGCAGGTCGGTGTCGAGCGGGCGCAGCGCCGGGTCGTGGCGCCCGCGCGCGAGCAGGTCGCGCCGCATCGCCACCAGCGCCGCCGTGCCGCCCGGGCTCATGTTCATGCGCCGCAGCAGCTCCTGGCGCGCGGGCTCGGCGGCGTCGAACAGCGACGAGGCGGTGTGCGCGTCAGGCGCGGCGAGGTAGGCCTCCGCCGCGCCGCGCAGCTTGTCCGGGTCGGGGCCGAAGCCGTCGGACAGGAAGCGGTAGAACTCCAGCAGCTGCGGGTCGGAGAGGGCGCGTGCGGCCGCCTGCAGCTCGCGGGCGATGGCTGCGCCGGACGCCTCGCCGCGCTGCGACAGCATGGCGTGGGTGAGCAGGCGGGCGCGGTCCAGCGGGTCCGCGTCCGGATCGGGGACCTGGGCGTACGGGGTGCCGCGGTCGGCGATCGAGGCCCAGAGGCGGTCGAGCCAGTTGCGCGAGCTGCCTGAGACGGTGGTCGCCATGGTCGCGATCCTTCGTGCAGTGGGCCTGGTCGCCTGAGCGCGGCGGAGCCTAGCGCGAAGCGGCGCGGGCGGGAACCGCAGAGGATGGGCCAGGGCAAGGAAGCAAGGTCGAGGCTCTGCCTCGAGCTCCGCCAAAGGCTGCGCCCTTGGAACGCACCCCTTAAGTGAGGCCGGTCCAGGGGCGGCTCGCCCCTGGCGGGTCCGGGCAGAGCCCGGCCTCGACTGCTTCTTCAGGTCCGCCGCGCGGATACCGAGAAGGCGAGCGGCAGCCACGCCTGGTCCGGCCAGCGGAACATGCGGTCCGGGTCGGCGCGCAGGACGTCGTACAGCCGCCAGGGCAGGGCGTCGTGCTCGTGCAGGAACTCCACCCTCAAGCCGGCGACGGCCAGCGCGGTGACGATCGCGGCCAGGGTATGCTGGAACGTGTACATCCTCGCGTTGGACAGCGTCGCGGTCTCGTCGGCGTAGTCGGCAGGGTCGTCGGAGGCGTGGGGGCCGCTGCTGAAATACGGCGTGGCGGGGCGCAGCGCGACGTCGGGCGCGGCGGGCTCGCAGCGCAGGGCAAGGGCGCAGGGGTGGCCGTCCGCGAGGTAGAGCCTGCCTCCCGGCCTGAGGAAATGCGCGACGATGGCGGCCCAGCGGTCGATGTCGGGCAGCCACATCAGCGCGCCCCAGCTCGCGAAGACAAGGTCGAAGCCGGCGGGGGCGTCGATGGCGCGCGGGGCGTCGTACAGGTCGGCCTCGACGAAGCGGGCGCGGTCGGCGAGGCCGAGGTCGTGGGCCAGGTCGCGGGCGGCGGCGATGGCGGCCGGGGAGAAGTCGAGGCCGGTGACGCGGGCGCCGTCGCGGGCGAGCACCAGGCTGTCGTAGCCGAAATGGCATTGCAGGTGCAGCACGTCGAGGCCGGCGACGGAGCCGAGCTCCTCGCGCTCGATCGGGTAGAGCCCGGCGGTGCCGGCGCGAAGGGCGGCGACGTCGTAGAAGGCGGACCGCACGTGGATGGGCACGGACTCGTCCCAGGCGGCGCGGTTGGCGGCGTGCCAGTCTGCGGGATCCTGGGTGTCGGACATGCGGTGGTAATTGGCACGGATGAGGTCGGGCGACAAAGTGCGCGCGGGGGTGGCGGGAGGATTGCGGTGGGTGATGCCCGGGTGTTGGCGGCCGTGCTCGCGGGGGTTCTCGCCTCGTCGGGCGCGACGGCGCTGACGCAGGCGGCCGGACAGGCGATCCTGCCGGTGCGCGAGGCGCTGCAGCGGGTGCGCGACGCGCAGGCGGTCGCGGGGCCGCCGCGCGACCTGGCGGAGCGGCTGGTAC
>JBPBQX010000034.1:0-4169 GCA_050955025.1 Janthinobacterium lividum
GCCGATCTCGGGGTAGGACAGGAACTCGAGGCCCATCGAGTTGATCTCGGCGGCCTCCATGGTCGGCCACAGCAGGTCGATGCCGGGCTGCGCGCGGCTTTCCCAGTTCTGGAAGGCGTGGCCCATCTCGTGAGTGAAGACGTTCACGTCGGCCTGGGTGCCGTTGAAGTTGGCGAAGATGAACGGGACGCCCACCGTCGGGAACGAGGTGCAGAAGCCGCCGCCCGCCTTGCCCGCGCGGCCTTCGAGGTCGGTGAAGCCGCCGGCCACCATCATTCGGTAGAAGTCGCCCAGACGCGGCTCGAGGCGGTCGAACATCGTCTGCGCCTGCGCCACCAGGAAGTCGTGGTCGCCGGCGGGGCCGGGGTTGCCGGCGGGGTCGACCAGCGCCTCGTCCCAGAAGCGCAGGCTGTCCCAGCCCTGCTCGGCGCGGCGGCGCTCCAGGATGCGCGCGACCAGCGGCACGACGTGCTCGACCACCTGGTCGCGGTAGCGCGCGACCTCGGCGGGGCCGTAGTCCACGCGGCGCATCTTCCGGTAGGCGAGGGGAGTGTAGGTCGCCTCGCCGAGCTTCAGCGCCATGCCGTGGCGCAGGCGGACGAGCTGGTCGTAGATCGAGTCCAGCTCCGCGCGGTTGTCGGCGAAGAAGCCCCAGCGCGCCTGCTCGGCGGCGTGGCGCACGTCGCGGTCGGCGTTCTCGGCGTACGGGCCCAGGCCGGACAGGTTGAGCACGCGGCCGTCGAGCGGGATCTTCGCGCCCGCGAGCAGCTCGGTGTAGCGCGCGGACAGGCGCGCCTCCTCCTCCAGGTCGGCGGCGATCTCCGGGCGGAAGGTGGTCACGTCGCAGTCCCACAGCCGCACGGCGTGCGCGCCGGCGAGCCGCTCCAGCGCCGCGCGGTCGCCCGACAGCAGGCGCAGGCGCAGCGCGGTGTCCAGGCCGGTCGCCTCGGGCTGCAGGGCGTCGGCCAGCTCGCGGTCCGCGCGACGCGCCGCGTCCGTGGTGTCCTGCGCGAAGCGGAGGTGGACCAGCGCGGTCCAGCTGTCGAAGCCCCGCCGCGCCGCGTCCCAGGCCGACACCGTCGCCCCGAGGTCGCCGGCGTCGAGCAGGGCGTTCACGGCGGCGTACTCGGCCGCCAGCGACTCGCGCGACGGCACCGGAGCCTTGATCTCTGAGAAATGCATGGGACCTCGCGCGGGGGTGGAAGGCGGGCGCACGGCAACGCCGGCCCGCCCCGTCATCCGCGTCCTGCCCGCGAGGATCAAGAGGCCTCGCGATTCCGTCCTGCCGCGCAGGACAAAACCACCCTGTTTTGTCCTGCGCGGCAGGACGGAACAGGGGTCGCGAGGGGCGTTTGTCCTGCGCCGCAGGACAGGAAACCGGCCTCCTGTCCTGCGCGGCAGGACAGAATGGAGCCTGGCTGGGGGCAGCCCGTCCTGCGCGGCAGGACAAATCGTCCCCGCGGCGCAGGCGCGGACGTGCCGGCAGGCGAGCCTTGTGCCAGGAGGCAGGAAGGCCGGGCTCTGCCCGGACCCGCCAGGGGCGAGCCGCCCCTGGACCGGCATTCGGGAAGAGGAGGGTTCAGATCGGCTTCAGGCCGGCCTCGATCTCGCGGCGGCGGCCTTCCAGGAACGGCGGCAGGGCGAGCCGCTCGCCCAAGCTCTCCATCGGCTCGTCCGTGTCGAAGCCGGGCCCGTCGGTCGCGATCTCGAACAGGATGCCCGCCGGCTCGCGGAAGTAGAGGCTCCGGAAGTAGTGGCGGTCCACCGGCCCGCTCGACGGCACGCGCAGCGCCCGAAGCCGCTCGTTCCAGACGCGGTACTGGTCGAGGTCGGGCGTGCGGAACGCCACGTGGTGCACCCCGCCCGCGCCCTGCTGCGCCTGCGGCAGGTGCGGCTCCACGGCGACGTGCAGCTCCGCCGCAGCACCGCCCTCGCCCATGGCGAACACGTGGACCTCGGCCTCGTCGTGCCGGTAGCGGCGCTCGGCGCGCATCCCCATCACCTCGGTCAGCACCGCGGCCGTGGGCGCCAGCGTGGCCACGCTCAGCGTGATCGGGCCGAGGCCGCGGATCTGGTGCGCCGCCGGCACCGGGCTGCGGTCCCAGGGGTGGGCGTCGCCCTGGCCGCCGTCGTCGACCAGGCTGAGGCGCTGCCCCTCGGGGTCGGCGAAGTCGAGCGTCAACCGGCCGTCGCGTTCCGCGGGAGCCTCGTGCGCGACGCTATGGGACTCGAGGTGGCGCTGCCACCACGCCAGGGCGTCGGTGCCGGCCACGCGCAGCCCGGTGCGGCTGATCGCGTTCGTGCCGCGCCGCTCCGGGGCGGCGGGCCAGTCGAAGAAGGTCACGTCGCTGCCGGGCGAGGCGAGGCCGTCGGCGTAGAACAGGTGGTACGCCGAGACGTCGTCCTGGTTCACGGTGCGCTTGACCAGCCGCATGCCCAGCACGCCCGTGTAGAAGGCGTGGTTGGCCGAGGCGTGCGCGGTGATCGCGGTGAGGTGGTGGAGTCCGGTGAGCTGCATGCGTCACTCCCTGGGCCGGGCGCCCGGGACGGGTCGCGCGGCGTCGGCGGTCTGGGAGTGGAGGTCTACCGGGAGGGGGTGGTGGAGCCAAGCGGGGTCGAACCGCTGACCTCCTGAATGCCATTCAGGCGCTCTACCAACTGAGCTATGGCCCCTTCCCCGTGGGGTGGCGGCTTATAGCCACGGGCCCGCCGCGGGAGCAAGGGGCCGCATGACGATTCGCGGGGCACGGCGCGAGAAGAACGACGGGGTGGGTGCCGCGGCCACGAAAGGCAGGAAGCAAGGCCAGAGGCTCTGCCTCTGGACTCCGCCAAGGGAAGCCCCTTGGATGGCTTACTTAAGTCAAGGGATCAAAGGGTCCTCGGACCCTTTGCGGGTCTGGGCAGAGCCCATGCTTGCTTCCTGCCTAGGTGGCGTGCCCCGTCGCGTCGGCCCGCAGCTCGCGGGCGCGGGCGAGGACGCGGTTCTCGATCTCGCCGGTGGTGGTCGGGCTGACGGGCGCGTCGACCCAGCGGCCGTTGTCCTGCACCTGGCGGAACAGCGAGACCCGCACGCCGTCGGCGCGGAGCTGTCTGCCGAGGATGTAGGCGGTGGCCTTGAAGCGCTCGCCGCTGGTGGTGGGCGGCGAGTACCAGTCGGTGATGATGACGCCGCCGAACGGGTCGGCCGACGCGAGCGGCATGAAGCCGAGCGTGTCGAGCGCGCCGCGCCACAGGTAGGCGTTGACGCCGATGCCGCTGCCCTGCTCGGCGTCGGGGCGGCCGGTCTTGCCGGTGCCGAAGACGAGGCCGCTGCTGCCGAACAGCTTGCCCTGCGCCTGGTCCTTGAAGCGGGAGTCGTTGTACTCGTTGTCGGCCACGGGCCGGACGGTGGGTGCGTTGCTGCCGCAGGCGCCGAGCGCGAGCAGGCCGAGCAGCAGGGCGGAGCGGAGCGGCGGAGAGGTCATGGCGGCCCTTTGTCGCGGGGCACCACACGCCCCCGTGTAGGCGCGATGTCTAGACCGCCGGGCGCGGTGCGCCAAGCCGCGGATGCGTCGCGCGGGTGCGTCGCGTGGCCGACGCGGGCAGCTGGGCCCGCAACGCAGGCGGGGCGGCGGATCGCTCCGCCGCCCCGCAGGACGCGCCGCACGGGCCGGGGGTATCCCCGGCGCGCGGGAAGGCTACCAGCTCAGGCCGGTGCCGAGGGCGAGGGCCTGGGCGCGCAGCTTGTTGCCGGTGGGCGCGACCGTGTTGGTGGCGATGTTCACGCCGCCCTGCTTGCGCTGGTCCCAGATGTAGGAGAGGAACAGCGACACGCCGGGGGCCAGCGCGTAGGTGGCGCCGGCGGCGGCGCCCTGGTCGCGCGCCTGGCTGATGCCGGTCTGCGCCAGGTTGCCCTGGTAGGTGTAGTCGATCCACGAGCCGCCGAAGATCAGCGGGCCGACGGTGTAGGTCGCACCCGCGACCCATGCGCTGCCGACGGTGCCGCCCTGGGTGTCGAGCGCGAACTGGCCGGTGTAGCGGCCGCGCTGGAAGTTGCCCTGGAGGCTGACGCCCGCGTAGGTCACGGCCACGCCCGTGTCGAACATGTCCAGGCCGGAGAAGCGCTGCGCCGCGGTGAGCGTCGCCTGGCCGTTGTACTTGACGTTGCTGGAATGGATGTAGGAGCCGGT
>JBPBQX010000035.1:0-4052 GCA_050955025.1 Janthinobacterium lividum
GCACGCCGTGGCGGCGGGTGCGCGTCGAGATGCGGCGGTAGGAAGCTAAGGTCGAGGCTCCGCCTCGAGCTCCGCCAAAGGCTGCGCCCTTGGAACGCGCTACTTAAGTAAAGGGATCAAAGGGTCCTCGGACCCTTTGCGGGTTTGGGCGTAGCTGCCAAAGGTTCCGACGATCCTCTTGGATCGTTGGAATGGCAGCGGAGGGAGAGCCCATGCTTCCTTGCTGTGGCCCGCCCTCCCGATGCGCGGTAGAACCCCCGCCCGCCACCGGACCGGAGCCTTCGTGCGCATCCTCGGCCTGAGCCAGCGCCTCTACCTCGGCGACATCCACCTCGCCCTGCGGCGCGAGGGCCACGACGTGCGCGTCTTCGCCAGCGACCCCGCCCCGCTGCGCGCCTTCGCAGGCCTGCTCGACCCGGTGGACGACTGGCGCGCGGAGCTGGACTGGGTCGGCCGCGACGGCGTGATCCTCGTCGAGGGCGTCCGCCAGGGCGCGCTGCAGGACGAGCTGCGCGCCGAAGGCTACCGCGTGGTCGGCGGCAGCGCCTACGGCGACCGCCTGGAGAACGACCGCGACTTCGGCCAGACCACCCTGCGCGACGCCGGCCTGCCGATCGCGCACAGCCGCGCCTTCGACTCGCCGGCCGACGCGCTGGCCTGGCTCCAGGCCAACCCCGGCCGCCACGTCCTCAAATACGACGACGGCGTCCACCCGACCTTCGTGGGCGAGCACGCCACCGGCGCCGACCTGGCCTTCCAGCTCCGCCGCGCGCCGCCCGGTCGCGTGCTGCTCATGCCCCGGCTCGACGGCGTGGAGGTCGGCGTCGGCGCCTACTTCGACGGCGCGCGCTTCCTGCGCCCCGCGTGCATCGACTTCGAGCACAAGCGGTTCTTCCCCGGCGAGCTGGGCGAGATGACCGGCGAGATGGGCACGCTCGCCTCGTTCGCGCACGCCGAGCCGCTGTTCGCCCACACGCTGGACCGCATGGCGCCCGCCTTCGCCGCCGCCGGCCACGTCGGCTACGTCAACCTCAACCTCATCGTGAACGAGGCCGGCGCCTGGCCGCTGGAGTTCACCTGCCGCATCGGCAACCCCGGCTTCGCGGTGCTGGCGGCGATGCAGTCCGCCGGCTGGGGCGACCTGCTGGCCCGCATGGCCGGCCTTTTACCCGCGACGACCTTCCCGACCCACTCCGGCTGGTCCGTGGCGATCGTGCTGACCGTGCCGCCGTTCCCCGGCACGGCGGCCGGCACCGCGCCCGAGGACGACCCGCCGGTGTTCTTCCACCGCGAGCCGTCCGGCGCGGAACTCGCGCACCACCATTTCGTCGACATGCGCAGGGACAGGGACGGGGAGAGGCAGTTGCGGGTGCACAGGCGGTCCGGACACGCGATGATCGTCACGGGCACCGGCCCCACCGTGGCCGCGGCGCAGGACGCGGCCCGCGCCCGGGCACGCAACGTGGTGATCCCCGAGCTGCGCTGGCGCGGCGACATCGGCGACCGCTTCGCCGGCGGCGAGGCCGCCCGCCTGGCCGCCCTCGGCTGGCTCCCCGCCACGCAGGAGCACGGCGCTTGATCGACGCCCAGGACGCCATCGGCCTGTGCCTGGCCGGCCGCATCTCCCCCCAGGTGGCGCTGTGCCGCCTGCTGCTCGGCGGCGCGGACGGCCCCGCCCTCGCCTCGGCCGTCGCCGCCCGCCGCCCCGCCGAGCCGCACCCGCAGTGGGATGCGCTCGTCGCCCTGCTCGACGGCCACGGCGCGATGCTGTCCCGCCTGGCCGGCGAGGTCGGGCGCCACGGCGGCAACCACGCCGCCATCGCCACCCCGCACGACGCCCCCGCCACGCCCGAGGCCGCCTCCGCCGCCGGCATCGCCGCGTTCTTCGACAACGCCGTGGCCTTCTCCCCCGAGGCCAGCGTCGCCCTCTACTCCCTCGGCGACCCCGCGATCCTGGCGCAGGCCACCGCGGAGATCGTCGACTGGCTCGGGCGCCACGGCTGCGTCGCCGCCCCTGGCGCGGCGCCCACGGCCGACATGCTCGACCTCGGCTGCGGCATCGGCCGGCTGGCGATCGCACTCGCCCCGCGCTGCCGCTCCGTGCTCGGCCTGGACGTGTCCGCCGGCATGGTCGCCGAGGCCCGCACCCGCTGCGCCCCCCTCGCCAACGTCCGCGTCGAGTGCACCCCCGGCACCGACCTCGACGCCCTGCCGTCCGCCGCCTTCGACCTGGTGCTCGCCGTCGACAGCATGCCCTACCTGGTGCAGATCGGCCCGGACGCGCTGGCCACCCACGTCCGCGGCGCGGCGCGCATCCTGCGTCCCGGCGGCCGGCTCGCGATCCTGAACCTGTCGTTCGGCCGCCCCCTCGACCAGGACGTCGCCGAACTCGAGGCCCTCGCCGCCCGCCACGGCTTCACGGTCGAGACCGCCGGCGAGCGCCCGTTCGCCCTGTGGGACGCCGCCGCCTTCCTGCTGCGCCGCGACGCCCCCGCCGCCGCCCCGGAGACCCCGTCGTGACCGAGCCCCCCGAGAACCAGTCCCCCGAGAACCGGCCCGGCCTGAACGAGCCCGGTCTGAACGAGCCCGGTCTGAACGAGCCTGGCCTGCTCCGCCTCGCGACCCTGCTGCGCGACGCCGGCCACGCCTTCGTCACGCCCACGCCCGCCACCCACGCCCGGGTCAACGCCCGCCCCGCCAACGCCTGGGCCCGCGACGCGCGCGACGTGTTCGGCTGGAGCCGCCCGTTCCGCGAAGGCCTGCTTGCCCCCGCGCTGTTCGATGCCATGCGCGACGCCGGCGTGCTCGTCCCCCACGCCGACGCGTCCGGCGCACCCGCCTGGCGCTCGGCCGTGCGCCTGTCCAGCCTCGGCGGCCTGCTGCTGCTCCATTCCGCCTACCCCACCGGCGCCGCGGACTCCGTGTTCCTCGGCCCCGACACCTACCGCTACGCCGCCGCGCTGGACGCCTGGATCGCCGCCCGCGCCGCCCCCGTGCGCCGCGCCTGCGACATCGGCAGCGGAAGCGGCGCCGGCGCGATCCTGGTCGCGCGCGCCTTCCCGGAGGCGGAGGTGTGGGCCGCCGACATCAACCCCGCCGCCCTCCTGCTTACCCGCGTCAATGCCGCGCTCGCCGGCGTCACGGTTCATGCCGTGCACAGCGACCTGCTGTCCGCGGTGCCCTCTGGCCTCGACCTCGCCTGCGCCAACCCCCCCTACCTCGCCGACCCCGGCGAGCGCGCCTACCGCCACGGCGGCGGCCCGCTCGGCGCCGCGCTGTCGCTGCGCATCGTCGACGAGGCCCCGCCCCGGCTTTCTCCCGGCGGCAGCATGCTGCTGTACACGGGTGTCGCGATCGTGAGCGGGAGCGACCCCTTCCAGGCGGCGGCGGCATCCCAACTCCAGGCCCGCAACGACGTTACCTGGACCTACCGCGAGATGGACCCGGACGTGTTCGGCGAGGAGCTGGAGCACGACCCCTACGGCGCGGCGGACCGCATCGCAGCCGTGGTGCTCACGGCCACAAGAAACGGAACCTGATCATGCCGGACGGCTACCTTGCCGCGGACCTCCATCCGCTGAACCCCGCGCTGCAGCAGCGTCTCGCGCTGTTCAACGCCACGCGCTTCAACCCCGGCCTGCCCACCGCCACCTGGCGCGAAGACATCGCCGTCCAGGCCGAGCGCCTCGCCGAGGAAGGCGAGTGGCTGGAGGCCCGACGCGCCGCCGTCTCCGAGCGCGCCGCCGCCGCCCCGCGCGACGCCGACGGCTTCGTCGCCTGGTTCCAGGAGCTGGAGCACACCGGCCCCGGCCAGGGCGACCCGCTGTTCGCCTGGCTCGCCGACGAGGCCGGCATGGACGAGATGCGCTGGTTCCTCACGCAGGAGGTCGCCGGCGAGGCGGGCTTCGACGACCTCGCCGCGCTGACGCAGGTCAAGATCTCCCAGCAGGCCAAGCTGGAGATCGCGCGCAACTACTGGGACGAGATGGGCCGCGGCAACCCCAAGGGCATGCACGGCCCGATGCTCGAGGTCATCGCCGACCGCCTCGGCC
>JBPBQX010000036.1:0-3971 GCA_050955025.1 Janthinobacterium lividum
AGATGGAGGAGGCCCGCAGGGAGGGCCGCGGCAGCGACGAGCGCTGGCACGTGCGCCGCGACGGCAGCCGGTTCTTCGCGCTGGGCGAGATGATGATGCTGCGCGACGAGGCTGGCACGGCCACCGGCTTCCTCAAGATCCTGCGCGACCGCACCGACCAGCGGCATGCGGCCATGGTGCTGCGCGACAGCGAGGCGCGTGTCGACACCGCGCTCGGCACCGGCCTCGTGGGCTTCTTCGAATGGGAGGCGTCGGACGGGCTCGTGCGGGCCGACGCATGCTTTGCCGGGTTCTGCGGGCTCGACGCCGCGTCCCTCGCGCAGGGCATGCCGCTGGCCGAGGTGGCGGCGGCGATCCATGCGCGGGACCGCGAGGAGTTCGCCAGGAGCATCTCGGACAGGGCCGCCGACGAGCACACCAGGCAGTTCCGCGTCGTCGGGCCAGGCAGCGAGGCACGCAGCGTGCTGGTCGGCGGCCGCCGCACCGGGCGGGATGGTGCGCGGGTGCTGCGCGTCACCGGCATCGCCATCGACGTGTCCGCCACCCTGGACGCGCAGGAGGCCCTCCGTGCCAGCGAGACCTTCAACCGCGACGTGCTCGCCAGCTCCAGCGACTGCGTCAAGGTACTCGACCTCGAGGGCCGCCTTCGCTTCATGAGCGAGGGCGGCATGCGCACCATGGAGATCGACGACTTCCGGGACTTCGAGGGATGCCCGTGGCCGGATTTCTGGCACGGCCGCGAGAACGTGCTGGCGCGGGCGGCGCTGGATGCCGCGCGGGCGGGCGGGCGGGGCCAGTTCCAGGGCTACACGGACACGGCCAAGGGCAACTCGCGCTACTGGGACGTGGTGGTCACGCCGATGCTGGGCGCGGACGGCCGGCCCGAGCGGCTACTTTCGATCTCGCGCGACGTGACCGAGAACCGCCTGGCCGGCGAGCGCATCGAGATGGCGCTGGAGGCCGGGTCGGTAACCGGCACCTGGATCTGGGACGTGCAGGCGGACCGCCTGATCGGCGACGCCCGGATGGCGCGGGCGTTCGGGGTCGATGCCGCGGCGCTAGCGGCCGGGATGGCGGCCGAGGCGCTGGTCGCGGCGATCCATCCCGACGACGTGGGCGCCATGCACGAGGAGGTCGTACGCGCCCGGGCGCAGGGCGGCGCGTTCCGGGCCGAGTATCGCGTGCGCAACGGCGGCGGCGTCTGGGCCTGGGTGGAGGCGAACGGCCGCTGCGACCTGGACGAGGACGGCAGGCCGGTGCGCTTCCCGGGCATCCTCGTCGACATCGACCGCCGCAAGCGACACGAGCTGCGCCAGGCCGCCGTGCTCGAGCTCGGCAGCCGCCTGCGCGACGGGCGCGACATCCCGGCGATGGCGGCGATCGCGGCCGAGGTCCTGGGCCGCACCCTGGAGGTGTCGCGGGCGGGCTACGGCAGCGTCGACGCGGCGCGCGAGGTGACGCGGATCGAGCAGGACTGGTGCGCGGACCCCGCGCTCCCGAGCATCGCCGGGCCGCACGCCTTGCGCGCGTTCGGCTCGTTCATCGAGGACCTCAAGCGCGGCGAGACCGTGGCGATCGCGGACGTCGCGCTGGATCCCAGGACGCGCGCGAGCGCCGCGCGGTTCGAGGCGCTTCGGATCGGCGGGCTGCTCAACGTGCCGTTGCTGGGCAAGAGGGGCATGGAGGCCGTGTTGGTGGTGCACACGGTCGGGCCCCACGCGTGGCGCGACGACGAGATCGACTTCGTGCGCACCGTCGCGGACCGCACCTGGGCGGCGATGGGGCAGGCGGCCGCCGAGGCGGAGCTGCGTCGGATCAACGCGACGCTGGAGCAGCAGGTCGCCGAGCGCACGGCCGAGCGCGACCGCCTGTGGGACACCTCGCCGGACCTGATGCTGGTGATCGGCTTCGACGGCGTCTTCCGGCGCGTGAACCCGGCCTGGACCGTCCTGCTGGGCTATGCCGAGGCGGAGCTGGTCGGCCACCACGTCAACGAGTTCGTCATCCAGGACGACCATCGCGAGACGGTCGAGGCCTACGAGCTTGCCGCCGAGGGCGGGAGCCCGCGGATCGAGAACAGGTACCTGCACAGGGACGGCACCGTGCGCCGCATCTCCTGGGTGGGGGCGCCGGCGGGCGACATGACCTACGCCACGGGTCGCGACGTGACCTTCGAGAGGGAGGCCGCCGATGCGCTGCACCGGGCCGAGGAGCAGCTTCGGCAGTCGCAGAAGATGGAGGCTGTGGGCCAGCTCACCGGCGGGCTGGCGCACGATTTCAACAACCTGCTGACCGGGGTGATGGGCAGCCTCGAGCTGCTGCAGACGCGCATCGCGCAGGGCCGGGTCTCGGAGGTGGGGCGCTATGTCGATGCGGCGCAGGGGGGTGCACGTCGGGCGGCGGCGCTGACGCACCGGCTGCTGGCATTCTCGCGGCGCCAGACGCTCGATCCCAGGGTGACGGACGCGGGCCGCCTGGTCGCGGGCATGGAGGAGCTGGTCCGGCGCACCGTGGGGCCCGAGGTCGGCCTGGAGATTGCGACGGCGGACGGGCTGTGGAGCACGCTGGTCGACCCGGGGCAGCTCGAGAACGCGCTGCTCAACCTTTGCATCAACGCGCGCGACGCCATGCCGGACGGGGGCAGGATCACGGTGGAGACGGCGAACCGCCGGCTCGACGAGCGCGCGGCCCGCGAGCGCGAGCTGGCGCCCGGCCAGTACGTGTCGCTGTGCGTGTCCGACACCGGCACGGGGATGGCGCCCGAGGTCGTCGCCAAGGCGTTCGACCCGTTCTTCACCACCAAGCCGCTCGGGCAGGGCACCGGCCTCGGCCTGTCGATGATCTACGGCTTCGCGCGCCAGTCGGGCGGGCAGGTTCGCATCCATTCCGCAGTCGGCCGCGGCACGACGGTGTGCCTGCACCTGCCGCGCCATCTCGGCGAGGCGGACGCCGACGAGGCGGCGCCCGTGCCTGCCGCCGTGCCGCGCGCGGGCCAGGGGGAGACGGTTCTCGTCGTGGACGACGAGGCGAGCGTGCGGATGCTGGTCGTCGAGGTGCTGCAGGACCTGGGCTACGTCGCGATCGAGGCGGCGGACGGGGCGGCGGGGCTGCGGGTGCTCCAGTCCGGCGCGCGCGTCGACCTGCTGGTCACCGACGTGGGCCTGCCCGGCGGCATGAACGGGCGGCAGCTCGCGGACGCGGCGCGGGCGGCGCGGGCCGGGCTGAAGGTGCTGTTCATCACCGGGTACGCGGAGAACGCCGTGCTGGGCCACAGCCACCTCGACCGCGACATGCACGTCCTGACCAAGCCGTTCGCGATGGAGGCGCTGGCGACGCGGATCAAGGCGCTGATCGACAGCTGAGGCCGACGAAGACGAAGCAAGCATGGGCTCTGCCCAAACCCGCAAAGGGTCCGAGGACCCTTTGATCCCTTTACTTAAGGCAAGCCATCCAAGGGGCTTCCCTTGGCGGAGTTTGAGGCGGAGCCTCAACCTTACTTAGCTAAAGGGCTGCGGCCGTGGCGGCGCCCAGGGCCACCACGAGCCAGGGCGGCACGCGCCACGTCGTCAGCAGGAGGAACGCGGCCAGGGCGAGCGCGAAGTCGGCAGGGGTCTCGATGGCGGTGGTCCAGACCGGGGTGTAGAGCGCGGCCAGCAGCACGCCGACGACGGCCGCGTTGACGCCGGCCAGCGCCGCGCGCACCGCCGGGCGGCGGCGCAGGCCTTCCCAGAACGGCAGCACGCCGACCAGCAGCAGGAACGAGGGCAGGTAGATCGCAGCCAGGCAGAGCGCCGCGCCCGGCCAGCCCGACGGTCCGGGCCGCATCGCGGCGCCGAGGTAGGCGGCGAAGGTGAACAGCGGGCCGGGCACCGCCTGCACCGCGCCGTAGCCGGCGAGGAAGCGGTCGTCGCCGATCCAGCCGGGCGGCACCACGGCGTCGCGCAGCAGCGGCAGCACGACGTGGCCGCCGC
>JBPBQX010000037.1:0-3897 GCA_050955025.1 Janthinobacterium lividum
GGATCAGCTGCAGCGTGTGCGGGCTCACCGTGTTGCCAGAACCCACGACAGGATCACCCGCACGCGGCGGGGTCGGGTAGGTCATCCCGACAGGCGGGCTGGTCGGGTCGGACGTGTCGTCCATGCCGTTCAGGAGTGTTGCGAGATGCTTCTCTGTCGTAAAAGCGGCAATGGACATCATGACTCGTTTCCTGAACTCTTAGTCGCCAGCTTTAATATTGTGTGTCAGCGCTTGTCTCGTATTCGTGGATAGCAGTTGATTCGTTAACAAATCCTGGTAAGTACGTACACATAATCTTGAGCGATACAGACACCCGAACCCCAGGAGACTCGTGCCGGCAGCTAGGTTCATCTCGGAAATTCTTGTACTCGGCAGACTGTCGCCGGTATAGAGTTGGACACTATCTGCAACCGGATACCGGCAGAGAGCGCGTCTGTTTCCCTGCTGCTCTTCCTGTCGAACTTGGCTGAACGTGAATGTCACAGGGTAGGTATACTGACCTGGATTGCGCTGAAAGATTCGTCCTGTCTCAAAGCCAGCTCGCCTTGGCGTGCGAGTTCGAGTCCTGCGACGAGGGTGGATGCGAGTGCGGCCTTGGCCTTGAGGTCGTGGTCCGGCTCGTCGTGCGCGATGGCTGGCAGGTAGCTCTGCAGCGCTGCATCCCGGGGCGCGCTGGCGATCAGGCTGCGGATGCGTGCGATGGCCTGTGCGACGCTCCAGAGCTCGGGCAGGCGCGGCCGGTAGACGGGCGCATCCTGGGGCTGTGCGTTGCCTTGGCGCAGGACGACGAGGCAGGCCTGCATGAGCGCCATGTAGGAGGTGGTGCGCGGGTTGGGCTCCCTGGTGGCTCGTGCGAACACGTCGTGGCCGAGCTGCGGTCGTGCCTGCAGCCAGGCCGCGGCTGTGCGGGCGTGGCCTGCTGCCTCGAGCCTGCGCAGCTCGGCGTCGGCGTCGCTGCGCGCGGTGGCGGCGGCCTCGGGGCTGGCGGGCGCCAGCAGGCGCGAGCGCAGCAGCACGAGGCGGCTTGCCGTGACCAGCCAGTCGGCGCGGCGCTCGATGGCGACCTCGCGCAGGCGGCCCTCGAGCTCGTCGAGGAACTGCCCGATCAGGCCGAGGATGGACAGCCGGCCCAGGTCGACGCGCTGGCGTCCCGCGAGGTCGAGCAGCAGCTCCATGGGCCCGTCGTAGCCGTCCAGGTGCAGCAGCGGCGTGGCAGGCGCGCGCAGCGGCGTGTCCCAGTCGTCCCACAGAGGGTCGCCGGTGCCCTGCCCTGCCCCGCCTGCGGTTGCCCCTGGGGTGGTCACGGCTCAGCCATCGCCGTAGTCCGGCCTGAGGTCGAGCAGGAGGCGGGGCCAGTCCTGCCGGAGGCGCAGCAGCGCCTGCCACGGGCTCCAGTCGGCGGCGTGGAACTCCAGCACCACGCGCGCGGTGCGGGTGCGCCTGCGGTCCTCGCCAGCGTCGAGCACGCGGGCGTGGCGCAGCGCCTGCAGGGTGCCCCAGTGCGCGCGCAGCCAGCGCTCGCTGGCTGGGTCGTCGGGCCCGAGGCGCAGGATGGCGTCGGGCACCGGCACCAGGCGGTGCAGGTCGAGCGGGCACGCCCTGGCGCGGCGCACCTGGTTCAGCACGCGCTCGTGGTGGGCGCCGACGGCCTGGCGCAGCGCGCGGGCCAGCCCGCGTGCCTCGGCGCCGTGGGTGGCCATGGGCGCCAGCAGCCGGGCTTCCTCGGCGTCGAGGTCGAGGTGCCAGGGAATGGCGGCGGCACCGAGGGCGGCGGCCTGGAACGCGGCCACCTCCGCGCCCGGCCCGCTGACCGCCAGCTCGTGGCGCAACCAGTCGGTGTGCCAGGGCGCCGGGTCGGCTTGCTCGTGCCACTCCCGGCTCAAGCGCCCCGCGCCCCGAAGCCCTTCCTGAGCGCGTGGGGCGAGAGCCGCTCGCCCGGGGGCACGACAAGGCCGGCAAGGACAGCGCGCCGGCGCAGGATCCTCCACACGCCGTGGCCGGTGAGGCGGCCCTCGAGGGTGCCGGCCGCGGTGACCCGCAGGAACACGGGGCCGTACTCGATGCCGGCACGGCGCAGCCAGGCCTCCATGGCGCGCACGGCGCACAGGGAGGTGTCTGCCTCGCGGGCCACGGCGACCTCGGCCGCGCCGCCGGCAAGCGCCCGCGCAGGGAGGTGCAGGACCATGCCCCATGCGGTGAAGCGCACGTCGGGGTGGTCGAGGGCCACCAGCTCGGAGCGACGCAGGCCCGCGGCGAAGCTCACGAGCAGCAGGGCGCTATCGCGGCAGGCGGCGAAGGCGGTGTCCGCGTTCCGCTGCTCTTCGCAGGCCTCGACCAGCTGCCGGAGCCCGGCGGTGGTGAAGGCAGCAGCCGGCCGTGCCGGAACGGCACGGGCCTTCAGTCCGGCCAGGACACGGAGGACGCGGGGATCGCCGGCGGGCCAGGGCTGGCCGGCGAGGCGATGCCGCTGCGCGAGGGCGGCAAGGACCCTGCGCAGGCCGCCGGGCCCGAGACGGGTGGCGCACGCCTCGAGGTAGGCGGCGAGGGTGTCCGCCGTGGTCGGCAGGGCCACGACGTCCTGGGCGCGGCACCAGGCCTGGAAGGCCGCCCAGGCGCCGGCGTAGATCCGCGCGGTGTCCGCCGAAAGGGCGCGCTTGGCAACGCGCACCGTGCCGGGCGTCGTGCCCGGCTGCTCCTGCGATGCCTGGGTCACGGGGCTGCCCACGGGTCGACAAGGACAAGGCCATAGCCGTCGAAGTCCGCGACGTTGCGCGTGGCAAGCGTTGCGCCGTGTGCCAGGGCCATGCCGCCGATCAGGGCGTCGAGCACGGCGACGGGGCGGCCCGCCTGCTCCCGCGCGCCCCTGGCCCGGGCGTAGCCGCTGGCGCAGCTGTCGTCGAAGGACAGGATGCGCGAGGCGAAGCCCACGCTGCAGAAGGCCTCGAAGTCGCTCTCGATCCCGGCGCGGCGGCGGCCGTCCGGCAGGCGCGCGATGCCGTGGCGAAGCTCGGCCATGACCAGGCTCGGGACGAACAGCCGGCCAATGGGCTGGGCGTCGATGAAGGACGCGGCGTGCGGGTCGGGCTGCCGCTTCATGATCTCGGAGACGACGTTGGTGTCGAGCAGGATCACGACTCGTATCCGGGCCCGCCAGGATCGGGCGGGGTCCGATCGGCGTCGAGCGAGCGCGCGGGGAGCTCGAGCTCGATGCCGCGATCTGGTCCGAACACGCCTGCCGCGATGCGCATCAGGCTGGTCGGTTCCTGGTCGCTGGCGTCGCGGGCAACCGCGAGGCGCAGGGTCTCGCGCGCCTCCTCCTCGAGGGAGCGGCCGTGCTGCCGGGCGCGGGCCTTGAGGCGGGCATGCAGGGTGTCGTCGAGCTTGCGGATCAGCAGGCTGGCCATGGTGGACGGACTCCAAGCGGGACGGGCGGAAATGCTATCACATGATAGTAGTGGATACCCGGTCGGTTCCGTCCAAGGCCAAAGCTGGAAATCCAGGCTACCGGCGCGCCGCAAACAAGGCAAAATGCCATTTGCCTATGGTAAGGCACGGAAACAATGTTCATCCTGGTTTCCGGCCGCTCCGTATTTGCTCAAGTCGTTGTTTTCATTCCCAAATCCGTCCGCTTTCTCATCCCTGCGCCCTTCCACCGTTCCCACCTCCTGCATTCCGTCCGCTAATCGCGCTTTGCGGACACAATGGCGCGCGGCTACAACGCACGGCATGGACCCGAACGACACCGGCGGCACCACAAACAACGCCGGCGATGCCGACGAGGACGTGCAAACCGCACGCCCCTCCCCTGCCCCGCTGCCACCGCCGGCCCAGGATCCCGCGGCGGCCAGCCTGGTCGCCCCGTCCATGGTCCCCGGCGCCGGCCCGCTCTCCGGCGT
>JBPBQX010000038.1:0-3891 GCA_050955025.1 Janthinobacterium lividum
CGGCCGCCACCACCTCGCTCCCCGAGCGCCTCGGCGGCGACAAGAACTACGACTACCGCTACGCCTGGGTGCGCGACGTCGCCTACTCCATCAAGGCCTTCCTGCGCGTCGGCGCCACCGAGGAGGCGAAGGCCGCCTTCTCCTGGCTCACCGCGACCGTGATCCGCCACGGCCCGCGCCTGCGCACGATGTATCGCCTCGACGGCGCCCTCGCCCCGGAGGAGGAGGCACTCGACCTCCCCGGCTATTGCGACAGCCGCCCGGTGCGCCGCGGCAACCGGGCGCGCACCCAGGACCAGCTCGGCGTGTTCGGCGACCTGATGGAGACGGCCGCGATGTTCGTCGAGCGCGGCCACGTGCTCGACCTCGTGACCCGCCGCCTGCTCGCCGACGTCGCCGACCGCTGCGCCGACATCTGGCACGGCCGCGACTCCGGCATCTGGGAGCTGGAGGAGCCCGAGCACTACACCATGACCAAGATCGGCTGCTGGACCGCGCTCGACCGCGCCCACGCCCTCGCCGCCCAGGGCCAGATCGACGCCAGCCACGCCGAGCGCTGGGCCCGCGAGCGCGACCGCATCCGCGACTGGATCGACGCCCACTGCTGGTCGGACGCGAAGCAGGCCTACACCCTGCACCCCGGCACCGACCGCCTGGACGCCTCGCTCCTGCTTGCCGTGCGCTTCGGCTTCGAGCGCCTCGACCGCCTGGCCTTGACCCGCGAGGCGATCCGACGCGAGCTGTGCTCCGGCCCGCTGGTCTACCGCTACTCCGGCATGGCCGAGGAGGAAGGCACCTTCACCGCCTGCGGCTTCTGGATGGTCGAGGCCCACGCCCTGCTCGGCGAGCGCGACGCCGCGCTGCGCCAGATGGACGGCATGCTCGCACGCTGCGCCGGCACGCTCGGCCTGCTGACCGAGCAGGTCGACGCCCGCAGCGGCGCGATGCTCGGCAACGTCCCGCAGGCGCTGAGCCACCTCGCCCTGATCCACGCCGCCGCCTCGATCAACGAGACCCCGCCCCCCGGGCCCGCACGCCCCTGAGCCCCCCTGAACCACTGAGCCCCAGAGCTCCCTGAGCCCCCGGGGTCCGTGCGCCCGGCCGTGCCCTACCCGGCCAGCAGTGCCGGCGCCGCGCCCGGCCCGTCGGCCGCCGGCACCTCGCCGACCGCGACCCGGTCGCGCCCGCCCTGCTTGGCCTCGTAGAGCGCCCTGTCCGCGGCGTCGACCAGCACCTGGCCGCTCGCGGGGTCCTGCGCCCCGTGCAGCGTGGCCACGCCGATGCTGATGCTGAGCGCCACCCCCGCGCCCGCGATCCCGCCGCCCGCCACCCCCCCGGCCACGACGTGCGACAGGTCCAGCCCGCGCACCGCCTCGCACAGCCGCGCGGCCAGCCCCGCCGCGCCGTCGCCCTCCGTCTGCGGCAGCAGCACCGCGAACTCCTCGCCGCCATAGCGCGCCAGGTGGTCGGCGGGCCGCTTCATCCGGCCGCCGATCGTGGCCGCGATCAGCCGCAGGCACTCGTCGCCGACGGTGTGGCCGTGGCTGTCGTTGAGCCGCTTGAAGTGGTCGATGTCGATCAGCAGCAGCGACAGCGGCAGCCCCGAGCGCATCGCGGCGCCCACCTCGCGCGCCAGCGCCAGGTCGAACGAGCGCCGGTTGTCGATCCCCGTCAGCCCGTCGAGCATGACCAGCCGCTTCAGCCGGGCGTTGGCCTCGTGCAGGTCCCGCTCCACCGCCTTGCGACGCGAGATGTCGCGCACGGTGAACAGGAAGCCGCCGCCGTCCTCCATCCTGCGCCCGGTCGCCTCCACCCACAGCGCCGTGCCGTCCCTGTGCCGCAGCCGGTAGCTGAGCAGCATCGGCGCGCTGCCCGACGCCAGCCCCGCGACCGCGGCCGCCACCGCCGCCCGGTCCTCCTCGACGACCAGCGTCCGCGGCTCCTGGCCGAGCAGCTCGCGCGGATCGTAGCCGAGCAGCGTGCGGCTCGCCGGCGACGCGTAGGTGCGCCGCAGCCCCGCGTCGAAATGCGTGATCAGGTCGGTGCCGTTCTCCGCCAGCATGCGGTAGTGGCGCTCCTTCTCGCGCAGCCGCATCTCCGCCGCGAGCCTGCGCCTGACCTGCAGCGCCAGGCACCCCCCGAGCAGCGCCAGCAGCAGCGCCGCCCCCGAGCTGACCAGCAGGTGGGCGATCGTGCTGGCCCGCCACGCCGCGAGCACCTCGGCGCGCGGATGCGACACCAGGACGACCAGCGGGAAGCTCGTCACCGTCTCGTAGCTGCCGATGCGCACCACGTCGTCGACCACCGACAGGAACTCGGCGGTCCCCGACGGCGCGCGCGGCAGCACCCGGCTGAAGAACGCGCCCTGCGCCACGCTCGTGCCGATCATCGCGCCGTCCTGCGGGCGGGCGGCCACGACCCTGCCGTCCGCCGCCATCAGCACGATCGCGGTGCGCCCGCCGACGTCGAGGCTGCCGTAGAACCGCTGCAGCGAGCGCACCGAGATCGCGGCCGCCACCACGCCCGCGAAACGCCCGCCCGCGTCGTCCACGCGGCGCGACAGGATGAGCACCCACGCCCCGTCCGCCTGCAGGCGGACCATCTCGCCGACCATGGCGTCGCGGTCGGGATGGTCGCGGTGGAACCGGAAGTACCCGCGCTCGCCCATGTCGAGCGTTGCGTGCGGCGCGGGAATCGTGTCGGCCACCGGGCGCCCCCCGGCGTCGAGCACCAGCAGCCCGTGGATCGAGGGCAGCGCATGCACCTGGAGCCGCATCAGCCGCTCCAGGCGCCCCGCCGCGCCCGGCGGCGCGCGCCCCGCAGACTCCACGCTCCCGGACACCTCGCCCCCGGACACCTCGCCCCCGGACTCCACGGCCTCGCGCAGCGCCACGACCGCGCTGTCGACCGCCTGCACCGTGTCGTGGGCGTGCTGCGCCAGCGAGCGCGCCAGGGTGCCCGTCACGACGTTGTCCGCCGCGATCGCCCCCGCCCGCGCGTCCCAGGCCCGCCACCCGTCCAGCCCCACCAGCGCGCAGCACGCGAGCACGACCGGAACGAACAGCGCCAGCGCCGGCAGGTGCGCGCGCAGCCTCGCCAGGATGGTCCTCAGGGTCATCGCGTGCTCCCGGCAACCGTCCTGGTCCACCCTCCGAGCTTACGTGAGTGGCGTTACCGACCTCTTAGCGCCACGTTTCCCCCGGTTTCAATGGCGGGGCATGCCCCGATTCGCCACGGAAGGTCCGCCCATGCCCGACGACGACGAGGTCTCCACCGGCGCCGCCACCGCCGGCGCCGCCCCTTCCGAGATCCACGAGGTGATCCGCCGCCAGGGCGAGTCCGACCTCGCGCGCCACAGCGGCGCCGTCGCCCTCTCCGGCTTCGCCGCCGGCCTGTCGATGGGCTTCTCGTTCCTGGCCATGGCGCTGATCCGCGCCGCCCTGCCCGACACGGAATGGCGCATCCTGCTCAGCGGCTTCGGCTATTCGCTGGGCTTCCTGATCGTGGTCCTCGGCCGACAGCAGCTGTTCACCGAGACCACGCTGACCGCCGTGCTGCCGGTGCTCACCGCCCGCGACTGGGCCGTCGTGCCCACCCTGCTGCGCTACTGGGCCGTGGTGCTCGCCACCAACCTGGTCGGCACCGCGCTCTTCGCCCTGCTGATCTGCCACCAGGGCCTGTTCCAGCCCGCGGTCTGGGACGCGCTCGGCGGCGTCGCCGCCGAGGCCATGCGCGACGGCTTCTGGCCCATGCTGGTCAAGGCGGTGCTCGCCGGCTGGCTGATCGCGCTCATGGTCTGGCTGCTGCCCGGCTCGGGCTCGGCCAGGATGTTCGTGATCCTGGTCCTGACCTACTTCGTGGCGATCGGCCACTTCTCCCACGCCGTCGCCG
>JBPBQX010000039.1:0-3774 GCA_050955025.1 Janthinobacterium lividum
GTGCTGTGCATGATGCTGCTGGTCGGCGTGCTCGCCAGCTCCGTGGTGTTCGGCGTGCTGCTCGCCCGCTTCAGCGAGATGCGCCTGATCCAGGTGATCCAGGGCGCCGCCGTCGCCACCGTGCTGCTCAACGGCTGCGCCCTGTGGAAGCAGGAGCCGCGCGCCGCCTCGGTGGCGCGCGACCCCGGCGAGGCTCCCTTGCGCTTCGGCGACGCCTGGCGCTCGCTGGGCCGCACCGCGCAAGCCCGCCGCCGCCTCTGGGCCGTGGCGCTGGGCACCGTCGCGTTCAGCCTGCAGGACGTGCTGCTCGAGCCGTACGGCGGCCAGGTGCTGGCGCTCCCGGTCAGCGCCACCACCTCGCTCACCGCGCTGCTGGCCCTGGGCGGACTGTGCGGGTTCAGCTTCGCGTTCCGCTGCCTCGGTCGCGGCATGGACCGCTACCGCGTCGCGGCGATCGGCGTCCTCGTCGGTCTTGTCGCCTTCGCCGCGGTGGTGTTCTCCGCGCCGATGCAGTCCGCCGCGCTGTTCGCGCTCGGCACGGCGCTGATCGGCGGCGGCGGCGCCCTGTTTGCGGTGGGCACCCTGTCCGGTGCGGTGGACGCGGCCGGACGGTCCTCCACCGGCCTCGCGCTCGGCACCTGGGGCGCGGTGCAGGCGTTCGCGGCGGGCGCCGCCATCGCGCTCGGCGGCGTCCTGCGCGACGTCGTCGCCACGCTGGCGGAGGGGGGCTCGCTCGGCCCCACGCTGGCCGGGCCCGCCGTCGGCTACCAGGCGGTGTACGGCCTGGAGATCACCCTGCTGTTCGCCACGCTGGTCGTGATCGGCCCGCTCGTTCGTTTCGGTCCAGCACCGTCCACGCCGGCGCTCGGTCATGCCGGGCTGCATTTCGGTCAATAGGGAGCGTCGCATGGTCGGCACCAGTTTCACCGGGTACGTCGACGTGGCCCAGGTCACGCTCTACGGCTTCTGGGCGTTCTTCGCGGGCCTGGTCCTCTACCTGCGCCGTGAGGACAAGCGCGAGGGCTACCCGCTCGTTTCCGAGATCCTCGGCCATACCGAGGAGGTCGTGTGCGAGGGCCTGCCGCCCACGCCGAAGCCCAAGCTGTTCCGCATGTACCACGGCGACCTGATCGAGGCGCCGGGCTCGCTGTTCCCGCCGCGCCTGCCCAACGGCGCCCGCCCGGCCGCGACATTCCCCGGCGCTCCGCTGGAGCCCACCGGCAACCCGCTCGTTGACGGCATCGGCCCCGCCTCCTACGCGTGGCGCAAGGACGAGCCCGACCTGACGATCGACGGCGCCATCAAGATCGCGCCGCTGCGCGACGCCACCGAGTACAAGCTTGATCATCGTTCGCCCGATCCGCGCGGCATGTCGGTGATCGGCGCCGACCGCCTGGTCGCCGGCCTGTGCGTCGACGTGTGGATCGACGAGGTCGAGGAGGCCGTGCGCTACCTGGAGGTGGCGCTCAGCCTGCCAGGCTACGAGGGCCAGCACGTGCTGCTGCCGCAGCCGTTCATGCGCATCCGCCCGCGCACCCGCGTGGTCGTGGTCCGCTCGATCCTGGCCGAGCAGTTCGCCGAGGTTCCCCGCCTGCGCATCCCGAACCAGGTGACGCGCTTCGAGGAGGACAAGCTCGTGGCCTACTTCGGCGGCGGCCATCTCTACGCCACGCGCGGCCGCGCCGGATCCGCGCTGTGAGCGCCCGCCTCGGCGAGCCGGGCGTCGGCCGGCCCGGCCTCGGCATGCCCCGATCGGGCACGCAGCGCCTCCGCGTCGTGCGCGAGCATCCGCGCGATCCTGCCCGCCTGCGTGCCGGCGCCATACAGCCGCCGCACGGCCTGCCGGGGCCGCTGCCGCCCGGCGAGACCATGCTGTGGCAGGGTTCGCCGAGCTGGCGCGGCGTGGCGCGGCGCGTGCTCCACGTCCGTACGCTCCTGTTCTACTTCGCGGCGCTGGCCCTGGTCGCCCTGGTGCGCGCCGTCGTGCTGGATACGGCGTCGATGTGGTTCTCGCTGGCGGCGCTGATGCTGCTCGGCACCGTGGCGCTCGCGCTGCTCTCGGCTTTCGCCGTGCTGGTCGCGCGCACCAGCGTCTACACCCTCACCGGCCAGCGCGTGGTGCTGCGCATCGGCGTCGCCCTCGGCATCAGCATCAACCTGCCGTTCCGCTCGATCGAGTCCGCCGACCTTCGCCTCTATCCCGACGGCACCGGCGACATCGCGCTGCTGCTCGAAGGGCAGAGCCGCCTCGGCATCACCACGCTGTGGCCGCACGTGCGGCCCTGGCGCACCCGCCGCGTGCAACCGATGCTGCGCGCCGTCCCGGACGCCGCACGCGTGGCGCGGCTCCTCGCGGACGCCCTCGCCACCTCGGCGCAGCCTGAGGTCGTGGCGCTGCTTGCGGCGGCGGAGTGAGGTGATGCGCAACAAGCAGGGCCAAAGGCTCCGCCTCTGGACTCCGCCAAAGGCTCGCCTTTGGAATCCCCTCCTTAAGGGATGGGTTTCCAAAGGCCCCCGGCCTTTGGCGGGTCCGGGCAGAGCCCGGCCTTGCTTCCTTCCCTGGGGTCCCACGCCATGAGCGCAACCTTCTCCGGCACGTCCCGGCGCGCCCCGCGCCGCATCCCCTGGCCGCCGTTGATCGCGCTCGCGCTGACCGCGGTGATCGGCCTGGTCGCGGCGCTGCCCACGGCCCGCGAGGCGCCGGCCGGCGTGCTCTCGACGCGCTCCCTCGTGGTGGACGCGACTGACGACGGCGCGGTGCTGCTGACCGACGGCGAGACCGGCGTGGTGGCCGGCAGGGTCGCGGCCGGCGGCGAGAGCTTCGTGCGCGGCATCCTGCACGGCGCCGCGATCAGCCGACGGCTGTTCAGCGTGGACCAGCGGCTGCCTTACCGGTTGACGGCGCTGTCCGATGGCAGGCTCACTCTCGCGGACGCCGCAACGAACATCACGATCGACCTGACCTCGTTCGGCTCCACCAACGCCCGCAGCTTCGCCCTGCTGCTCGACCGTCCCGCCCAGGAGCCACGATGACCCGACCCGGCCGCGAGGTGCAGGCGCGCTGCATCGTCGAGATCGAGCAGACGCCGAACAGTTTCCATGCGTTCTCCGTGCCGCTGGACGTGGCCGTGGAGCCTGGCGACGAGGTGCTGATCCACGACGCCCCCACGAGCGTGGCCTACAACGAGACCCTGTCGCGCGAGTGCCGCATCACGGTGCGCCGCGCGGGCCCGCTGCGACGCGCCTGGACGCGGGCGAGCGGGGTGTTCGCGGTCACCGAACTCTACGAAGTCGGCTTCGAGCCGGGAGAGCACGCATGAGCGAGGTCCTCGACCGCCTGGACACCTCCGGCGCCAACCCCACGCGGGGCCGCGCGCCCAACGACAGCACGGAGTCCGCCAAGCAGGACACGGTGCTCTCGCCGCGCTTCTACACCACGGACTTCGCCTACATGGACAAGCTCGACGTGAGCCTGGTCCGCGCCGAGTGGGACGCGCTGGTCGCGGAGATGCAGTCCGACCCGAACCGCGGCCACTTCGTGCGCGACGCCCGCTTCGACGCCGACTTCGCCGCCATGGAGCCGGAGCTGAAGCGCGAGTTCCTCGACTTCCTGGTCAGCTCGGTGACCGCCGAGTTCTCCGGCTGCGTGCTCTACGCCGAGATCAAGAAGCGCATCACCAACCCCGACATCCGCACCCTGTTCGCGCTGATGACCCGCGACGAGGCGCGCCACGCCGGCTTCATCAACGACAGCCTCAAGGACTTCGGCGTCGG
>JBPBQX010000040.1:0-3681 GCA_050955025.1 Janthinobacterium lividum
GGCTGGAGGAGCGGATCGAAGCGCTGGAGCGGGTGCTGGACGCGGACCTGCCGGGCTGGCGCAGCCGGGCGCGCGGGTGAGCGGGCGCGCGGCGGTGCGCCGGGGGTGCGTGGCGCTGGTCGTGGCGGCGCTTGCAGCGGTGCCGCAAGGCGGGAGGGCGCAGTCGCGCGGCGCGGGGGTGGCGGCGGACGGGGGGCGGGACCAGAGGGCGTCGGGGGCCTCGCTCGTGGTCGACGGGCCGTGCGCGGCGGCGGTCGAGCTGCGGGAGGACCCGTTCCTGCTGCGCTCGGGTGGGGACGGGCAGGTCGCGCTGGCCGCCGAGCCGGAAGGGTCGGGGCCGGGGATGGCCGCGTCGGGCGGGGTCGTGCGGATCGGCGAGACGTGCGGGCGGAAGGCGGAGCGGCTGGTGCTGCGCGTATCGCCGGGGATGCCGGTGCGGCTGGCGGGGAACGCGGAGTGGCGCGTGGAGGCGCTGGGCGGCGAGGTGGAGGCGGCGCTGCACGGCGGCGGGGAGGCCGCGTTCGGGGCGCTGCGCGTGCTGCGGCTGTCGCAGGACGGGGGCGGCGACGTGCGGGTCGCGTCGGTGTCGCAGCGGCTCGAGGCGACGCTGTCGGGCGCGGGCGACCTGACCGTGGGCGAGGCGTCGGGAGAGGCGGTGCTGCGGGTTTCGGCGGCGGGGGACGTGGCGGTCGGGACGGCGTCGCTCGACACGCTGGACGTGACGGGGAGCGGCGGCGGCGACGTGTCGGTGGGCGCGGGGCGGGTCGGGCGGCTCTCGGCGGTGCTGTCGGGGGGCAGCGACCTGCACCTGGCGGCGGTGGTGCGCGATGCGCGGCTGGTGGCGAACGGGGGGTCGGGCATCGAGGTCGCACGCGTCGACGGGTCGCTGGTGAAGGTGGAGTCGGGCGGCGGCACGGTGACGGTGCAGGGCCGGGCGGGCGAGGCCGCGATGCCGGTCATGCCCCAGATGCCCGCAATGCCCATCATGCCCGCGATGCCGGTGATGCCGGTCGGCGTTCCGGGGGTGCCTGGCTGGCTGGCACCGGGGCTCGTCGGGCTGGGGGTGCTGGTGGCGGCGGGGGTGGCGCTGCGGGCGCGGGCGGCACGGCGGCGGCGGCCGGTCTCGCTGCGCGGCGGGTGGCGGCGGGGTGTTGCGCCGGCGACAGGGTGGGCACGCGCGGAGACGGCGGCGCGGTCGCGCGATCCGGAGGTCGCGGTGCTGCAGCAGCGCCTCGCGGCGGTCGAGGCCAGGGTCGCGCAGGTCGAGCGCGCCGTCACGTCGCCGGAGTTCGAGCTGCACAGGGGCTTCAGGGACCTGGCGGGGTAGGAAGCAAGGTTGAGGCTCCGCCTCAAGCTCCGCCAAAGGCTGCGCCCTTGGAACGCATTCCCTAAGTCAAGGGATCAGAGGGCCTCGGGCCCTTTGCGGGTTTGGGCAGAGCCCATGCTCGCTTCACTGGCCCGCGGCGAGGAGCGCGGCGTTGCCGCCGGCGGCCGCGGTGTTCGTGGTCGTGGTGCGCTCGGTGGCGAAGCGGCGGAGGTAGTCGGGGCCGCCCGCCTTGGGCCCGGTGCCGGACAGGCCCTGGCCGCCGAAGGGCTGGCTGCCGACGGCGGCGCCGATCATGGAGCGGTTGACGTAGCTGTTGCCGGCGGGGACGCGCGCCAGGACGCGGGCGACGAAGCCGTCGACGCGGCTCTGCACGCCCAGGGTGAGGCCGTAGCCGGTGGCGGCGAGGGCGTCGAGCAGGGCGTCCAGGCCGTCGGCGCGCCAGCGGACCAGGTGCAGGACGGGGCCGAACACCTCCTCGCCGAGGTCGCCGGCGCGGGCGATCTCGAACAGGTGGGGGGCGACGAAGCGGCCGGGCGGGGCGTGGCCGGCGTGCAGCGTGCGGGCGGTGGCCTTCATGCGGGCGACGTGGCGGTCGAGGCGGTCTTTTGCTCCGTCGTCGATTACCGGGCCGATGTGGGTCGAGGGATCGGCGGGGTCGCCGAGGCGCAGCTCCGCGGCGGCGCCGGCGATGGTGGCGGCGATGCGGTCGGCGACGTCGTCCTGCACGCAGATCAGGCGCAGCGCGGAGCAGCGCTGGCCGGCGGAGCGGAAGGCGCTGGTCACGGCGTCGTCGGCGACCTGCTCGGGGAGTGCTGTGGCGTCCACGACCATGGCGTTGATGCCGCCGGTCTCGGCGATCAGGGGGACGATGGGGCCGTCCCTGGCGGCAAGCGCGCGGTTGATGGTGCGCGCGGTCGCGGTGCTGCCGGTGAAGGCGACGCCGGCGGCGAGCGGGTGGGCGACCAGGGCGGGGCCGGCGTCGGCGGGGGCGAGGTGCAGGACGTCGGCGGGGATGCCGGCGCGGTGCAGGAGGCGCACGGCGGCGGCGGCGATGCGCGGGGTCTGCGGCGCGGGCTTGGCGATCACGGCGTTGCCGGCGGCCAGCGCGGCGGCGACCTGGCCGGCGAGGATGGCGAGCGGGAAGTTCCACGGCGAGATGCAGACCCAGGTGCCGCGGCCGTGGCGGGTCAGGGTGTTGCGCTCGCCGGTCGGGCCGGGGAGGTCGAGGGGGCGGAACAGCTCGCGGGCCTGGACGGCGTAGTAGCGGAGGAAGTCCACGGTTTCGCGCAGTTCGGCGAAGGCGTCGTCCAGCGTCTTGCCGGCCTCGTCGGCGAGCAGGGCGAGGAGGGGGGCGCGCTCGGACTCCACGAGGTCGGCGGCGCGTTCGAGGGCGGCGGCGCGGGGCTCGGGGCCGGCGGCGTCCCAGGCGGGCTGGGCGCGGTGGGCGACGTGCATCGCGGCGTCGAGCGCGGCGCCGCCGAGGGGGGCTTCGTCAGGGCGCGCGGGGGATCGGGCGCGGGCGGCGGCGACCTCGCGGAGGAGGGCATGGAGGGAGGCGTGGTCGCCGAGCTCGACGCCGGCGCTGTTGCGGCGGCCGGGGAACAGGTCGGGGGGCAGCGGCAGGGGGTGCGCGGGCGGAGCGCGCAGGGCGTCGGCGGGGCGCTGCAGGAGGCGGGCGATGGGGACGGCGGGGTCGGCGGCCTGGGCGACGAAGGAGGTGTTGGCGCCGTTCTCCAGCAGGCGGCGGACCAGGTAGGCGAGCAGCTCGGCGTGGCCGCCCACGGGGGCATAGGTGCGCACGGCGAGGGTGGGGTGTTCGCGCAGCAGGGCGGCGTAGAGGGCGTCGCCCATGCCGTGCAGGCGCTGCAACTCGAAGCCGTCGGTGCCGTCGGCGCGCTCCAGGATCGAGGCCACGGTCAGGGCGTTGTGGGTGGCGAACTGCGGGTAGAGGCGCGGGCGGAGCGCGAGCAGGCGCTCGGCGCAGGCGAGGTAGGCGAGGTCGGTGGCGGGCTTGCGGGTGAGCACGGGGTAGTCGGGCAGGCCGCGTTCCTGGGCGCGCTTGATCTCGGTGTCCCAGTAGGCGCCCTTCACCAGGCGGACCATCAGGCGGCGGTCGAGGCGCTCGGCCAGGGCGGCGACCGCGTCGATCGTAGGCAGGGCGCGGCGGCCGTACGCCTGCACGGCGAGGCCGAAGCCGTGCCAGCCGGCGAGCGCGGGGTCGGGGAGCACGGCCTCGATCACGGCGAGGGAGAGCTGCAGGCGGTCCTGCTCCTCGGCGTCGACGGTGAAGTTCAGGTCGTGGGCGCGGGCGGCGCGGGCCAGGGTCGCGACAACGGGGACCAGCTCGGCGAGGA
>JBPBQX010000041.1:0-3676 GCA_050955025.1 Janthinobacterium lividum
TGACCATCCTGATCGTGGGCCAGCAGGGCTACACCGGCGGCATCAACGGCATCACCGACCTGCGCACCTTCGCGGGCTTCGACATCCGCTCCGACCGCGCCCACGAGATCCTCTACTTCGTCAACGCGGCGCTGCTGATCGCGAGCCTCCTGCTCTGCCAGTTCGTGCGGAGATCCAAGCTCGGCCGCATCCTCGTCGCCATGCGCGACCGCGAGGACCGCGTGCGCTTCTCCGGCTACAGCGTCGCCGACTTCAAGATCTTCGTCTTCGCCCTCTCCGCGGCGCTGGCCGGCATCGGCGGCGCGATGTTCACGCTCCAGGTCGGCTTCATGTCGCCCTCCTTCGTCGGCATCGTCCCCTCGATCGAGATGGTGATCTACGTCGCCGTCGGCGGCCGCACCTCGCTCCTCGGCGCGATCTACGGCGCGCTGCTCGTCGGCTGGGCGCGCACCACCTTCTCCGAGGACCTGCCCTCGGTGTGGCTGTTCGCCATGGGCGCGCTGTTCATCGGCGTGGTCGTGGCCTTCCCCGGCGGCCTGGCCGGCCTGTGGCGCGGAAGCCGGCTCGACCGCGCCACCGACCGCCTCCTCGGCCGCGCCCCCCGCGCGCCCGAGCTGGCCGACGCCCCCCCGCCCGGCGGGCCAGCCTCCGCCCCGCCCGCGACGGTCGCGCGCGGCATCGCCGCCGGGGTGACGAAGTGAGCGGCGTGTCGGCTGCCGTCGCCGGTCTCGTCGCCGGTGCCGCCGAGGTCACCGCGCCCGAGTTCCTGCTCGCCGTGGAGGGCCTCGGCGTGTCCTTCGACGGGTTCCGCGCCGTGGACGACCTGTCGTTCTACATGGACCCCAACGAGATCCGCGTGATCATCGGCCCCAACGGCGCCGGCAAGACCACGGTGCTCGACCTGATCTGCGGCCGCACCAGGGCCACCTCCGGCTCCGTGCGCTTCCGCGGCCGCGAGCTGACGCGCCTCAAGGAGCACCAGATCGTCCATGCCGGCGTCGGCCGCAAGTTCCAGACCCCCTCGATCTACGAGGACCTCACCGTCTTCGAGAACCTGGAGATCTCCTTCCCGCGCGGCCGCACCGTCTTCGGCGCGCTGATGTTCCGCCGCGACGCCGCCGTCCGCGAGCGCGTCCAGGAGATCGCCGAGAGCATCTTCCTCGCAGACCAGCTCGGCCGCGAGGCCGCCTTCCTCAGCCACGGCCAGAAGCAGTGGCTCGAGATCGGCATGCTGCTGATCCAGGACCCCGCCCTGATGATGCTCGACGAGCCCGTCGCCGGCATGAGCGTGAGCGAGCGCCACAAGACCGCGGAGCTGCTCAACCGCATCATCCGGGACCGCTCCGTGCTGGTGATCGAGCACGACATGGGCTTCGTCGAGGACATCGCCCACAAGGTCACCGTCCTCCACCAGGGCCGCATCATCTCCGAAGGCTCAATGGCCCACGTGAAGGCCGACCCACGCGTCGTGGAGGTCTACCTTGGGCACTGAACGAGCAAGGAAGGCCAGGGCTCTGCCCTGGACCCGCCAGGGCGAGCCGCCCTGGACCGGCACACGAAAGGCGCCCCGCGAGGGCCTTCCTGAAGTCATGGTTTCCAAAGGCCTCGGGCCTTTGGCGGGTCCGGGCAGAGCCCGGCCTTGCTTCCTCCTTCCCTTCGCAGGAGCCCCCCGATGAGCGACCTGGCGGAGCACCTCCCGCCCCCCGACGCCGGCCTGTCCGCCGCGGCCTCCGCCTCCATCCACGCCGGCCGCGCCCACGCCGGCCCCCTGACCCTGCGCGGCCTGCGCGCCGCCTACGGCCAGAGCGAGGTCCTGCACGGCCTCGACCTGGAGGTCGCCCCGGGCGAGATCGTCGCCGTGCTCGGCCGCAACGGCATGGGCAAGACGACGCTGATGAAGTCGCTGATCGGCCTGGTGCCGGTGAGCGGCGGCGAGCTTCTCCTCGGCGGCCGCCCGCTCAACGCGCTGCGCACGCACCAGCGCGTCGCCGCCGGCCTGGCCTACGTGCCGCAGGGCCGCATGATCTTCCCCGCCATGACCGTGGAGGAGAACATCGAGACCGGCCTGTTCGTGCGTGGAACGAAGACGGTGCCGCCGCACCTCTACGAGCTGTTCCCGGTGCTCCTAGAGATGCGCGCCCGCCGCGGCGGCAACCTTTCCGGCGGCCAGCAGCAGCAGCTCGCGATCGCCCGCGCCCTGGCCACCGCGCCGTCGGTGCTGCTGCTCGACGAGCCGACCGAGGGCATCCAGCCCTCGATCATCCTCGAGCTGGCGCGCACGCTGCGCCGCATCCGCGACGAAACCGGCCTGTCGATCGTGGTCTCCGAGCAGGTGCTGAGCTTCGCGCTCAGCGTGGCCGACCGGGTGCTGGTGATCGAGGGCGGCCGCATCGTCCACGAGAGCCTGCGCGCCGACATCGACGAGGCCCGCGTCGCGCGCTTCCTCGCCGTGTGAAACGAACCCTTCGTAGCGCCGGTCCAGGGCGGCTCGCCCTGGCGGGTCCAGGGCAGCGCCCTGGCCTTCCTTCCAAACCAATACGGGGAGAAAACGAATGACCGAGACCCTGATCAAGGTGGACCTGACGCAGTCCCCCTACGAGAACGACCAGGTGCACAACCGCTGGCACTCCGACCTGCCGATGGCGGCGACGGTGAAGCCCGGCGACGACTTCATCCTGGAGTGCCACGACTGGACCGGCGGCTTCATCAAGAACGACGAGTCCGCCGCCGACGTCCGCGACATCGACCTCACGACCGTCCACTTCCTCAGCGGCCCGGTGGGCGTGGAGGGCGCGGAGCCCGGCGACCTGCTGGTGGTCGACCTGCTCGACATCGGCGCCTTCACGGACACGCAGTGGGGCTTCAACGGCGTCTTCTCGCAGAAGAACGGCGGCGGCTTCCTGAGCAACCAGTATCCCGAGGCGATGAAGTCGATCTGGGACTTCAAGGGCATGTTCGCCTCCTCGCGCCACGTCCCCAACGTCAGCTTCGCCGGTATGATCCACCCCGGCCTGATCGGCTGCCTGCCGTCGAAGGACCTGCTGGAGACCTGGAACACCCGCGAGCAGGGCCTGATCGACAGCGACCCGTCGCGCCCGCCCGGCCTCCCCCTCGCGTGCCCGCCGTTCGCGCCGACCGCCCACATGGGCCGCCTCAAGGGCGAGGCGCGCGACAACGCGGCGGCCACCGGCGCGCGCACCGTCCCGCCCCGCGAGCACGGCGGCAACTGCGACATCAAGGACCTCTCGCGCGGCGCCAAGGTCTACTTCCCCGTCTACGTCCCCGGCGCCGGCCTGTCCGTGGGCGACCTGCACTTCAGCCAGGGCGACGGCGAGATCACCTTCTGCGGCGCCATCGAGATGCCCGGCTGGATCCACATGCGCGTCAACCTCATCAAGGGCGGCATGGCCAAGTACGGCATCAGGAACCCGATCTTCAAGCCGAGCCCGATCAAGCCCGTCTACAACGACCACCTGATCTTCGAGGGCATCTCCGTCGACGAGGACGGCGGGCAGCACTACCTCGACGTGACCGTCGCCTACCGCCAGGCCTGCCTCAACGCCATCGAGTACATGAAGAAGTTCGGCTACACCGGCGGCCAGGCCTACTCCATCCTCGGCTGCGCCCCCGTCCAGGGCCACGTCAGCGGCGTCGTCGACGTCCCCAACGCCTGCGC
>JBPBQX010000042.1:0-3249 GCA_050955025.1 Janthinobacterium lividum
CTCGGAAGTTCCGAGACCATCCCCAGTTGAGCAAGTGCGTTCATCACGTACCCCCAAACCAGCAGACGGCCTGTTGGACGAATACGTCCCCTTGGGCCAAGGTCGCCGGAGATAGGGACTATGGGACCGCGGCGCAAGCACAAATCGGCCCGTGGAGAAAGATCATGGCCTTCGCAGCCGAACTGGACGGCGTCGCATCCGTATTGCGAAATACTGGTGGGCGCCGCATCCGGCGGCGGAACCGTTGCCGGGGGAACGCTCAGCGTGCGCTGATCGCCTGCAGTCCGGTGGTGGCGGTCCGGGCCGTCGCGAGCTCCGAAGCGGCGCGAGGAAGATCCGTGGTTGCCTGGACCGGGGCGGACGCGAGCAGGCGGAACAGGTCGCGACGCGGCCCGGCCGCCAGGCGCGACCCCGCGCCGGACTGCAGCCGGTGCAGCGTGGCGTCGTCGCCGGCCTGTGCCGCCGCGCCGGCCTGGCGCAGGACGATGTCCTCCTGCGCCGCGGTCAACGGACCCTGCGCGGGCACGCTCATCTCGGCGAGCTGGGACAGCGCCGCAAGCGCGCCCGGCCAGTCATGGGCGTCGGCAAGCAGCCGCGCGCGCAGGTCGGCAGCCTCCGCCGTCGGAAGCGCGGCCAGCACGGCGACCGCGCGGTTGAGGTTGCCCTGCCTGGCGATCGCGCGGGCCTGGAGCATCGCCCGCCGGTTCGCCAGGTCATCGGCAAGGCCCGGCGCGGCCGAGGTGTCCAGCGCCGCCAGCGCCGCCGCGGGGTCGCCCTGCTCGAGCCGCATGTCGGCGAGCCTCGCGCCGATCTCGGCGCGCGGGCTGCCGGCCGCAGCGTTCGCCATCAGCCGCTCCAGCGCCGGACCGGCGCGTGACGGGAGGTCGAGCGCCACCAGCCGGTCGGCGAGCAGCGGCCCCATCCGCGTTGTGGCCTCGCCCGGCGGCAGCAGGTCGGCGTTGTCGGTGACCAGCGACACGAGGTCGAGCGAGGACGGGGACTTCGCGCCCTCCCCGGCAAGCAGACGACCGAAGTCGTCGGCCACCTGCCTGCCGATCACCGCGCGATCCTCGGGGAACAGCGTCGCGGCGTCGCGCAGCAGGACCATCGCGGCCTTCCAGTCGCCGGCCTGCGCCCTGAGCTCGGCCGCGCGCATGCGGACCTGCTCCTCGCGGGCATCGCCGCGCCACGCCACGACCTGCTGCTCCAGCGCCTCGGCGGCCTGCGCCGCATCGATCCGGCCGGAGGAGAGGCGCAGCTCGGTGGCGGCGCGGGCGGCCCTGGCATGCAGGAGGCGGTCGCGGCCCTGCGCCAAGCCGTCGAACACCAGCAGCGCGCCGTCGACATCGCCCCGACTCTGCGCCAGCAGACCGCGCGCGAACGCCAGGCCGGGCTCCGCGGGCAGCGACTCCACCAGGTTGCGGGCGGCTTCCCGCGTTGCCGGGCCGGCCTGAGCCATGGTTTCGGCGGCCAGCGGCAGCAGGCGGTTCCGCAGCGCCTCGGGGTAGGACAGCACCAGGCCGAGGTCGGCCGCGAACACGCTGGCGGCGTCGGGCGAGCCTTCCGCGCGCATGGCGTCGCGCACCGCGCGCCACAGCGCCACGTCGTCGGTCCCGGTCAGCTCGGGCAGCGACAGGCCATCGGCCTCGCCGGGCCGGCCCGCAAGCAGGGCCGCGATCGCGCCAAGCCCCGTCGCATCCGGGTCCGCCGCGTGCTGCGGGTCCTCCCGGCGCGCCAGCAGCAGCAGGGCCTGTGCCTCGGAGCCCATGCCGAGCGCGAGCATCGTCTGCGCGGCGGCGTAGCGAGCCGGGAAGCGGGCGAGCGCCGGCGCGGCGGAGGCGCCGGCGAGCTGCTCGTCGAGGCGGCGAAGCAGCACCTCGCGCGGCAGCGTCGGAATGTGGAAGCGCGTCGTGAACACGGCCCCGTCGAGCGAGCGGCGGCGGTCGGCGGAGGCGGGCGGAAGCGAGAGGCCGCCCTCGCCGGAGGCCGCGACGACGAAGCGGTCAGCCAGCGAGCGCAGCTCGACACGGTCGGAGGCGGGCTGCACCACGACGCCCAGGATCGTGGCCTCCAGCGTGAACTCCGGCGACCTGCGCGCAAGCCCCACCGCCTGCCCGGACACGCGCTGCGTTCCCACCAGCAGCACGCCGCCGCCGGCAGGATCCGCGACCACCACGACGCGACCGGGCGAGCCGGCCAGCAGCACGAGCGTGTGCTCCGAGGCAGTGATGTCGATCGGGGCCGCGGGCGCGGCCGCGTCGCCCACGACGATCCCCCAGCCGCCGGGACGGCGATCCAGGCGGACCGTCGACGCCTGGTCTAGCGGCATCGTCAGCACCGTCGTGTCGGGGAACACCTGCACCCGAGCTCCCGCAAACACCGGATCGGCGGCGGCGCCGGCAAGGTCGATCGGGCGCGACACGTCGAACACCACCTCGAGCTGATCGCCGGTGCGGAACGCGGCCGCCCCCACCTCCGGCCCGAACGGCAGCGCCAAGCCGGCGCCGGCGTGGCCGGGCGCGGGCGGCTGCCGGGTCGCCAGGAGCGACAGCGGCCCCGCGCCTGCAGACGGGAGCGGCGCGGCCGCAACGGCCACCACCGTCGCAGGCGCGGCCGCCGCCTCGACGGGCGAGGACACGGGAATGGGCGGCACGGGAACGGGGGGCACGGGTGCGGACAGGACGGGTGCGGCCTCGGCAGGAACCGCGGCCTCGGCGAACCGGGTGGGCGCCGGGATGGTCGCGGAGGCAGCGGCCTGCGGCGCTGTCCTCGACACGGCGACAGGGTCGCGGACGTCGACGATGACGTGGGCGCCGATGCGCAACGCGTGCACGCGGCTGCCCGGGACGACGGTGATGACGGCCCGGCCCTTACCGCCGGCCACCTCGCGGACATTGCGCGCGTGGCCGATGCCGTCGGCCACCATGCCGTGACCGCCGAAGGTGACGACGACCTGTTCGCCCTTGCGGGCGAGGTGGAAGTCCTCGCCTTCCGGCACGTCGAACACCACCCGGCCGTACTCGGGATGTTCGCCCAGGCGCGCCGCGATCTCGCCCGCCGGGGCGGCAGCCTGCGACGTCGCATCCGCGGAATCATCGGGGGAAGCGGCCGCCGGCGCGGGCCGGGACAGGACCGCAAGGCTCAGCGCCAGCGCCGTGCGCAGCAGGATCCGGCGTCGCGCCTCGCGGGTGTGGGCGGCCGTGCACGGCCGGGCGCATGTGCGGGCGATCACGGGCTCAACCACCTGCG
>JBPBQX010000043.1:0-3101 GCA_050955025.1 Janthinobacterium lividum
CCGCTCAGCGCCGTGACGCACAGCCCGAGCAGCACGATCGCCCGCGGCCCGCGCCGGTCCGACGCCGCCCCCGCGAGCTGTCGCGTCAGCAGCGTCACCGCCGCCGAAAGCCCGATGATCGCGCCCACCGTCGCCGTGCCGTGCCCCAGCGAGGCCACCTGCACCGGCAGCGTGGACAGCGGCACGCCCACCGCCGCGTAGCCGAGGAACACCACGAGGGCGAAGGGCAGCAGCATCGCGGTGACGCGAGGCTCGGGAAGGGGAGGGGCCATCCCCAAGCGCCTAGGCCCGGAAAAGACAACAAGCAAGGTTGAGGCTCCGCCTCAAACTCCGCCAAAGGCTGCGCCCTTGGAACGCACACCTTAAGTCAGGGGATCAAAGGGTCCGGGCAGAGCCCGGCCTTGCTCTCTCCCGCCCCCCGCGGGCACAATCCCCCATGCACAGCGCGAGTGGCCCGACCGTGATCCCAGCCTGCGACAGGACCGACGGCCCCGTGTGCGCGGCCTGACCCGGCGCATCATGGCAGGCTTCTCGCTGCCGGCCCTGCAGGGCGCCGTCGCCTGGCTGTGGCTCCTTGCCGCAGTCGGCGGCGTCATGGCGATCACCGGCTCGGTGCTGAGCCTGGCCATCACCCGCCACATCGCCACCCAGACCCGCCAGGCCGCCGAGGCCGAGGTGTCCGACGCCGAGGCCGCCGCCACCCGCGCCCGCGCCGCCGCCGCCCAGGCCCGCCAGGAACTGGCCGACGCCCGCGCCCACGACCACGCCGGCGCCCAGCGCGACGCCGAAACCGCCCGCCGCCTGGCCAGGCTCTACCAGCCCTTCGCGCTCAACGACCGCCAGGAGGCCCGCCTCGTCGCCCGCTGCCGCGACGCCGCCGGCGCCCGCTACGACGCCTCCGCCGACGGCGGCGACTCCCAGTCCTTCGAGTTCCTCCAGCACCTGCGCCCGCTGCTCCGGCGCGCCGGCTGGGTCGAGGTCGACTGGACCGGCGACGCCGCCGCCCTGACCCACCCGCCCCACGCAGAGCTTGGCGACACCGCCGCCCCCGCGGTGATCCTGCTGACCCACGCGGGCGCCGGCGCCGCGTTGCTCGACGCCGCCCGCGCCCTGCGCGCTGCCCTGCTCGACGCCGGCGTGCTCGTGATCCAGCAGACCGCCGACTGGGACGCCACGGGCCACGCCCTGCGCGCCGACGTGCTCCACCTCGTCGTGAGCCGCCGCGCCTCCTGACGATCGCGTAGGCCGCCGGCCTCCGCGGGATCGCCTGCTCGGGATACCTGCCATCGTGCGGCAGGCAAGTCTTGGAATGGGCCCTTCCTCTTCACGAGAGCCGCAGAAATGCTTGTCACACCTCGTTGTGCTCTTCTGATTCCAACAGGCGCCGATGGGCTGGCGATCGTGGCGCTGACGATGCATCCGGACGTCCGACGCTACCTAGGCGGCCCCGCCCTTCCGGAACGTGCCGCAATGCGTGCGGCCAAGTTCAGCCAGGGAGATGTTCCGAACGCCTGGGCGGTGCATCTCCACCAACACTTGGCTCTCGGCTGCGTTGGTCTCGTTCAGATCGCGCCACATCACGACGGCTTTGACCTGGAACTCTCCTACGAGTTCCTTCCAACGGTGTGGGGAACCGGGATCGCGTCCGAGGCGATCCGGGTGGTGATCGTACACGCGTTCAGATCTCTCGGCCTGACCCGCCTGCTCGCCGAGACCCAATCGGAAAATCAGCCGTCCAGGAGGCTGCTCGCGCGGGTCGGTATGCAGCACGAACGCGATGTTGAAAGGTTCGGCGCAACGCAGGCGATCTATGCGGTCGACGCGGCCTGGTGCAATCGCGTTTGACGGCTCGACGTTGACCGTCCGCTCCGAGGCGATCGCCTCGAGCAAGCCAGAACATCCCGCTCGGCAAGTTCCAACCGTGATTGCGCAATGAACCGTCGGGCACGCTTGGCGACTACTCGCCGCGAGCCTGAATTCATCGTGTCGTCGGCGGATGGCGAAGTTCCCCGACGCAATCAGCCGCCAGCCGACACCTCGGGGCGCGAAACGCATCGTTCCTTTATGCCCCGCCGGCCTATGCCCTGCCTCCCATTCGGAGGGCTTGGCGACATGGCAGACTTCATCGTGATCGTGCTGGGAACCGGGGGCATCCTGCTCATGGCCGCCTATGCAGCGCTGTGCGAGCGCATCTGACCATGTTCGACCTCATCCTCGGCGCGATCGTCTCCGCCGGCCTCCTCGTCTACCTGGTCTGGGCGCTCGTGCGCCCCGAAGACTTCTGAGGACCCCGCCATGACCCTCATCGGCTGGGCGCAGATCGCGCTCCTGCTCTCCCTCGTCTTCGTGTGCGCCGTCCCCCTCGGCCGCTACATCGCGGCCGTCGTGCAGGGCGAGCGCACGGTCCTCTCCCCCGTCCTCGCCCCCGTCGAGCGCGGCTTCTACGCCATCGCCGGCGTCGACGCCCGCGCGTCCATGGGCTGGAAGACCTACGCCACCGCCCTGGTCATGCTCCAGGCCGTGCACTTCCTCGTCCTCTACCTGATGCTGCGCTTCCAGGACTATCTGCCGCTCAACCCGGCCGGCCAGTCCGGCCTCTCGCCGCGCCTCGCCTTCAACACCGCGATCTCCTTCGTCACCAACACCAACTGGCAGGCCTACGGCGGCGAGACCACGCTGTCCTACGGCACCCAGATGTGGGGCCTGACCGTCCACAACTTCCTCTCCGCCGCCACCGGCATCGCCGCCGCCGTCATGGTCGCGCGCGCCTTCGCCGGCTCCGCGCTGAAGGAGCTCGGCAACTTCTGGGTCGACCTCACCCGCATCACCCTCTACGTCCTGCTGCCGATCTGCCTCGTCTACACCGTGTTCCTGATCGCCTCCGGCGTCCCCCAGACGCTCGCCGGCTACGTTGACGCCACCACGCTGGAGGGCGCGCACCAGACCATCGCGCTCGGCCCCGTCGCCTTCCAGGAGGCGATCAAGCTGCTCGGCACCAACGGCGGCGGCTTCTTCAACACCAACTCCGCCCACCCCTTCGAGAACCCCACCGCGCTGACCAACCTCGTCGAGTGCTGGTCCGAGATCCTCGTCCCCTTCGC
>JBPBQX010000044.1:0-2992 GCA_050955025.1 Janthinobacterium lividum
CGCTGATCGCCCGCTACCAGGGGCGCGACGCCAACGACACGCTCTACGACTACCGCAGCTCCGCCGACTACGACCCCGCCCCGGACGTCGGCAGGATCCGCGCCCCGCTGCTGGCGATCAACTTCGCCGACGACCTGGTCAACCCGGACACCCTGCCGCAGCCGCGCCAAGTCGTGGAGCACCTGCCGCACGGCCGTTTCGTGCTGCTCGACAGCGGCGGCAAGGGCTACGGCCACGCCGCGATCTTCCAGGCCGAGGCATGGACCAACACGCTGGGCGACTTCCTCGACGCACTGCCGAGCTGGCGGCAGGCGGCGCGCTGAGCTGCAGGCCGGCAAGGCAGGCAAGGTTGAGGCTCCGCCTCAAACTCCGCCAAAGGCTGCGCCCTTGGAACGCACAACTTAAGTAAGGCCGGTCCAGGGACGGCTCGCCCCTGGCGGGTCCGGGCAGAGCCCGACCTTGCTTGCTGCCTTCCCGGCGCTTGCGCATGGCCCCGCCGCACGGCTATGCGCCCGCCATGACAGACATCGTTGCGATCCGACGTGCCCTGCTCTCCGTGTCCGACAAGACCGGCCTCGTGGCCCTGGCACAGGCCCTCGCCAGAACCGGGGTCGAGCTGCTCTCGACCGGCGGCACGGCGCGCACGCTGCGCGAAGCCGGCATTCCCGTGGTCGAGGTCTCGGACCACACCGGCGTGCCGGAGATGCTCGACGGACGGGTGAAGACCCTGGTGCCGCAGATCCACGGCGGCATCCTGGCGCGGCGCGACAACGCCTCGCACATGGCGCAGCTGGCCGGGCACGCCATCGCGCCGATCGACCTCGTGGTGGTCAACCTCTACCCGTTCGAGACGACCGTGGCCTCGGGCGCCGGCTTCGACGACTGCGTGGAGCAGATCGACATCGGCGGCCCGGCGCTGATCCGCGCCGCGGCCAAGAACCACGCCCACGTCCTGGTGCTCACGGAGCCGGGGCAGTATGCGGCGCTGGGCGAGGCGCTCGGGCAGGGCGGCACCACCCTGGCGCTGCGGCGCGAGATGGCGGCGCAGGCCTACGCGCGCACGGCCGCCTACGACGCGGCGATCGCGGCCTGGTTCGCCGGACAGTCCGGAACCCTGTTTCCCGCGCGCCTGACGGTCGCGGCCACGCTTGCCCAGCCGATGCGCTACGGCGAGAATCCCCACCAGCAGGCCGCGTTCTACAGCCTCGAGGCCTCGGGCCCGGCGCGGCCGGGGGTGGCCACGGCGCGCCAGGTGCAGGGCAAGTCGCTCAGCTACAACAACCTCAACGACACCGACGCCGCCTTCGAGTGCGTGGCCGAGTTCGACGGGCCCGCCGTGGTCATCGTCAAGCACGCCAACCCGTGCGGCGTGGCGGTGGCCTCCAGCCTGCCGCAGGCCTGGGACCTCGCCCTGCGCTGCGACCTGTCCTCGGCGTTCGGCGGCATCGTGGCGCTCAACCGCACGCTTGACGAGGACACGGCAGCGCGAATCGCCACGATCTTCACCGAGGTGATCATGGCGCCCGACGCCAGCGAGGCCGCGCTGGCGGTGCTGTCGCGCAAGAAGGCGCTGCGCCTGCTGCTGACCGGCGCGGTGCCCGACCCTGCCGCGCAGCAGCCCGGCCCCGCCGGCCTGATGCTGCGCAGCCTGGCCGGCGGCCTGCTGGTGCAGACGCGCGACGCCGGCCGGGTGGAGGAGGCCGGGCTGTGCGTCGTGACCCGGCGCCCCCCGGACGCGACCGAACTGGCCGACCTGCTGTTCGCGTTCCGGGTCTGCAAGCACGTCAAGTCCAACGCGATCGTCTACGCGCGCGGGGGTGCCACGGTCGGCATCGGCGCCGGCCAGATGAGCCGCGTCGACTCCGCGCGCGTCGCCGTCCTGAAGGGCGAGGCGGCGGCGCAAGCGGCCGGATTGTCCGAGCGCCTGACCCAGGGCTCCGTGGTGGCGTCGGACGCGTTCTTCCCCTTTGCCGACGGGCTGCAGGCCGCGGTCGACGCCGGCGCCACCGCGGTGATCCAGCCGGGCGGCTCCGTCCGCGACGCCGAGGTGATCGCGGCCGCCGACGCGGCGGGGCTGGCGATGGTGTTCACGGGGATGCGCCACTTCCGCCACTGAGGCCGGCGGGTTCCCACAGTTGCTGGCCGTTACTTCATGAAGACGCGAACGCATCTGAGAGGCATTCTCAGGTTGTTGCTTTTGCTTGCAAAGCGCGTGGGATTTGCCAGATTGGCCCCATGCGCAACTTCACCGATCTGACCGAACGCGAGATCCTCGCCCTTGCCATCTGCTCCGAGGAGGAGGACGGCCGCATCTACGCTGACTTCGCCGAGAACCTGCGGCGCGACTATCCTGACAGCGCGGGAATGTTCGACGACATGGCCGCCGAGGAAGGCCAGCACCGCCGACAGCTGCTCGACCTGTATGTCACCCGCTTCGGCGACCACATCCCGCTGGTGCGCCGGCAGGACGTGCGCGGCTTCGTGCAGCGCAGGCCCGTGACGCACTTCCGCCCGCTTGGCATCGACGCCGTGCGAAGGCAGGCCCGCGAGATGGAGTTTTCCGCCGCGCGCTTCTACCGCCAGGCGGCGGAGCTGAGCACGGACGCTTCCGTCCGCCGGCTGCTGGGCGACCTCGCAGAGGCGGAGGCCTCGCACGAGCACATGGCCGGGATCATCGAGCAGAGGCATCTCGACGAGGGCCGGCGCGAGGCGGAGGACGACCAGGGCCGGCGCCGCTTCGTGCTGCAGATCGTGCAGCCGGCGTTGGTCGGGCTGATGGACGGCTCCGTGTCCACGTTGGCGCCGGTGTTCGCCGCCGCCTTCGCCACGCACCTGCCGTGGAACGCGTTCCTGGTCGGCCTGGCAGCCTCGCTCGGCGCCGGCATCTCCATGGGGTTCGCAGAGGCGCTGTCCGACGACGGCAAGCTGTCCGGACGCGGCGCGCCGCTGCTGCGCGGCCTGATCTGCGGGTTGATGACCACGCTCGGCGGCA
>JBPBQX010000045.1:0-2653 GCA_050955025.1 Janthinobacterium lividum
CGCCGACCATGGCGACGGCCTGGCGCAGGGTGGCGACGTCCATGTTGTCGAGCAGCACGGCGTCGACGCCGACCAGGAGCGCCTCCTCGAGCTGGGCGAGGGTGTCGACCTCCAGCTCGATCTTGACCAGGTGGCCGACGTGGGCGCGGGCGCGCTCCAGGGCCGTGCGGACGCTGCCAGCGATGGCGACATGGTTGTCCTTGATGAGCACGGCGTCGTCGAGGCCGAACCGGTGGTTGGCGCCGCCGCCGGCCCGCACGGCGTATTTCTCCACGGCGCGCAGGCCGGGCATGGTCTTGCGGGTGCAGGTCACGCGCGTGCGGGTGTGGGCCAGGGCGTCGGCGATCGTGGCGGTGGCGGTGGCGATGCCGCTCATGTGGCCGAGAAAGTTGAGAGCGACGCGCTCGGCGGTGAGCACGCCATGCGCCGGGCCGCGCACGGTGGCGATGGTGTCGCCCGGACGCAGTCGGCCGCCGTCGGGGATGTGGACTTCGACTGCAATCTCGGGGACGACCAAGCGGAAGGCGAGCACGGCCAGGTCGAGGCCGGCAACGACGCCGGGCTGGCGGGCGGCGAGCGCGGTGGTGGTGCGCAGGTCGCGCGGCACGATGGCGTCGGTCGTCAGGTCGCCGGCGCGGCCGAGATCCTCCAGCAGAGCGGCGCGCACCAGGGGCTCGAGCATCACGGTGGGCAGGGGGCAGAGCGGCATGGCTCAGGCCCTCCTGGCGAAGGCAGGCTGCGGCAGGGCGGCCTCGTCGCGGAGCAGGCGGGCGGCGGCGAGCGCCTCGTCCAGGGTCAGCAGCGGCAGGGCGGGCGGATCGGCCTGCGGGGCGGACGTGCCGGCCCGCGTGCCGACGGCGCCGGACCGCGCGGCATCGGTGCGCCAATGGCTGCCGACGCACTCGGGACGCCGCAGGGCGGCCACGGCGATCAGCAGGGCGACGCGGGCGGGGTCGGAGCCGGCGTCCTCGGCTTCCACGCGGGGAAGCAGCGCGAGCACGGCCTCGCGCAGGCCGTGCCCGTCGCGCAGCACGCCGAGGCCGCGCGACACCAGCGGACGGATCGCGGCGGTGTCGGCCGCCGCGAGGACATCGGCACGCGCCGTGTCGTGGCCGAGCGTGTCGGGGGCGAGCGCCGCGGCGGGAGCCGGGCGACGCGGGCCCGAGGCGATGCGGGCGACGGCCGGCAGCGCCAGGTCGGCGGGGGCGAGCGGCAGGTCGGGCGCGGGGGCGGCGCGCGCCGGCGTGGCGGCGAGGTCGCGTGCTACGAAGCGCGCGCAGGCGGCGGCCTCGAGCAGGGAGTTGCTGGCCAGGCGGTTGGCACCGTGCAGGCCGGTGCTGGCCACCTCGCCGCAGGCCCACAGGCCGGGGACGCTGGTGCGGCCGTGCGCGTCCACGGCGACGCCGCCCATGTGGTAGTGCGCGGCGGGGCGCACCGGGATCGGCTGCGTCGCGGGGTCGATGCCGGCGGTGCGGCAGAAGGCGTGGATCGCGGGGAAATGGTGTGCGAAGTCCGCGATGCCGGTGGCGTCGAGGCGCACGCCGCCGCCCGCCGCCAGCACGCGCCACACTTCGCGCGACACCACGTCGCGCGGCTCCAGGTCGGCGCGCGCGAAGCCGGCCATCACCGGGGCGCCGCGGTCGTCGATCAGGGTCGCGCCCTCGCCGCGCACGGCCTCGCTGACCAGGGGCATCGGGTCGCGGCCGACGTCGAGCGCGGTCGGGTGGAACTGCACGAACTCCATGCCGCGCAGGGCGGCGCCGGCCAGCGCGGCCATCGCGATGCCAGCGCCGTACGCGCCGGACGGGTTGGTGGTGTGGCGGAACAGCGCGCCCACGCCGCCGGTGGCGAGCACCACGCGCGAGGCGCGCAGCACCACGTCCTCGCCGCGACGCTGCGCGAGCACGCCGCACACGCGGCCCTCGTCGAGCAGCAGGCGGCGGGCGGACAGGCCTTCCAGCACCGTGATCGACGGCGTGGCGGCCACGGCGGCGACCAGGGCGCGGACGATCTCGCGGCCGGCGCCGTCGCCGGTGGCGTGCACGATGCGGCGGCGCGAGTGCGCGGCCTCCATGCCCACGCGCAGCGCGCCGGCCTCGTCGCGGTCGAAGCGGGCGCCGTACCGCGCAAGGGTCTCGATCACGCCCGGCCCGGCCTCGACGATGCGGCGGGCCGCTTCGGGATCGCACAGGCCGGCGCCGGCGGCGAGCGTGTCGGCGAGGTGCAGCTCGGTGCTGTCGTCAGGCCCGACCGCCGCGGCGACGCCGCCCTGCGCCCAGGCGCTCGACGACAGCGTGCCGAGCGCGCCCGCGGTCAGGATCGTCACCGGATGCGGCGCCAGGTGCAGCGCCGTGAGCAGGCCGGCGAGGCCGGCGCCGACGATCAGCACGTCGTCCTGTGCCAGGCGGATCTTGGTCATCTGGGCTTGCTCCGGGGAGGCATGGCGGATTCAGATGGCGAGCATGCGCTCGACGGCGAGGCGGGCGCGGCCGGCCAGCGCGGGGTCGATCACGACCTCGGTGGTCATGGTCTCAAGCGCGTGGCGGATGCCGGACAGGGTGATGCGCTTCATGTGCGGGCAGAGGTTGCAGGGACGGATGAAGTCCACCTCGGGGTGGCGCACCGCGAGGTTGTCGCTCATCGAGCACTCCGT
>JBPBQX010000046.1:0-2350 GCA_050955025.1 Janthinobacterium lividum
AGCCACGCGATCCAGACGCTCGCCGACGCCCTCCCGGCGCTGGGCATCGTCGCCGCCGTGCTCGGCGTCATCAAGACCATGGGCCACATCAGCGAGCCGCCCGCCGTCCTCGGCGAGATGATCGGCGGCGCCCTCGTCGGCACCTTCCTCGGCGTGCTCCTGGCCTACGGCATGGCCGCGCCCTTCGCGACCCGGATCAAGGGCGTCGTCGAGGAGGACATCAAGTTCTACGAGGTGATCCGCGGCGTCCTGGTCGCCCACCTGCACGGCATGGCGCCCCAGGTCAGCGTGGAAACCGGCCGCAAGCTGGTGCCCACGCAGTACATGCCGGGCTTCGCCGAACTCGAGGAAGCCGTCCAGTCGATCCAGATCGGCTGAGGCGAAGCAAGGTCGAGGCTCTGCCTCGAACTCCGCCAAAGGCTGCGCCCTTGGAACGCATCCCTTAGGAAAAGGGATCAAAGGGTCCTCGGACCCTTTGCGGGTCCGGGCAGAGTCCGGCCTTTCTTCTCAGGCCGGCTGCCCGTACGCCTTGCGCCTGAGCTGGTCGAGCCGCGCCTCGCCCCCCTCCGTCTTCGGGTCCAGCTCCAGCAGCTTCTTCTGCGCCGCGTAGGCGCCCTTGGCGTCGCCGTGCTGCTCGGCCATGTGCGACAGATCCTCGAACGCCACGAAGTCGCGCGGCTCGATGCGCACCGCCTGCTCCAGGTCGTGCAGCGCCCCCGGATAGTCGCCCCCCTGGAACCGCGCCAGCGCGCGCAGCCGGTATAGCTCCGCCAGCTCCGGCTGCAGGTCGATCGCCGACGAGAAGTCCGTGACCGCCTCGCCCCCCTGGCCCGCCCCCAGCTCGCGGTTGCCGCGCTCCACCAGCAGCGACACGGCCGGCGTCGCCGCCTTGAGCATGTAGCCCCGCAGATGCGCCTCGATGATGCTGGCCGCCGTGCTGTCCGTCGCCTGCTGCAGCGCCGTCATCATGTGCTCGGTGACCACCTGCGGGCTGGCCGTCTGCGCCCCCGCCGCTCCCGCCCAGCCGGCCAGCACCGCCAGCGCCACCCCGAACCCCCGCGCGCGCCTCACCGGCGGGGCAGGGGCGGCCGCGCCGCCTCCTCTGCCTCGATCGCCGCCGGCCCGCTGATCGCCGCGTCGATGCCGTCCAGCCCCGCCGGATCGACGCCGCGCACCCCGTCCACGCCCATCCCCGTCCGCGGATGCGCCGCGCCGGCCGCCCGCACCCCCGCCTGCTCCACCGCCGCCTGCGCCCGCCCGACCTCGTCCAGCGCCGCCGGCCGCGGCCCGCCCTGCATCCAGTCCAGCAGCTCCACCGTGTGCACCACGGGCAGGCCCCCGCCGCCGAGCTGCGTCAGGCACCCGATGTTGCCCGCCGCCACCAGCTCCGCCCCCGTGGCCTGCAGGTTCGCCAGCTTGCGCGCCCGGAGCTGCCCTGCGATCTCGGGCTGCACGATGTTGTAGGTCCCCGCCGACCCGCAGCACAGGTGCGGCTCGCGCGGCTCGCTCACCACGAACCCCGCCTGCTTCAGCAGCGCCTTGGGCGCCCCCGTGACCCCCTGCCCATGCTGCAGCGAGCACGCCGAATGGTACGCCACCCGTACCCCCGACGCCGGCCGCGACGCCACGTACCCCAGCTTCGCCACGTACTCCGTGACGTCCATCGCCAGCGCCGACACCCGCGCCGCCCGCGACCGCCACGGCTCCGGCTCCTCGCGGAACATGTGTCCGTAGTCCTTCACCGTGGTCCCGCAGCCCGACGTGTTGATGACGATGGCGTCCAGCCCCTCGCCACCCTCCTCCACGGTCTCGCGCGCCCACCCCGCGACCGCCGCCCGCACCGTCTCCATCGCCTGGTCGTGGCGCCCCATGTGGTGCGTCAGCGCCCCGCAGCACCCGACGCCCTTCGCCACCACCACCTCGATGCCGCGCCGCGTCAGCATCCGGATCGTCGCCTCGTTGATCGACGGCGCCAGCACCGTCTGCGCACACCCCGCCAGCAGCGCCACCCGCCCGACCCGCGTGCCCTCCGCCCGATGCACCTGCGGCGACTGCATCGTGCCCCCCGGCGGGATGCGCGCCGGCGCCAGTGACAGCATCGCCCGCACCCGCTGCGACGCCATCCCGCGCCCCGGCACCAGCCCCGCCGCCGGCCGCATCAGCCGCGCCCCCCACAGCGCCCAGCGGAACACCCGCGGGTGCGGCAGCACGCGCGACAGCACTTCGCGCATCGCCCGCTCGTGCCACGGCCGCGTGTAGGTGTCCTCGATGTAGCGCCGCGCGTGGTCGACCAGGTGCATGTAGTTCACCCCGGACGGGCACGTCGTCATGCACGACAGGCACGACAGGC
>JBPBQX010000047.1:0-2150 GCA_050955025.1 Janthinobacterium lividum
AGCTCGGTGATGTCGTCGAAGGTCACGACGTAGCCCTCCGCCCTGCCCGCCTTCAGCTCCGGGCCGATGCGCACCAGCAGCGTGCGGCGCGCCATCTCCGGGCCGATCTGCACCTCCAGGCGGCGCGTGCGGTCGGGGGCCGCGGCGCTGCCGGCCAGCAGCTCGGCGAACTGCGGCACGAGCACGCCGAGCTTCTGCCCCGTGGCCGCCAGCAGGTCGATGCCGAGCAGCTCGGTGGCGGCAGGGTTTGGGAGTTCTATCCGCGCCTCGGCATCTAGTCCTATGACGCCGGCCGAGACGCCGGACAGCACGGTCTCGGTGAAGCGGCGGCGCTCGTCGATCTGGCGGTAGGCGTCCATCAGCTCGCCGCGCTGGCCCGCGAGCTGTCCGGTCATGCGGTTGAAGGCGCGGCTCAACCCGGCCAGCTCGTCGTCGCTGCCGGCCTCGGGCACGCGCACGCCCAGGTCGCCGGAGCGCACCCGCTCGGCCGCCGCGATCAGCCGGCCCACGGGACGCGCGATCTGGTTGGCGAGCACGAGGCCGAGCAGCGCAGCGGCGGCCAGCACCAGCAGCGCCACGAGGCCGAAGATCAGCACGAAGCTGACCTGCAGCCCGTAGCGGTTCTGGTCGAGGCGCTCGTACTCCGCGACGGCGCCCTCGGCGCGGTGCATGTGGTCGAGGATGTGCGGGTCGATCGCGCGGCTCAGCAGCATCAGCAGCGGCGGCGTGGTGTTGAGCTGCACCACGGCGCGCACCTCGGACTCATCGGACGTGCCGAGCACGGCCACGTCGCCGCCCTCGGCCGCCTGGTTGGCCGCCGGCGGGATGGTGCGCACGTCGAGGTCGGAGTGCATGCCGTTGGCGGCGACGACCTGCCCGGTCGTGGGCTCGAACACGACGGCCTCGTCGAGGCCGCGCATCGCGGTCTGGCTGATCAGCAGCGACTGCAGCGCCTGCGGGTTGCCGCCCATGGTGCGGCCGGCCTCCTGGATGTCCTGCGCCATGCCGAGCGCGTCGGCGCGGATGTTGTCGCGGTGCTCCAGCAGGTAGCCCTGCGAGGCCTGCAGGCTCTCCTCCAGGGCGGTCCTGACGCGGTCGTTGAACCAGGATTGGATTCCTAGGTGGAAGAACACCGTGGCGAACACCGCGACCAGGATGGCCGGCGTCACCGCCACCACGCTGAACAGCACCACCAGGCGCACGTGCAGCCGCGAGCCCGCCGAGCCGCGCCGGCGCTCCACCCACACGCGCGTCAGCCGCCCCGCGAGCGCCGCGCCCAGCAGCAGCAGCGCCACGACGTTGGACAGGGTGATCGCGAACACGAGGTTCGGGCGCGAGGACAGCGTGGTGCCGCGCGCCAGCATCACGAAGCTCGCGATGCCCAGGCCCAGCGCCACGGCGGCGAGCACCAGCGTGACGCTCTTGCCCAGCAGCAGGTCGGCGACGCGGCGCCTGCCCCGCCTGTCCCGGCGTCCCGGCGGCGGCGGCGGCGCGGCGGCGTCCGGCGCCGCGGGGCCGCGGCCCCCGTCGGCGTTCAGGACCTCGGCCACGCGCGCGCCCCCTGTCCGTGCGGCCCGCGGCGACGTGCCCGCCGGCTCAGCCGATCCCCCGCACCACGGGGATGTCGAGGTCCTTGATCTTCTTGCGCAGCGTGTTGCGGTTGAGCCCGAGCATGGCGGCCGCCTTGATCTGGTTGCCGCGCGTGGCCGAGAGCGTCATCTGGATCAGCGGCCGCTCCACCTCGGCGATCACGCGGTCGTAGATGTCGCGCATCGGCAGGCCGTCGTGGCCGCCGGACAGGAACTGGCGGATGTGTCGCTCCACCGCCTGCGCCAGCGGCTCGCCGCGCGGGTCGGCGCCGGGCACCGGCTCGGCGGCGCTCTCCGGCTCGCTCAGCTCGGCGGCGATCACCTCCTCGGTGATGGTCTCCTGCGGGTAGAGCGCGGCGAGCCTGCGCATCAGGTTCTCCAGCTCGCGCACGTTGCCGGGCCAGCGGTGCGTGCGCAGCCGCCCGAGCGCCGCCGGGTCCAGCGTCTTGGACGGAAGTCCTGACTGATGCGCCAGTTCCAGGAAATGTCTCGCAAGCACAGGAATATCCTCCGCACGCTCGCGCAGCGGCGGCAGCCGGATCGGCACCACGTTGAGCCGGT
>JBPBQX010000048.1:0-2145 GCA_050955025.1 Janthinobacterium lividum
TGCCCGAGCTGTTCGGCACCGACGTCCGCGCTACCGCCTTCGCGTTCTGCACCTCGGTCGGGCGCTTCGTCGGCGCCATCGTCAACTTCGGCCTCGCCGCCGCGGTCAACGGCATGGGCACGCTCGGCACCCCGGTCGCGCTCACCGCCATCGCGTTCGGCGTCGGCCTCCTCGTGATCCCGTTCGCCACCGAGACGGTCGGGAAGCGCCTGCCGGACTGAAAGCAAGCAAGCATGGGCTCTGCCCAAACCCGCAAAGGGTCCGAGGACCCTTTGATCCCTTGACTTAGGGAGGCCATCCAAGGGGCTTCCCTTGGCGGAGTTTGAGGCAGAGCCTCAACCTTGCTTCCCTACGACAGCGTCACGTACGCCGCCGCCCTGACCGGCTCCAGCGCGCCCGGCGCCAGCTGCGTGGAGATCTCCGCCAGCCGGTGCGCCACCGCGACGATCCGCTCCAGCCGCTGCGCCTTCGCGGCCGCGCCCACCTCGTCGAGGAGCGCGTGGAACTCCCGCTCCAGCGACGGCACGACGTGCGCCTCGCCGAGCGTGACGTCGTTGAACCAGGCCGGCGCGCCCAGGGTGATGTCGAGCTGGTTGCCGAAGAAGTAGCGCAGCGTGCCGTCGCGGTCGTGGACGGGCGAGATGAACAGCAGGTTCCAGAACGCCGAGCCGTTGCGCCGGTAGTTCACGATCCAGTCGATGCACCCCTGCCCCGCCTCCAGGCACGAGCGGATGCGCGCGGCCGACGCCCGGTCGGTCCCGGGCCCCTGCAGGAAGCGGCAGTTGCGCCCGAGGACCTCGCCCATCGGGTAGCCGGTCATCCCCGCGAACGCCTGGTTCGCCTCGACCATCGGGCAGTCCGGCAGCGACGGGTCCGAGAGGACCATCGGCGCCGCGCTGTGCTCCATCGCCAGGCGCAGCGCCTCGCGGATCGCATCTGCGCTCATGCCACGTCCCTCCCCGTTTTCGGCGAGCTTAGTCAGCCCGGCGGCGCCCGGTCCAGGCCGCCGCGCGCCCTCAGAGATACCCGAGGCGCGCCATCTGCAGGCCGTGCGCCGCCTCGACCCGCCCCGCCTGCGCGGCGCTGAGCACCTCGCGCCACCCGCCCGCGCGGCCCTGCCGGAAGAACGCGCCGCGCCCGGGCGGGTGCTCCACGAACCCCGCCCGCTGTTCCTGCGCCTGCGCCACCTCGAAGCGGCTCGCCGCCACCGCCCGCGCCAGCCGCGCCTCGGGCACCTCCAGCCCGAAGAACCGGATCATCCCGCCCGCCGCCGCCGCCGTGTCCGCCACCAGGTCCTCGTAGCGCATGACGTGCACACGCGGGCTCGCCTGCGCCGTCCAGCTCGCGACGTGCAGCGACCAGCTCCCCGGCCAGCCCAGCACGCGCGTCTCCGTGCCCCCGGTCGTGGCGTCCTCGCGCTCCATGACTCCGATCGCCTCGTCGACGCCCACCGCGAAGTGGTGGCTGTACGACACCGCCACGTCGCGCGGGTCGCGCACCACCACCACCGCGCCCCACGTCGCGTCGGGCGTGACCAGCGGCACGCCGCCCACCGACACCGCCGCGTTGTGCGTCTTGACGAACACCACCCCGTCGCGCCCGTCGCGCAGCGCCCGGTGCACCAGCGGCCGCATCCGCTGCACCTCGGCCGCCGTGTACTCGGTGGCCGGGCGCGGATCGAGGCGGCGGAAGTGGCGCGCCATGTCCTCGCTCGTCGAGAACGCGTCGAGCCGGTTGATGTCGAACGGCGACTCCGGCTGCAGCACGAAGTTGTGCAGCAGGAGCCGCAGCCAGGTGTTGCCCGACTTCGGATACGACGCCAGCCACACCAGCCTGCCCATGAACCATCCCCAAGCAAGGTCGAGGCTTTGCCTCGAGCTCCGCCAAGGGCAGGGCCCTTGGATCGCCTTCTCTTAAGGGAAGGGTTTCCAAAGGGCTCGGCCCTTTGGCGGGTTCGGGCAGAGCCCGACCTTCCTTCCTCCCCAGCCCCGCGATTTCGCGCCTCGACAACGCCGCCGCACCTGCCGAAAACAGGGGCGGCAGGCATGGAGACCGACATGGATCGCATCAACGCGGGCGGACTGCAGGTGGCCGGGGTGCTCCACCGCTTCGTCGAGGACGAGGCCCTGCCCGGCACCGGCCTCG
>JBPBQX010000049.1:0-2111 GCA_050955025.1 Janthinobacterium lividum
AGTGCACGGCCACGGTGGGGATGCCCAGCTCGCGGCAGGCGCGCTGGATGCGCAGCGCGATCTCGCCGCGGTTGGCGATGAGGATCTTGCCGAACAGGGGGCGCGGGGCGGGGGCGGGTGGGGCGGCCGTCAAGGCTCAGGCCTCGACGATCATCAGGGCCTCGCCGTACTCGACCGGGCTGCCGGAGCCGACCAGGATGCGACCCACGGTGCCGGCGCGGGGCGCCTTGATCTGGTTGAAGGTCTTCATCGCCTCGATCAGCAGCAGGGTCTGGCCGGCCTGCACCTGCTGGCCCTGCGTGACGTAGGGGGGCGAGCCGGGCTCGGGCGAGAGGAACGCGATGCCGACCATCGGGCTGGTCACGGCGCCGGGGTGGGCGGCCGCGTCCTCCGCGGTGGGCGGCGGGGCGGCGGGCGCGGGTGCCGCGAGGGCGGCGGGCGCGGCGGCTGCGACCGGGGCCGCGGCCAGCACGGGGGCGGGCTTGCGGGCCACGCGCACGCGGCTGTCGCCCGAGGAGACCTCGATCTCGGTGAGGCCGGTGTCGGTGAGGATGCGGGCCAGGGCGCGGATCGCGTCCTCGTCGACGGGCAGCTGGCTCATCGTGCGTGTCCCCGCGCGGCGTGGGGTTCGGCGTCGAGCAGGATCTCGGCCAGCGCGGTCAGGCCCAGGGCGTAGCCGCGGATGCCCAGGCCGCAGATCACGCCCACGGCGGCACGCGAGACATAGGAGTGATGGCGGAATTCCTCGCGTCGGTGGATGTTGCTCAGGTGCACCTCGACCACGGGGCGCTCGGCGGCGAGCAGCGCGTCGAGCAGGGCCACGGAGGTGTGCGACAGGCCGGCCGGGTTGATCAGGATGGCGGCGGCCCCGGGGCGGCCCGGCGCGGGGCGGCAGTCCTGCACCCAGGTGACCAGCTCGCCCTCGGAGTTGGTCTGGCGGAAGTCGATGGCGAGGTCGAGCGCCTCGGCGGTCTCGGCGCACAGGGACTCGACGTCGTCCAGCGTGGCCGCGCCGTAGATCTCGGGCTGGCGCAGGCCGAGCATGTTGAGGTTCGGGCCGTTCAGCACGGCGATCAGCGGCAGGGACATGGCACGGGCGCGTAGCACGCGCGCCGGGCTTCGTCCAACGGCGCGGGGACGGCCGCGCGGGCCGGGACGCAGGCATGCGGGCGGCGTGTCTTCGCTGCCATGGTATGTGGCCAAACGGGCACCACTCTCTTGCGACGCGCCGGCCGCGCGTGGAAGGTCGGCGTGGCGCGCCGGCCACGCGACCTTCCGCCCGGCCGCCGTCTCCCCAGCAAGAAACCCCGAGGACACACCCCCATGCGACGCATCCTGATCGCCACCCTGGCCAGCCTCGCGCTCGGCCTGCCGATGCTGGCCGCGCCCGCCGCGCACGCGCAGACCGAGGACACCACGGCAGCGGCGGCCCCGATGCACCACGCGCGCCACCACCGCCATCGCCACCACCGCCACCACCACCACGCGATGACGGCCGGCCGGCCCGACCTGAGCGGCAGCGCCGGCACGGGCACCAGCATGCGCGACACCACCGGCGCGCAGACCAGCCTGCCGAGCGCGATCAGCAACCAGGCGCCGGGGGCTGCGGCGCGCTGAAGCAAGGAAGGCCAGAGGCTCTGCCTCTGGACTCCGCCAAAGGCTCGCCTTTGGAATCCTTGACTTAAGGGATGCGTTCCAAGGGCGCAGCCTTTGGCGGAGCTCGAGGCGGAGCCTCGACCTTGCTTCGATGGCAGAACGAGAAAGGGGCACGGTCCTTGCGGACCGTGCCCCTTTTGCGTGGCTGCTGCGGGCGGCTCAGAAGAAGAGGATGGTGCCCGCGGTGAAGACGTTCTGGTCGATGCCGTCGCCGGCGTTGTTGTGCGTCTGGACGTGGGCGTATTCGGCGACCAGCGTCATCCAGTCGGTCAGGCTGTAGTAGGCGGCGCCGATGGTGGCGGCGTTGCGGCGGACCAGGGTGGGGCTGATCTCGCCCGGGGCCTGGAACAGGCTGCTCTCGCCGTAGGAGCCGACGAGCTTGAGCTTCTTGGCCGGCTTGACGTAGCCCTGGGCGTAGAAGCCCTCGGAGTTGCGCAGCGCGCCGGTGGGGCTCA
>JBPBQX010000050.1:0-1714 GCA_050955025.1 Janthinobacterium lividum
TATCTCCGGCGCATGACCGGAACATTGCCGGAACCCTTCGCCGCCTGGTTCGCCGGGCGCGGCTGGGCCCCGCGCGCGCACCAGCTCGCCATGCTCGACGCCGCCGCCGACGGCAAGAGCGCCCTGCTGATCGCGCCGACCGGCGGCGGCAAGACGCTGGCAGGCTTCCTGCCCAGCCTCGTCGCCCTCGCGTCCAACGCCGGCCACGGCCTGCACACCCTCTACGTCTCGCCGCTCAAGGCGCTCGCCACCGACATCGCCCGCAACCTTCTCGCCCCCGTCGCCGAGATGCGCCTCTCGATCACCGTCGAGACCCGCACCGGCGACACCCCCGCCGACCGACGCAAGCGCCAGCGCGAGAACCCCCCCGACATCCTGCTCACCACGCCGGAGAGCCTCGCGCTGCTCCTGTCGCAGACCACCGCGCCCGCGCTGTTCGCCGGCCTGCGCTGCGTGGTCGTCGACGAGGTCCACGCGCTCGCCGGCACCAAGCGCGGCGACCAGCTCGCCCTCGGCCTCGCCCGCCTGGCCACGCTGTTCCCCGGCCTGCGCGTCGTCGGCCTGTCCGCGACCGTCGCCCACCGCGCCGCCATCGAGGCCTACGTCGGCCTCGGCGGCCCCGTGCGCCTGGTCGAGGAGCCCGCCGGCGCCCCCCCCGAGCTGTCCATGATGCTGCCCGACGGCCGCGTCCCCTGGTCCGGCCGCATGGGCGTGGCCGCCGCCTCCGCCGTGCTCGACCGCATCGCGAACGCCGGCATGACCATCGTGTTCGTCAACACCCGCGCGCAGGGCGAGCTGCTGTTCCAGGCGCTGTGGAAGCTGAACGAGGCGACGCTGCCGATCGCGCTGCACCACGGCAGCCTCGACATCGGCCAGCGCCGCAAGGTCGAGGCCGCGATGTCGCGCGGCGAGCTGCGCGGCGTGGTGGCGACCTCCTCGCTCGACCTCGGCATCGACTGGGGCGGCGTGGACCAGGTGATCCAGGTCGGCGCCCCCAAGGGCGTCTCCCGCCTGGTGCAGCGCGTCGGCCGCTCCAACCACCGCATGGACGAGAGCAGCCGCGCCATCCTCGTCCCCGCCAACCGCTTCGAGGTCCTCGAATGCGAGGCCGCCATGCTCGGAGTCGCAGCCTGCGAGCTGGACGGCGACCCGCCGCGCCCGGGCGGCCTCGACGTCCTCGCCCAGCACCTGCTGCTGTGCGCCGCCTCCGCCCCGTTCCACGTCGACGCGATGTTCGCCGAGGTCCGCCGCGCCGCCCCCTACGCCGCGCTGTCGCGCCAGGACTTCGACGACACGCTCGGCTTCGTCGAGGACGGCGGCTACGCGCTCCACGCCTACGAGCGCTACCGCAAGCTGTTCCGCGATGCCGACGGGTACGTCCACATCCGCACCGCCCGCATCGGCCAGCGCGCCCGCATGAACATCGGCACCATCGTCGAGGCCCCCTTGCTCACCGTGCGCCTCGGCGGCCCCCGCGGCTTCCGCCTCGGCGAGATCGAGGAGGGTTTTGCCAACATCCTCGCCCCCGGCCACACCTTCCTGTTCGGCGGCCGCCTGCTGCGCTTCCTGCGCATCCGCGAGACCACCGTGGAGTGCGCCGAGGGCGGCCCCGGCGAGCCGATGATCCCGACCTACGCCGGCAGCAAGTACCCCATGACCAGCAACCTGGCCGAGCGCGTCCGCGCCATGCTGCACGACCCCACGAGCTGGCACC
>JBPBQX010000051.1:0-1524 GCA_050955025.1 Janthinobacterium lividum
GCGAAGGTGAACAGCGGGCCGGGCACCGCCTGCACCGCGCCGTAGCCGGCGAGGAAGCGGTCGTCGCCGATCCAGCCGGGCGGCACCACGGCGTCGCGCAGCAGCGGCAGCACGACGTGGCCGCCGCCGAACACCAGCGCGCCGGCGCGGTAGAAGCGGCTGGCCAGGGCGAGGGGGTGGCTCGGGACGAGCGCCTCCAGCGCGGGCAGGCCGAACAGCAGGAGCGGGAAGGCGGCAAGGCAGCACAGCGACAGGGCGCGCGGCACGGCGACGGCGGGCTGCGCGGCGGCGGGCGGCATGGTGGGGGCGACCAGGCGCCAGCCGGCCGCGGCGCCGAGCAGGATGGCGCAGAGCTGGCCGAGGGCGGTGGGGACGGCGAGGACGAGGACCGCGCAGGCGGCGGCCAGGGTGAGGCGGGTGCGGTCGGGGCACAGGGTCGTAGCCATGCCGCGCACCGCCTGCGCGACCACGGCGACGGCGACGATGCGCAGGCCGTGCAGCCAGGCGGCGTGGCCGGGGTCGGCGAGGTGGGCGACCCCTGCGGCGAACAGCACCATCGCGACGGCGGAGGGCAGGGTGAAGCCGGCCCAGGCGGCGAGGCCGCCGGGCAGGCCGGCGCGCAGCAGGCCGAGGCTGGCGCCGACCTGGGAGGAGGCGGGGCCGGGGAGGAACTGGCAGAGGGCGACGATGTCGGCGTAGGCGGCCTCGTCGAGCCAGCGGCGGCGCTCGACGAACTCGGTGCGGAAGTAGCCGAGGTGGGCGACGGGGCCGCCGAAGCTGGTGCAGCCGAGGCGCAGGAAGGCGAGGAACACGGCGACGGAGGAGTCGGAACGCTGTGGGGGCATCGGGGGCCTCGGCGGCTGGCGGGCGGTGCCGCGCGTTGCCCGGCGGATCGGCCCGGGACCGCAAAGGTATCACCTCCGCCGCGTCAACAAACGGTTTCCAAAGGCGAGCCTTTGGCGGAGCTCGAGGCGGAGCCTCGACCTTGCTTCCTCACAGGAACGACACCGGGTCGACGTCGACGTCCACGCGCACGCCGCGCCCGACCGGCACGCGGGCGAGCCACTCGCGCAGGATCGGCTGGACCGCGATCTCGCGCCGGGTGCGCAGCAGGAGGCGGCGGCGGTGGCGGCCGCGCAGGATGGCGAGCGGGGCGGGCGCCGGGCCGAGCACGCTGACGCCGTCGCCGTGGGGGGCGGCGAGGCCGAGCGCGCGTGCGGTGCTGTCCGCGTCGGCGGGGGTGTCGGCGCTGACGATGAGGGCGGCGAGGCGGCCGAAGGGGGGCCAGTGTCCCGGTCGGCGCTCGTCGGCCTCGCGGGCCATGAAGGCGGCGAGGTCGCCCTGCAGCAGGGCCTGCATGACGGGGTGCTCGGGGGAGAAGGTCTGCAGCAGGACGCGGCCGGGGCTCTCGGCGCGGCCGGCGCGGCCGGCGACCTGGTGGAGGAGCTGGACGGTGCGCTCGGAGGCGCGCAGGTCGCCGCCGCCGAGGCCGAGGTCGGCGTCGACCACGCCGACCAGGGTGAG
>JBPBQX010000052.1:0-40061 GCA_050955025.1 Janthinobacterium lividum
GCACCGCCTCGGCCTGGGCGCGCCGCGTCATGTCGGTGACCGTCAGCACGAAGCCGCCGTCGGGCATCGCCGTGCGCCGGACCTCGAGCTGGCGCCCGTCCGCGCGGGCGCGCTCGAACACCACCGGCCGCCCGGGCTGCCCGCGCCCGTGGCGGACCTGGTCCTCCGTCTCCAGGACCCCGACGCCACCGGCCCTCGCCTGGTCCGTGCCCGCGTGGTCCGCGTCCGCCTGGGCGGCGCCCGTGTGCTCCGCGAGCGCGGCGTACGGCGTGGCCTGCCGCACCAGCGCCCTGGGCAGGCCGAGCAGCGCGCCGAAGCAGTCGTTCCAGTGACGCAGCCCGTGGTCCGGCCCGAACACCGCGACCCCCTGGCTGAGGCTGTCCAGCGAGGTGCGCAGCTGCAGCGCCAGCACGCGCTGCCGCGCCTCCGCCTCGCTCGAGCGCCGCCACGCCTGGTTCAGCAGCCGCGCGGCCCACAGCAGCAGCGCCACCGACAGCGCCGTGCCCGCCGCCAGCAGCCAGCGCACCCAGCGCGCGCGGCTGTCGGACTCCGCGAGCCGCGTGTCCAGCAGCGCGTGCTCGCGCACCGCGATCCCGGACAGCGCGCCCTCGATGCGCGCCATCAGCAGCCGCCCGGAGCCGGTGCGCACCAGCGCCATCGCCGCCTCCAGCCCGACGTCGCGCCGCAGCTCCACCGTCTGCGCCAGCTCCTCCAGCTTGCGCGCCACGAGCGGCGACAGCGTGCGCAGCTCGTCCTGGACGCCCGGGTTGTCCGCGGTGAGCCGCTGCAGCTCGCCCTGCAGGAACCCCACGCGCCCGAGCGCCGCCTGGTAGGGCGCGAGGTACTCGTCGCCGCCGGTCAGCAGGAAGCCGCGCTGCCCCGTCTCGGCGTCGCGCACCGCGATCGACAGCTCCTGCAGCGTGCCGAGCACCTCGTAGCTGTGCTGCGACCACGCCCGCGCCGCGCGCGCGGCGTCGAGCCGCTCCCAGGTGGCGCCCCCCACCAGGCACAGCACCACGACCAGCAGGCAGGTCAGCAGGGCGTTGGCGCGGGCGACGAGGTACTGGGCCACGGCCGACTCCGACAGGGACGCCGCGCCGGCCGGCGGTGCCGGCGCCCGGCGCGACCGGAGTTCCACGTTACCGCGCTTCCTGCCCGATCGCGAGCATCCGGCACGCCGCGCGGGTTAAACATGCGTCATGCCGCGCGGCGGCACCGCCCCGCCGCCACGCGCCCGTCCCCGCCGCCCCGGCCCTTCCACGCCGGCCGCCGCCTGATACCCTGCCCCCGCACAACAGAGCGCGGACGATGACCCATGCCCGACCCCTCCTGCTGCTCGCCCTGCTCGTGAGCGCGGCCCCCGCGGCCGCAGGCGCCGCCGACGACCGGGGCACCGCGGCCCTCGCCGCCGCCCTGCGCGACGGCACGCTCACCGCGGAGGCCGCCACCGCCGCCGCGCTGGACCGCGTGGCCGCCCTGGACCGCGCCGGCCCCGCGCTGCACGCCGTGCTCGCCCTCAACCCGCGCGCCCCCGACGACGCCCGCGCGCTGGACGCCGAGCGGGCCGCCCACGGCCCGCGCGGCCCGCTCCACGGCGTGCCCGTGCTGGTCAAGGACAACATCGAGACCGCCGACCCCGTGGCCACCACCGCCGGCTCGCTCGCGCTCGCGGGCAACGTCACCGGGCGCGACGCGCCGCTGGTCGCCCGGCTGCGCGCCGCCGGCGCCGTGATCCTCGGCAAGGCCAACCTCAGCGAATGGGCCAACATCCGCGGCTCGCGTTCCGTCAGCGGGTGGAGCGCGGTGGGCGGCCTGACGCGCAACCCCTACGCGCTGGACCGTTCCGCCTGCGGCTCCTCGTCCGGCAGCGCGGTGGCGGTGGCCGCGGGCATGGTCAGCGCCGCCATCGGCACGGAGACGGACGGCTCGATCACCTGCCCCGCGTCGCTGACCGGCATCGTCGGGCTCAAGCCCACGCTCGGCCTGGTGTCGCGCGCCCGCGTCGTGCCGATCTCGCACAGCCAGGACACCGCCGGGCCGATGGCGCGCACCGTGCGCGACGCCGCCCTGGTGCTGGGCGTGATCGCCGGCTCCGACCCGCTGGACCCGGCCACGCGCGATGCCGACGCGCACCGCGCCGACTACGTGGCGGCGCTGGACCCGGAGGCCCTGCGCGGGGCCCGCCTCGGCGTGCTGCGTCCCTCCGCCGGGTTCCATCCCGAGACCGACGCCGTGTTCGAGCGCGCGCTCGGGACGCTGCGCGACGCCGGCGCCGTGCTGGTCGAGATCGACGCCCTGCCCGGCACGCCGCCGCCCGGCTCGCTCGAGGTTGCGCCGCAGAGCCGCATCGCCGACGCCGAGATGCTCGTCCTGATGACCGAGCTGAAGGCCGACCTGAACGCCTACCTCGCCGACGCCGCCCCGGCCGTGGCCGCGCGCACGCTGGCCGCCGTGATCGCCTTCGACGACGCACACGCCGCCGAGGAGATGCCGCTCTTCGGGCAGGAGCTGTTCCTTCGCGCCGAGGCCGGGCCCGGCCTCGACGACCCCGGCTACCGCGCGGCGCTGGCCACCGCGAAGCGCCTCGCCGGGCCGGACGGCATCGACCGGATGCTGGCCGAGCACCGCGTCGAGGCGCTGCTCGCGCCGACCATGGGCCCCGCCTGGGTGGTCGACGCGGTCAACGGCGACCACGCGAGCGGCTCCACCTCCACCCTGCCCGCCGTCGCCGGCACGCCGCACCTCACGGTGCCGATGGGCGCGGTCTCCGGCCTGCCGGTCGGGCTGTCAATCATGGGGCCGGCCTGGTCGGACGCGCGGGTCCTCGCGCTGGGATACGCGTTCGAGCAGCGCGCGGGCGTGTCGCTGCGGCCGACGTTCGCGGCGTCGGTGCCGTAGGAAGGTCGGGCTCTGCCCGAACCCGCAAAGGGCCCGGGGCCCTTTGATCCCTTGACTTAAGAGAAGCCATCCAAGGGGCTTCCCTTGGCGGAGCTCGAGGCAGAGCCTCGACCTTGCTTCCTTCTCAGGCCGAGGCCTGCGCGCCGACCCCGAACAGCGTGAGGTGGCTGCCGTCGCCGAACAGGTAGGTGGTGCCCCACGCGCCCTGCGTGGTCTGTGCCGGCGGCGTGGCGCCGGCGCCGAAGTAGTAGGCGTGGTCGGTGCCCGGCTTGTAGCCGACGACGTCGACCTCCCCGCCCAGCCCGTACGGCACGTCGATGTGGTCCGCGCCGCTGCCGGCGAACACGGTGAGCGCGCCGCTGCCGCCGACGATCGTGGCGGCGCCCGCCCCGGCCACGGCGACCTCCTGCCCGGCGCCGCCGGCGAGGACGTTGCCGTCGGCGGCGGGGGCCGCGAACATCGCGTCGCCCGCGCCGCCGCCGACCAGCGTGGTGTTGCCCGCGCCCGCCACCAGGATCGAGCCGCCGCCGCGCCCGGCGTCCAGCACGCCGCCGCCGGTGCCGCCGAACAGCGTGGAGGACCCCGCGCCGCCGCGCACCGTGTCCGACCCGTAGCCGCCGACCACGACCAGGGCGCCGCTGCCGCCGAGCACGGACACGGCCGGGCCTGCGGCGAACAGGGTCACGGCGCCGCTCCCGGCCTGCACGGTGTCGCTGCCGCCGCTGGTCAGCGTGCCGGAGTCCAGGCGCAGCAGGCTCGCGGTGCCGGGCGCGGTGCTGGCGGCGGGCACGGCGAAGGCGTCGGCCGCCTGCCAGCCGCGGATCTGCGCGACCAGGCCCGCGGTGAGCTGGGTCGCGTAGGCGGAGGTGGAGACGGTGCCGACGATCGCGACCTGGCCGCCCGTGCCGGTGACCCAGATCGGCCCGCCGCTGCTGCCCGGCCCGAGGTCGGTGGCGCCCTGCAGCGCGGTGTAGCCGGGCACCTTGGCGACGGTGCCGGTGCCGGTCTGCTCGGGGTTCAGGCCGCCGGGAAAGCCTGCGATGCTGATCCCGGCCGCGGCGACGTCGGGCAGCAGCGCGAACACCGGCCCGGTCGTCAGCGGCGTCCCGAAGTCGACCAGCGCGATGTCGGACTCCGTGGCGCCGATCGTCTCCTGGTTGCCGGCGTCGGCGATCTGGTTGGTGTGGACGGCGGCGGCGTAGGTGCCCGAGCCCAGCTCCTGCTCCGTGCCCGTCAGCGGCGTGTACTGCGGCACCCCGAACGGCAGCGCCACGACGCTGACCGCCTGCCCGATGCCCTGGCGCCAGACCCCGTGGGCCGCGGTCAGCACCTCCGTGGGCGAGATCAGCGCGCCCGAGAACAGCGCCCGCGACCCGTCCGCGAAGGTCGCCACCAGGCCGACCAGCGCGTTGTAGGGCGCCTGGTCGTCCGCGGTGGTCGTCGTCGGGCTGCTCACTGCACGGTGTCCTGTCTCAGGGCAGGAGACATTAACAGAAAAACAACAATGCGGCAACGCTCCTGACCCGATTGCCCCGCGGCGCCGGGCCGGCCGGGCCGGGGGCGGCGCCCGCCCCGCGGCGCCGGGCCGTCGCCGTCACGCCGGCACGGACGTCCCGCCGCCCGCGTGCCGCAGCAGCTTTCCCGCCGGGCACAGCTCCAGCAGCGGGCAGCGTTCGCACGCCGGGTCGCGCGGGAAGCAGCACCGCTGCCCGTGCAGCATCAGGACCTCGTGGTTGTCGTAGACCTCCTGCGCGCCCCAGTCCGGCGGGAGCTGCGCCGCCAGCACCTTGTGCGACGGCCCCACCGCCATCCCCGCGGGGATCAGGCCCACCCGGGCGGCGACCCTGTGGTGGTGGCTGTCCACCGGCAGCGCCGCGCGCCGGAGCACGGAGAAGCTGAGCACCGCGGCCGAGGTCTTCGGCCCCACGCCGGGCAGCCGCTCCAGCCACGCCCGCGCCTCGTCGACGCCCATCTCGCCCAGGAAGTCGAGCGACAGCGCGCCGCGCTCGGCCTGCACCGCGCGCAGCACCGCCTGGATGCGCGGCGCCTTCTGCTCCGGCCAGGTCACGCGCGCGATCGTCGCCTCCACCTCGGCCGTGGGCGCCTCGATCACCGCCGCCCAGTCCGGGAAACGCGCCCGCAACGCCTTGAACGCGGCGCCGCTGTCGGCATTGCGGGTGCGGTGCGACAGCAGCGAGCTGACCAGCTCGCTCACCGGGTCGAGGTCGTGGAAATACGCGATCGGGCACCCGTACAGCCGGCACAGCCGACCGTGCACCTCCAGAGCCTTCTCGTTCAGGTCCATCCCGCCGCAACGCCGGGGGCGACGCGCGGTTCGAAGCAGGCATGGGCTCCGCCCAAACCCGCAAAGGGTCCGAGGACCCTTTGATCCCATTTGCTTAAGGGAGGCGTTCCAAGGGCGCAGCCTTTGGCGAGTCCAGAGGCAGGGCCTCTGGCCTTTCTTCCTCCCCGCGCCACCTCGTGTCGCGAACCCGCAAGGAGCCCCCCAATGGCAGACCCCGTCGTGATCGTGGGCGGCACCGGCGCGATCGGCTCGGCCGTGGCGCGCCGCGTCGTCGCCGCCGGCGGCGCCGTGCACCTGGTGGGCCGCGATCCCGCCCGCCTCGCCGCGCTGGCCGCGGAGCTGGGCGGCACGCACGCGGTCGCCGACGCGATGGACACCGACGCCCTGGGGCGGGCCGTGGCGCTGGCCGGGCCGCGCGTCGCCGGGCTGGCGTACTGCGTGGGCTCGATCGTGCTGCTGCCGCTCGGGCGCGCCAGGCCCGCTGACTTCGTCGACGCGTTCCGGCTCAACGCGCTGGGCGCCGCGGTGGCGGTGGCCGCCGCCGGCGAGGCCCTGCACGCGATGCCCGGCAGCGGCGTGGTGCTGTTCTCCTCCGTGGCCGCGCGCGCGGGCTTCGCCAGCCACTCCGTGATCGCCACCGCCAAGGCCGCCGTCGAGGGCCTCACCGTGTCGCTCGCCGCGGAGCTTGCGCCCAACACGCGGGTGAACTGCATCGCCCCCAGCCTGACCCGTTCGGGCATCGCGTCGCCCATGACGGACAACGCCACCCTGTCGCGCGCCATCGCGGCGCAGCACCCGATCCCGCGCCTCGGCGAGCCCGGCGACGCGGCCGCGATGGCCGCCTTCCTGCTGTCGCCCGAGGCGGGGTGGATCACCGGGCAGGTGATCGGCGTGGACGGGGGCCGCTCCACCGTCCGCACCCGCGGCTGAGCCGCAGGAAGCAGGAAGGCCTTCTTTTTCTGAAGAAAAAGAAGCAAAAAGACTTTGCCACGAAGACAAGGTCGCCGCCCGCCGGGCACGGGACCCAGTGGGCAAGGTTCTTTGGTTCTTTCTTTCAAGAAAGAACTGCTTGCTGCCTTATGCCGCCAGCGCGTGCTTCCGGCAGTGGTCGAGGTATGCGGACTCGTGGGTGCCGACCAGCTCCACGATCGCCCGCCACAGCCACGACGGCGCGTCGAGCGCCCCGGCGCGGTTGCGGCCCAGCTCGGCGAGCCAGGCGGTGCGCTCGTCCGGAGTCATCTGCCGCGCGTGCGCCTGGCCCACGGTGGCGGCGAGGAACGTCGCGACCTCGACCGCCTCGGCGCGGGTCAGCGACTCGATCTCGAGCTTGAGGTCCTGCGGCAGCAGCTCGCGGGCGAACACCGCGCGGTCGAGCATGCGCAGCGGCAGCATCCGCTCGCCCAGGTGCGGCGACAGGGCGCGCGCGCCGGACACCACGCGCTCGGCGTTGTCGCGCGGCATGGCGCGGCCCTCGGCGCGGGGGGCGGCCGCCGCGACCGCCTCCTTGAGGTCGATGAGGCAGTGGCGCTCCGTGCGGCCGTGGCCCACGGCCACCAGCACGGCGCAGCGCAGCAGCCCGAGCGAGCTGCACCCCTTGCGCCAGTACGCGGCGTCGATCACCGAGACCTCGGCGTCGTCGTCGCGCGCGCGCAGCGAGGTGACGAGCGCGCGCAGGTCCTCGCGGCCGAACAGCGCGTCGATCGCGGCGCGCTCGTCGGCCTCCAGCGGCCAGAACCGCGGGCCCAGCGGGATGCCGGCGCGCGTGCCCTCGATCCGCTCGTCGGCCAGGTGCCGCCACGAGCGGCCGGCGGCGCGGCGCATGGTCCGGCGCACGGTCTCGGGCACGGCCACGTCGGCGTCGCCGGCGAAGGCGGCCTCGTAGCCGGCCATCATGTGCTCGACGACGTGCGCCGTGGTGGCACCCGGCAGGTCCGAGCCGCGCGCCGCCATGGCCAGCGACAGCCCGAGCCGCACCAGGTCGTGCGCGGGGTTGCCGACCACGGTCTGGTCGAAGTCGCGGATCTGCACCGCGAGCGCCCCGCCCGCGCTGGCCACCGGCCCGAGGTTGCCGACGTGGCAGTCGCCGCAGATCCACACCGGCGGCCCCTCCGGGATCGCGCCGCGGCCGGCGGCGGCCAGCCACTCGTAGAAGCGCACGGTGCTGCCCCGGACGTAGGCGTGGGCGGACTCCGACATCTTCTCGCGGCGCAGGGCGGTGAGTCGGGCGGCACGGTCGGCGGGCTGGACGGTCGGCACGGGCTTCTTCATGGCAGGGATATGAGCGCCGCATCCGCCGGTCGGCAAGACAGGCAAGCGGGGAAGGAAGCAAGGTTGAGGCGCTGCCTCAAACTCCGCCAAAGGCTGCGCCCTTGGAACGCGCCACTTAAGAAGCCGTCTCTGATCGACGCCGGAATGATTGCTTTTTGGGCTGGAGCGGACTTTCAGCCAGATTGTTGTAGCATGTTGAAGCTATCAAGGCTCAGGATCAGGGCTCTAGGCGCCATAAAGTCGATAAAGAACATAATCGCCAAGTGTACTCCCTGAAGAGTAAGCCGGATGACGAAAGTTCTCTGCAGGGTCGTGACTCATGCCTATTCGGCTCATCACTCGCCGAGATGGCAGGTTTTCTTCCGCAGTCTCGGCGATAATCTGCCTAAGCCCGAACTCTTGAAATCCCATTTGAACAGCGGCCTGTGCCGCCTCCGTCGCGTAGCCGCAACCCCAGAAATCACGGGCCAACCTCCAGCCAACCTCAATAGCGGGTGTGAAATGAGCCTCGAAAGGGACACGGTTGAGGCCGGTGAAACCGATGAACGGCACCTCTCCTGGCAGTTCGAGTGCCCAGAGTCCAAAACCGTCGCGTTCAAACTCGCGCTCTATGTTGTCGGCCCACTGATCGCTTTCGCCACGGGTTAGCGAGCATGGCATGTAGCGCATGACTTCCGTGTCTTCGTTCAGGGCGGCAAAGGCGCCCTTGTCTTCCGGACGCCACCTGCGGAGGAGCAGCCGTGCTGTTCTCAATGACACTCTCCTGAACGATCAAGGATACCTGGCACCGTGGTCTCCGGAACCCCTACTTTTCACTCGATCAACCCGTTCCGGCGACGATCAAGGACAGCTTCTAAGTCACGCCAGTCCAGGGCGGCTCGCCCTGGCGGGTTTGGGCAGAGCCCATGCTTGCTTGCCTGCTTGCTTGCTTCGCCGCGTCACTGCGCCGTGGACGGGCCCTTGACCACCTGGGCGAGGTCGGCGGGGCGCAGCCAGGTCGCGAAGGCCTGCCGGATCTCGGGCGCGGTGATCTCCAGGTATCGGCGCGCGGCGATCTGGTCCGAGTCGAGCGGCAGGCCCAGCTCGGCGAGGTGCAGGTAGAGGCCGGCGATGGCGCCGACGCTGTCGCGCTGCATCGGCAGGCGGCGCAGCACCTGCGCCTTGGCGCGCGCCAGCTCGGCGTCGGGCACCGGGGCGGCCTGCATCTCGGCGATGTCGTGGACCGCCAGCGCGCGCGCCGCCGTCACGTTCTGCGGGTCGGCGCCGAAGGTGACCGAGTAGTCGGCGCGGGTGCGCGACCAGTCCAGCGCGCTCTTCACCGTGTAGACGTAGCCGGTGCGCACCCGCAGGTTGCGGTACAGGCGCGAGGAGAAGCCGCCGCCGAGCACGACGTTGCCCAGCATCAGGGTGTAGCGGTCCGGGCTGTCCACCGGCAGGCCCACGGACTCGGCCAGCATCACGCTGTCCTGCAGGCTGCTCTCGTCGGGCACGCGGGCCTGCGAGGCGACGCTGGGGGTGGCGGGGGGCAGGTCGATCGCCGGCGTGGGCCCGGCCGCGGCCCAGCCGCCGAACGTCTCGGCCACCACGCGGCGGGCCTCGGCCACGGAGACGTCGCCCAGCACCACCAGCGTGGTCAGGTCGGGGCGGTAGGCGGCGGCGTAGTAGGCGCGCACGTCGTCGGGGTGCAGCGCGGACAGCGTCGCCGGCGTGGGCTCGCGCAGGCTCGGGTCGCCGTCGGGCGCCAGGGCGTGGGCGACGGCGTGGCGGAACAGGTAGTCGGGCGACTGCAGCGCCCCGGACACGCCCTGGGCGAGCTGGTCGCGCACGCGGGCGAAGGTGGCCTCGGGGAAGGTGGGGGAGAGGAAGGCGGGGCGCAGCTCGTTCTCGGCCAGCAGCGCCATGCCGTGCGCGAACTCCGGGGCCAGCACGCGGACCGAGAAGGCGGGGCCGGCCTGCTCCTGGGCGGCGATGTCGTCGGTGGCGCGCAGCAGCGCCAGGCGGTCGCGCGTTTCCGTGCCCTGGTCGAACAGCGCGGCGGCCAGGGATGCGACGCCCTCCTGGCCGGCGGGCTCCTGCATCGCGTCCTCCGAGCGCACACGGCCCTGCACCGTGACGGTGTGGCTCACGTGCTCCGGCTGCACGACGAGGCGCAGGCCGTTCGGCAGCACGCTCACGTCGGGCGGCTCGGGGGCGGCCGGCAGGTGCAGCCCGGCGAGCGCGTCGGCCGCCCACTGCGGCAGCACGACGGGGTGGTCGGGGGGGGCGCCGAAGCTTTCCGCGCCCCCGAAGCCCGCGCCGGTCACGGGCTTGCCGGAGCTGCGCGGGGTCAGGACGGCGGTGACGGTGGCCGCCGGGTCGAGCAGGGTGCGGGCCAGGCGGTTCACGTCGTCGGGGGTGACGGCGGCGTAGGCGCGCGCGAGGTCCTCGGGGGAGTCGGCGCCCTGGAACGCCAGCACGCGCGACCAGCTGCGCGCGAGGCCCGCGATGCTGTCGCTCTCGAAGGCGAGCTGCGCCAGCTCCTGGCGGCGCGCGGCCTCCACCAGCTCGGCGGGCACGCCGTCGCGCGCGGCGTCGGCGAGCACGCGGCGCATGTCGGCGAGCAGCGGCGCCGGGTCGCCGCCGCGCGGGAAGGCGCCGATCGCCAGGCCGAAGCCCACGCCCGGCTTGGCCTGGAAGCGGAACTGCGTCAGCAGCGCGCGGCCTTCCGGCACCAGCCCGTATAGCGCGCCGCGCTGGCTGCCGAGCACGTCGCCCAGCACGTCGGCGGCGGCGAAGTCGTGCGTGGTCAGCCCCGGCATCCGCATGCCCAGCGCCACCAGCCCCACCGGGAAGTCCGTGGCCAGCGCCAGCGTGCGCGCCTGCACCGGGCCCACGGTGAACGCCGCGTGCTCGGGCACGGGGCGGGCGGGGATGTCGCCGAACGCCGCCTGCGCCTCGGCGAGCGCGGCGGGCGGATCCACGTCGCCGGCGATCACCAGGATCGCGTTGTTGGGCGCGTACCAGCGCTCGTAGAACGCGCGCAGCAGGGGGGCGTCGGTCCTGTCGAAGGACGGGCGGGTGCCGAGCGCGTCGTGCGCGTAGGGCGTGCCCTCGAACAGGATCGCCTGCATCTGGGCGAGCGCGTCGTAGACCGGGCTGGACAGGTCGCGCGAGACCTCCTGCTCGATGGCGCCGCGCTCCTGCGCCCAGTCCTCGGGCGTGATCGACAGCCCGCGCATCCGCAGCGCCTCGCTGCGCAGCGCCACGCCGAGGTCGTCCGCGGGCACGGTGTAGGTGTACTGCGTCACGGTTTCGGTGGTGTCGGCGTTGTACACGCCGCCCAGCAGCGCGCCGACCTCGGCGAGCTGCGCGCGGTCGAGGCCGGCGCTGCCGCGGAACATCATGTGCTCCAGCGCGTGCGCGGTGCCGGGGAAGCCGTCGGGCGCGTCGTTGGAGCCGGCCAGGTAGTTCAGCTCCGTGGACACCACCGGGGCCAGGCGGTCCGGCACCACCACCACGCGCAGGCCGTTGGGCAGCGTCGCGCGCAGCACGCCGCCAGGCACGGCGCCCGAGAGGCCCGCAGGCGCGTCCGCACGCACGGGGACGGACGCCGCCAGCAAGGCCGCCGCCGCCGCAAAGCCGATCAGCCGATGCCGCAATCCCGCCTCTTGCGTGGTCTTCAGGGGGTTAGATGAGGGCGGCCAGGGGAAGGCAAGGTTGAGGCTCCGCCTCAAACTCCGCCAAAGGCTGCGCCCTTGGAACGCATCCCTTAAGTGAAGCCAGTCCAGGGCGGCTCGCCCTGGCGGGTTTGGGCAGAGCCCATGCTTTCTTGCTGGGCTCAGGCCATGTCCTCGCCGCGGTAGGCTTCCGGGGCGATCGGGCCGCCGGCCGCCTCGACCGCGCGGCGGTCCGCCTCGCCCAGCGTCTCGGCGAGCGGGGCGATGCGCTTCCAGGCGGGGAACGGCTGGCGCCCCGCCGCGTCGGGCACGTGGCGCGACAGGGCGGCGGGGGCGGCCGGGTGGATGTAGCGGCCGCAGTTGACGAACAGCGTCTCCACGGCGACGCGCACCACGAGGTCGGCGCCGGGGTAGGCGGCGAGCAGCGGGTCGTCGTCCTGCAGGCGCGCGGTGCCCTGCACGCGCAGGCGGCGGGGGTGGGCGAAGTCGATGAACAGCAGGCCGACCTGGGGGGAGGCCGCGAGGTTGCCGAGGGAGAGGAACATGCCGTTGCCGTCGTAGGAGGGGAACGCCAGCTCGGCCGGCGCGGTGACGCGCACGAAGCCGGGCGCGCCGCCCTTGTACGAGACGGTGGGGCGGCCGAGGTGGTCCACGGTGCTGAGGAAGAACAGCGCGGCGGCCTCCACGAAGGCGCGGTCGGCGTCGTCGAGCTCGGGGTGCGCGAGGCTCTCCAGCCGGTCGGCGAGGCGGCGCGTGCCGTGCCGGTCCTGCAGCGCGCGGTGGGTGGGTCCGTAGAGGTGGCTCATGGGCGGGGCGGCTCCTGGGCTGGGGCGGGCACAGCATAGGGAGGGCGGGGGCGTCGCGGGAAGGCGGCGCGGCGGCGCCCGGGGGCGGGGGCACGCCGGCGCCGTGACGGTTGCGCCGGCGGGTTGGCGTGCGGCTTGCTTGGGGCAGGCGGGGCCGCGGCGGGGGTGGCCGCGACGGGGAAGGGACACGATGGCCAGGCTGTTCCACGATCCGGCGTCGCCGGTGTGCGCCGGCGCGGGCTGCGGCTGCGGCGGGCCGGGGCTTGCCGCGCAGGGCTGCGCCGGCCCGGCGGAGGACGCGGCCGCGCGCGTCGTCGAGGCCGCCGTGGCGCGCGCGGTGTTCGGCCGCGGCGCGGGGCGGCGGCGGCTGCTGGCGGGCGTGGGCTCGGCGGCGGCGATGGCGGCGCTGGCGCAGGTGTTCCCGCTGGCCGCGGCGAGCGAGGCGTTCGCGCAGGCGCCCGGGCCGCTGGAGAAGAAGAGCCTGCGCGTGGGCTTCATCCCGATCACCTGTGCCACGCCCATCATCATGGCCGGGCCGATGGGCCACTACGCGCGCCAGGGGCTCGACGTGGAGCTGGTCAAGACGGCGGGCTGGGCGATCGTGCGCGACAAGGCGATGTCCGGCGAGTTCGACGCGGCGCACATGCTGGCGCCGATGCCGCTGGCGATCTCCATGGGGGTCGGCTCGGCGCCGGTGCCCTGGACGGTGCCGGCGATCGAGAACGTCAACGGCCAGGCGATCGTGCTGGCGATGAAGCACCGCGAGCGGCGCGACCCCGCGACCTGGCGCGGCACGAAGCTGGGCGTGGCGTTCGACTTCTCGATCCACAACTACCTGCTCCGCTACTACCTGGCCGAGGCGGGGCTCGACCCCGACCGCGACGTGCAGATCCGCGTGCTGCCGCCGGCCGAGATGGTCGCCAACCTGCGGGCCGACAACCTCGACGGCTTCCTCGGGCCGGACCCGGTCAACCAGCGCGCCGTGTACGACGGGCTGGGCTTCATCCACCTGCTGTCGCGCGAGATCTGGGACGGGCACCCGTGCTGCGCCTTCGCGGTGTCGCGCGGCTTCGCGGAGGCGGCGCCCAACACCACGCACGCCCTGCTGCGCGCCGTGGTCGAGGCCGCGGGCGACGCCTCGAAAGCGGAGAACCGCAAGGACATCGCCGACACGCTCGCGGTGCCCAACTACCTCAACCAGCCGCCGGTCGTCGTCGAGCAGGTGCTCACCGGGACCTACGCCGACGGGCTCGGCGGGGTGAAGCACGCGCCGGACCGCGTCAGCTTCGCGCCGATGCCGTGGGACAGCTTCGCGGTGTGGATCATGACGCAGATGAAGCGCTGGGGGCAGGTTCGCGGCGACCTCGACTACGCGGGCGTGGCAAGGCAGGTGTTCCTCGCCACCGACGCGGAGCGGGCCATGCGCGAGGCGGGCCTCGCGCCGCCCGCGCCGTCCGGGCGCACGATCGTCGTCATGGGCAAGCCGTTCGACCCCGCACAGCCGGAGGCCTACCTCGCGTCGTTCCCGATCCGGCGGACGTGATGGGAGGAAGCAAGGTTGAGGCTCTGCCTCAAACTCCGCCAAAGGCTCGCCTTTGGAATCCAGTACTTAGGGAAGGCATTCCAAAGGCCCGGCCTTTGGCGGGTTTGGGCAGAGCCCATGCTTGCTTTCTCCTGTGACCGGCCTCAACGCCCGCGCCGCGCTGCTGTCCCTGGCGCTGCTGGTCGTCTTCCTGGGCGCGTGGCAGCTCGCGGTGCGCGGCACGGCGCCGGTCGCGGCGATGGACCCGGAGTACGCCGCGCTGATGGGCCAGGCCGCGACGAAGGGGACGTCGGCGATGCCGGGGCCGGCGCAGGTGGGGGCGCGGCTCGTGGAGCTGCTGTCGGACCCGTTCTACGACCGCGGGCCGAACGACAAGGGCATCGGCATCCAGCTCGGATGGTCGCTGCTGCGGGTGCTGCTGGGCTTCGGGCTGGCGGTCGTGGTGGCGGTGCCGCTGGGGTTCGCGGTGGGGGGCTCGGTGCTGCTGGGCCGCGCGCTGGACCCGTTCATCCAGGTGCTCAAGCCGATCTCGCCGCTCGCGTGGATGCCGCTCGCGCTCTACACGATCCGGGACAGCGGGCGATCGGCGATCTTCGTGATCTTCGTGTGCTCGATCTGGCCGCTGCTGCTCAACACGGCGTTCGGGGTGCGCGGCGTGCGGCGCGAGTGGCTCGACGTGGCGCGCACGCTGGAGGTGGGGCGCTGGCGCATGGCGACGCGGGTGATCCTGCCGGCGGCGGCGCCCACGATCATGACGGGGCTGCGGATCTCGATCGGGATCGCGTGGCTGGTGATCGTGGCGGCCGAGATGCTCGTGGGGGGCACGGGGATCGGCTACTTCCTGTGGAACCAGTGGAACAACCTGTCGATCACCGACGTGATCGTGGCGATCCTGCTGATCGGCCTGGTGGGCATGGCGCTGGACCAGGCGCTGGGGTGGGCGGCGCGGCGGGTGGGGTACACGGAGTGAGCAAGGTCGAGGCTCTGCCTCGAACTCCGCCAAAGGCAGTCGCCTTTGGAAACCCTGACTTAAGCAAGGCCGGTCCAGGGGCGGCTCGCCCCTGGCGGGTTTGGGCAGAGCCCATGCTTGCTTCCTCGCTGCCGGCATGACGCCGCACATCTCCGTCCAGGGCCTGCGGCGCCGTTTTCCGGGCGCTGCGCTCCCCGTGTTCGACGAGGTGTGGTTCGACGTGGCCGAGGGCGAGTTCGTGTGCCTGATCGGGCACTCCGGCTGCGGCAAGACGACGGTGCTCAACATCCTGGCGGGGCTGGAGCGTGCCGACGGGGGCGTGGTGCTGGTGGACGGGCGGGCGGTGGAGGGGCCGGGGCTGGACCGGGCGGTGATCTTCCAGGGGCACGCGCTGCTGCCGTGGCTGAGCGTGCTGGGCAACGTGGCGTTCGCGGTGCGCTCGCGCTGGCCGGCGTGGGGGGCGGCGGAGGTGGAGGCGCACAGCCGGGCGGCGCTGGCGCTGGTGCATCTGGCGGGCGAGGAGGGCAAGCGGCCGGCGCAGCTGTCGGGGGGGATGCGGCAGCGGGTGGGGATCGCGCGGGCGCTGTCGATCCGGCCGCGCATTTTGCTGATGGACGAGCCGTTCTCGGCGCTGGACGCGCTGACGCGCGGGGCGCTGCAGGACGAGGTGGTGGCGATCGCGCGGCCCGGCGCCGGGGGGGAGGCGGGGCTGGCGCGGCCGACGACGTTCATGATCACGCACGACATCGACGAGGCGATGCTTCTGGCCGACCGGATCGTGCTGATGACGGCGGGGCCGGACGCCCGGGTCGCGGGGATCGTGGAGAACGGCCTGCCGCGCGGGCGCACGCGCGCGGTGCTGCACCGGTTGCCGGGCTATGCCGCGCTGCGCAATCATCTGCTCGACTTCCTGGTGGAGCGCCCGCCCGGCCGCCCCGCCGACCCTCGCCACCCGCCGGTGCGCCGCATCGGCGACGCGGGCGCGGCCTCGCCGGGACGCGCCCGCGCCTGAGCCGGCCGCCCTGCCCCCCCCCCTTTCAAGGAGAGAGCCCATGACCGACCGCGCCCTGCTGACCGAGAAGATCGTGCGCATCAAGATCGAGCAGGACCTGACCTGGTCCGGCCTGGCCGAGCTGGCCGAGGGGCTGTCCAAGGAGTACGTGACGGCCGCGCTGATGGGGCAGATGCAGCTGCCCAAGGCGGCGGCGGAGGCGATCGGCCACCACCTCGGCCTGGACGACTACGAGATCAGGCTGCTGCAGGAGGCGCCGTACCGCGGCTCGCTGCCGACCCAGGTTCCGACCGACCCGCTGATCTACCGCTTCTACGAGCTGATCTCGGTGTACGGCACGACGTTCAAGGCGCTGATCCACGAGGAGTTCGGCGACGGGATCATGAGCGCGATCGACTTCAAGATGAACCTCGGGCGCGAGAACAACAACGCCGGCGACCGCGTCTCCATCACGATGAGCGGCAAGTTCCTGGCCTACAAGCAGTACTGAGGCGGGCGCCTGTGCACGCGCCGGGCGGCCTGCCCGCCGGCGCGTGCACGCGAACTTCATGCAACTCCGGTCAGGCGCTCCCGTAGTCTCGGGCAGACACCAGAAGGGTTTCGCCCATGTTCATGCGCATCGACAAGCTTCAGGCCGCGCTGCCGGAGCCGACCAAGCCGGAGCCCAACGCGGCCGCCGCCCTGCAGGAGCTTCTCGGTGGCAAGTACGGCGAGATGTCGACGCTCGGGAACTACATGTTCCAGAGCTTCAACTTCCGCAACAAGTCCAAGCTGCGCCCGTTCTACAGCCTCGTGTCCTCGATCTTCGCCGAGGAGCTGGGCCACGTCGAGCTGGTCAGCACCGGCGTCTCGATGCTGAACTGCGGCCCGGGCGACTCGACCGAGAACGTCGACATCTCCAAGGCGCCGTTCGCCGCGATGCAGGACGTGCGGCTCGCCGGCTCGTTCCTGAGCAACGGCGGCGGCTCCATGCCGATGAACTCCAACGCCGCGTCCTGGAACATGGACATGGTGACCACGACCGGCAACATCATCATCGACCTGCTGCACAACTTCCACCTCGAGTGCGGCGCGCGCATCCACAAGCTGCGCGTCTACGAGACGATGACGGAGGCCACCGGCCGCGAGGTCTGCGGCTACCTGCTGGTGCGCGGCTCGGTGCATGCCCACGCCTACGCGCTCGCGCTGAAGAAGCTGACCGGCGTCGAGATCGAGAAGATGCTGCCGACGCCGAACATCAACCTCGACCGCGTGCCGGAGTGCCAGAAGTACCTGAACGAGGGCAGCCATCGCCGCCTGTACAAGTTCAGCCCGAACGACTACGCGGAGGCCGCCGGCGTGTGGTCGAACGACGAGGTCGCGCTGCCGGGCGATCCGCCGGGCCAGCTCGAGGTGGTCGATGGGATGCCCGAGGGCGGCAAGATCCCGGAGCTCGACGGCAACTACGGGGCGTTCGCGCCGAACTACGCGCCGGAAGAGATCTTCGAGATCGCCTCCAAGCTCTACAAGAAGAGCCGCTAGCTCGCACGGCCCGGCGGGCGTTCCGCCGGGCCTGCGCCTGGGAAGGAGGCGGGTGGGCGCAGGCTCGCCCGCCTTTTCTTTTGCGGGGGCCGGAAGCGGAGCAAGCAGTTCTTTCTTGAAAGAAAGAACCAAAGAACTTTCTCCCATGGGGTCGGTGCCTCCACGGGGAGCACCGGTCCAAGTGGGCAAAGTCTTTTTGCTTCTTTTTCTTCAGAGAAAGAAGGCCTTGCCTGCTTCCTCCGTTCTCAGCCCGGCGGCGTGTCCAGCGCCGCGACCTCCACGACCGCCGCGAGCGGGATCGCGCCGCGCAGGTGCGGGAACGGGTCCTGGTCCGGCTCGCTGCGCACCCACTCCAGGGCGGCGCCGCATGCCTCGGGGCGGAAGCGCAGGGCGAGCATCCCCGCGCGGCCGGCGAAGTGCCGCCGCGCCACGAAGCCGAGCTGCGCGCGGGTGCAGCAGTGCAGGAAGCCGTCGCGCGACAGCTCCGGCGGGGCGTGCCGGCCCGCCGCCTGCGCGGCCTCCCAGGCCTGCGGCCCGAGAACGTGAAACAGCGTGTCCGTCATGCGCCCGCCTCCCCCGGACGGCGCGCGTGCCGCCCGGGGTGGATTCTCGGGGCGAGCCGTGGGCGGAGTCCAGAGGCAGAGCCTCCGGCCTTGCCTTCGCGCGCGCGGCGTTGCACGCAGGGCCCCTTGTCGCACTCCCCCGGGAAGGCTTCCGCCATGGCACCCGCCGCGCCGCCGCTGCGCATCGAGACCCTGTCCGGCGCAGCGCTGCTGCCGGTGCTGCCGGCGCTGCACGGCCTGCGCGCGAGCGTGTTCCGCGGCTGGCCGTACCTGTACGACGCGGACCCGGAGTACGAGGCGTCCTACATGCGCGTCTACGTGGAGAGCGAGCGCGCCGCGATCGTGGTGGCGTTCGACGGGGACCGGCCGGTGGGGGCGTCGACCTGCCTGCCGATGGTCGACGAGAGCGCGCAGGTCGTGGCGCCGTTCGTGGCGCTGGGGCTGGACCCGGACCGGTTCTTCTACTTCGGGGAGTCCGTGCTGCTGCCGGAGTACCGCGGGCGGGGCGTGGGGGTCGCGTTCTTCGCGGGGCGCGAGGCCCATGCGCGGCGGGCGTCGGACGCGGATTTCGCCTGTTTCTGCTCGGTGCGTCGGGCGGCCGACGACCCGCGGCGGCCGGCGGGGTGGGTGCCGCTCGACGGGTTCTGGCGGAAGCGGGGCTACGCGCCGGTGCCGGGGCTTGCGTGCGTGATGACCTGGCGCGAGGTCGGGCACGCGGAGGAGACGCCGCACGAGCTGGCGTTCTGGGCGCGCTCGCTCACCGGCGCGGCGCTGCCCGCGACGGGGGCGCCGGCATGAGCGTCCTGCGCCTCGCGCTGCTGCAGCAGCCGATCGGGCGGCCCGCCGGGCTTGCCGAGTGGGCCGCGCTGCTGGATGCCCGGGTCGCGGAGGCGGCGGGCGCGGGCGCGGAGCTGCTGGTGATGCCGGAGTACGGGTGCGTCGAGCTGGCCGGCGCGGGCGCAGGCGACGGTCCCCCCGACGTGGGGCGCGAGCTGGACCTGGTGTGCGCCGCCGCCGGGCCGCTGCTCGAGGCGATGCGCGCGGCGGCGCGGCGGCACGGCGTGTGGCTGCTGCCGGGCACGCTGCCGTGGCGCGACGCGGGGCCGGGCGGGCGCGTGCGCACCCGCAACCGCGCGCCGCTGATCGCGCCGGACGGCCGCTGCGCGTTCCAGGACAAGTCGGTGATGACCCGCTTCGAGTCCGAGGTCTGGGACGTCGAGCCCGGCGAGCCGCCCCGCGTGTTCGACACGCCCTGGGGCCGCATCGGCATCTGCATCTGCTACGACGTCGAGTTCCCGGCGCTGGCCCGCGCGCAGGTGGAGGCCGGCGCCTGGCTGATCCTCGCGCCGTCGTGCACGGACACGGTGGCCGGCTTCAACCGCGTGCGGCTGTCGGCGCGGGCGCGGGCGCTGGAGAACCAGTGCTTCGTGGCGATCACGCCCACCGTGGGCGCGGCGCCGTGGCTGGGCACGCTGGACGCCAACCGGGGGTACGCGGCGGTGTTCGGGCCCGTGGACCGGGGGTTTCCCGAGGACGGCGTGATCGCGCGCGGCGCGCTGGACGAGCCGGGGTGGGTGTACGCGACGCTGGACCCGGCGCGACTGGACGCGGTGCGCGCGGACGGCGGCGTGCGCAACCACCGCGACTGGCCGGGCGCGGTGCCGGCGTGCGGCGTGGCGGAGATGACGTGAGCAAGGTCGAGGCTCTGCCTCGAACTCCGCCAAAGGCAATTGCCTTTGGAAACCTGGACTTGAGTGAAGCCGGTCCAGGGGCGGCTCGCCCCTGGCGGGTCCGGGCAGAGCCCGGGCTTTCTTCTTGACGACGGTCTGGCTCCTCGCCGGCGAGGCCAGCGGCGACGTGCTGGGCGCCCGCCTGATGCTGGCGCTGCGCGCGCGGCGGCCGGACCTCGCGTTCGCGGGCGTGGGCGGGCCGCGCATGGCGGAGCTGGGGTTCGCCTCGATCTTCCCGATGCACGACCTGGCGGTGATGGGGCTGGTGGAGATCCTGCCGCGGCTGCGCCTGCTGCGGCGGCGCCTGGCGGAGTGCGCGGCCGACGTGGCGCGCGTGCGGCCGGACGCGGTGGTGACGATCGACAGCCCCGGCTTCGCGCTGCACCTGCTGCGCCGGATCGCGCCGCTGGGCATCCCGCGGGCGCACTACGTCGCGCCGCAGGTCTGGGCGTGGCGCGAGCACCGGGTGCGGCGCTTCCCCGGGCTGTGGGAGCGGCTGCTGTGCCTGCTGCCGTTCGAGCCGGCGTATTTCGCGGGGCACGGGCTCGACGCGAGCTTCGTGGGGCATCCCGTGCTGCAGTCCGGGGCGGATCAGGGGGACGCGGCGCGGTTCCGGGCGCGGCACGACGTGGCGGCGGACGCGCCCGTGGTGGTGCTGATGCCGGGGAGCCGCAGGAGCGAGGCGCCGCGCCTGCTGCCGGTGTTCGGGGACGCGCTGGCGATCCTGGCGGCGCGCATGCCGGGCGTGGTGCCGGTCGTGCCGGTCTCGCCGATCGTGGCGCAGGTGGTGCGCGCGGCGGCCGAGGGCTGGGCGGTGAAGCCAGTGATCGTGACCGAGCTGGACGACAAGCATGACGCATACGCGGCCGCCGGCGCGGCGCTGACGAAGTCGGGGACGTCGACGCTGGAGCTGGCGCTGGCGGGCGTGCCGATGGCGGTGACCTACCGCGTGAACCCGCTCAGCGCGGCGATGGCGCGGCGCATGATCCGCGTGCCGCACGTCGCGATGGTGAACCTGCTGGCGGGGCGCGCCGTGGTGCCGGAGCTGCTGCAGGAGGGGTGCACGCCGGGCACGCTGGCGGCGACGCTGGAGCGGCTGCTGACGGACGCGGGCGTGGCGGGGGCGCAGCGCGCGGCGTTCCGGGGCGTGATGGCGAGCCTGCAGCCCGCGGGCGAGAGCCCGTCGGAGGCGGCGGCGCGCGAGGTGCTGGGGATGCTGGGCTGAGGAAGGCCGGGCTCTGCCCGGACCCGCCAGGGGCGAGCCGCCCCTGGACCGGCACTCTTAAGGGGTGCGTTCCAAGGGCGCAGCCTTTGGCGGAGCTCGAGGCGGAGCCTCGACCTTGCTTGCCTACTGGAACGGCGAGAACCGCAGGCTGGTGAGCACGGCGTTCTCGTCGGTGCCGGCGTGGCCGCCGACGCCCTGGAAGATGTCGCGGCGGGTGTAGGAGTACTGCACGCCGGCCTGCACGGTGCCGAAGCCGCCGTGGTAGAAGCGCCACCAGCCGCCGAGCGTGCCCTGGGTGATGCCCGAGGTGTTGGCCACGCAGGTCGCGGTGCTCAGCTCGATGCCGCAGCCGGCGTTGCCGTAGAGCGCGTTGCCGTAGCCGTAGGCCTTGCCGCCGGCCGTGAAGGAGCGGCGGGCGATCTGCTCGGTGCCGATGTAGCCGTAGAGGTCGAACTCCTTGGCGGGGTGGCCCTCGAGGCCGATCAGCGCGGTGACCTCGGGCAGGGGCTCGGGGGCGCCGGAGGCCGAGAGCGTGGCGTCGGGGAGCTGGCCGGAGGCGTAGCGGCCGATGCCGTAGCCGGCCAGGCCGCTCGCCCGGAAGTCCAGCCTCTTCGGGATCAGCGGCACGACCAGCCCGAGGCCGCCGCCGCCGGCCAGCGTCACGTCGTTGTGGCCGCTGCCCACGACGCTGACGCGGCTCTGCATGAAGCGGGCGATGCCGTAGGCCTCGTAGTGGCCCCAGCCCGGGTCGAACGCCGCCTTGACGATCACGTCGGGGCCCACGTCGGCGCTGTAGGTGTTGCCGGAGAAGAAGCCCGAGCCGCCGGCGTTGGTGGCGTTCACCGTGGCGCCCGCGACGCCGGCGCCGTTGGGGCCGACGTAGTAGTTCGCCTGGGGGTTCTCCAGCGACGCGGCCAGCCAGACCTTGTGGTCGTCGAAGTCCTTGGCCACGCGCAGCTGCGGCTGTCGGGTCCAGTTGAAGCCGGGGACGTACTGGGCGTCGATGGTGAGCGGGATGTCCTCCTGGCGCGGGGTGATGCCGACCTTGTCCAGCGTCATCAGGCTCCACGCCTGGCCGGCGAGCACGTGCCAGCCGGACGCCTTGTCGTCGAAGGTCGCGTAGTACTGGCGCAGGCGCGGCACATAGCTGTCGCTTTCCAGCGAGTTCGAGGTCGGCGCGGCGCCCTGGAAGTCCGCCTCCAGGTAGCCGGCCAGGTGGATCGCGCGCGTGGGGTCGTCCTGCACCAGCAGCGAGACGCGGCTTTGGCGCGCGGTGAAGCGGAACTCGCTCTCGTGCGCGGCCTGGGACTGGCGCAGCGGGATGCCGGTGTTGAAGTTCGACGCGATGTCGGCGGTCTCGTTGCGGCTGCGCAGGACGTCCTCGAGCGCCACGAAGCCGCCCAGCGTGACGGTGGCGCCGCCGAGCTTGAAGGTGCCCAGCGAGCCGCCGGTGGCGCCGGCCTGCTCCTGCCCGACCGAGCCCGGCGCGTTCAGGCTGACGCCGTTGGCCGCGGTGGGGCCCGCCTCGCTCCCGCCGCTGCCGCCCTGGCCGCCGCCCTGGCCCGCCGCCATCTGCACGGGCTGCGCGCCCTGGCCTCCGGACGCGCCCGGCCCGGCGTTCGACGGGCCGGGCGCCGCCGCGCCGCCGCGCCCGCCCGTCCCGCCCGACGCGAGGCGGCTGCCCCCGCCGGCCTGCGCCGCGCCCGCCGCCGTGGCCGCGCGGGCCTCGGCGTGGGCCTGGGCCGCCTCCGCGCGCGCGCTGCGCACCTGGGCGTCGCGCGCGGCCAGGTCGTGGCGCACCTGGCCGAGCTGGGCCTGCAGCGCACGGATCTGCGCCTCGATCGCGCCGAGCCGCGGGTCCTCCGCCGCCCGCGCCGCGCCGCCGCACACGGACCAGGCAAGCGCGGAGCCGGCGAGCAGCGCCGCGCGCAGGGGGAAACGGTGGGGCATGCCTGTTCTCCGACGACGAGTTGGCCCGTCATAGGGATACCGACCGCGGCCGTTCTCGCGCGTAACGATGACGTTTCGCGAGCACGAGGCGGGGGCAGGTTCAGGCAGGCAAGGTTGAGGCTCCGCCTCAAACTCCGCCAAAGGCTGCGCCCTTGGAACGCGCCCCTTAAGTCAAGGGATCAAAGGGCCTCGGGCCCTTTGCGGGTTCGGGCAGGGCCCGGCCTTGCTACCGGACCAGCCCCGACAGCTCCGCGCGCGCCCGCGAGGCCGCCATGCTCTCGCCCACCGCCAGCGCCGCCGCCAGCGCGCGCCGCCCCGCCAGCGCGTCCACCAGCACCGGCGCGCCGTCCAGGCACGAGGCCGCGAACGCCTCGTGCTCGGCGGCCATGGAGTCGTGGTCGCGCCACGCCACCGCCTCGCGCCGGAACCCGCCGGTGCCCGGCAGCGGCAGGCCGCGCTCGCGCCCGATCATCACCAGCTCGCGCGCGCCGAAGTCGGCCGACAGGTAGCCCTCCTGGCTGAACAGGCGCATCCGGCGCTCGGTCTTGAGCGAGATCCGGCTCGCCGTGATGGTCGCCACGCAGCCGTTGGCGAAGCGCACCCGCGCGTTGGCGATGTCCTCCAGCGGGCTCGACACCGCGGCGCCCAGCGCGTCCACGCTCTCGATCGGGCTGTCCACCAGCGACAGCACCAGGTCGAGGTCGTGGATCATCAGGTCCAGGATCACCGAGACGTCCGTGCCGCGCGGCTTGAACGGCGCGATCCGCGTGGCCTCGATGTAGAGCGGCCGGGTGATCCGGCTGCTGATCGCGGCGTGCTCGGCGGAGTAGCGCAGCAGGTGGCCGACCTGCAGCACCAGGCCGCGCTCGTGCGCCAGCGCCGCCAGCGCGTCGGCCTCGGCGAGCGTCGCGGCGATCGGCTTCTCCACGAGCACGTGCCGCCCGGCCTCCAGCGCGGCGCGGGCGACGGCGAAGTGCGCCTCCGCGGGGGCCGCCACCACCACGGCGTCCGAGGCCGCGAGCAGGGCCTCGAACGGGAGCGCCGCCGTCCCGGCCTCGCGCGCGACGGCCTGCGCGCGGGCGTCGTCGGGGTCGTGCAGGCCGCTCAGCACGGCGCGCGCGGAGCTCGCGACCTTGAGCGCGTGGAAACGCCCGAAATGGCCGGCGCCCACGACGCCGATGCGGAGTTTTTCCATGGGCGGGGTCGTAGCAGGCGGGGCGGGGGGCGGCAAAGCGCAGGAAGCTAAGGTCGGGCCCTGCCCGGACCCGCCAGGGCGAGCCCCCTCGCCTGGCCTTGCTTAAGGGATGCGTTCCAAGGGCGCAGCCTTTGGCGGAGTTTGAGGCAGCGCCTCAACCTTGCTTCCTGCGCGCCGCGCAGTTGCATCGCCGGGGCGGCCTCGGCATGGTCCGCCGCGATCACCGGCGGTTCTGCCGCCCCACGCTCCGGGAACGCCTGCGCATGATGTACTTCAGCCGAGCCAGGACCGCGCTCATCGTGGGCGTCTGCGCGCTCGGCGTGCTGCTGTGCCTGCCCAACCTGTTCGCGCAGCCGGCGGCGTGGGTGCCGTGGCACCGCGTCAACCTCGGCCTCGACCTGCGCGGCGGCTCCTACCTGCTGATGCAGGTCGACATGGACACCGTGGTGCGCGAGCGCCTCGAGAGCCTCGCCGACGAGGCGCGCCAGGCGCTGATCCACGCGCCCGGCGGCACCATCGGCTACCGCAACATCACGGTGGGCACCGGCACGGCCACCGCGCCGGCCGCCGCAGCCGCGCCGGCTGCCACGTCCCCTGTTGCCGCGCCCCCGTCCGCTGCCGGCACCGCCGATGCGGCTCCGGCCGCGCCGGCCGGCGCCGGCGGCTTCGGCGCGACGCCGGCGATGGCGCTCGCCCCCGCGGCGCTGCCGGCGGGCGGCAGCCGCGTGACGCTGCGCCTGCCCGACCCGGCGAAGCTCGACGCGGCGCTGGCCGCCCTGCGCGCCATCCCGCAGGCCGTGCCGGGCGAGTTCGTCGTGGCCGGCGCCCCCGACGGCCAGGTCACGCTGACGCTGCAGCCGGCGGCGCTGCGCACCCGGGCGCGCGCGGCGGTGGAGCAGTCGATCGAGATCGTGCGGCGGCGGATCGACGGATCGGGCGTCGCAGACCCGCAGATCACGCGGCAGGGCGAGGACCGCATCGTGGTCGAGCTGCCGGGCGTGACCGACCCGAACCGCATCCGCGAGCTGCTCGGCCAGACCGCCAAGATGAGCTTTCGTCTCGTCGACGAGAAGGCGAACCCGGCGGCGCCCCCGCCGGGCGAGGACAGCCTGCCGATGGCCGAGGGCCCGAACAACGGCCCGTCCGGCACGCGCATCGTGGTCAGCCGCCACGCCGACGTGGACGGCGCGTCGCTGACCAACGCCAGCCCCGCGCAGGACTCCCAGAACGGCCAGTGGGAGGTCAACTTCGTGCTCGACGGCGCGGGCGGGCGGCGCTTCGCCGACGTCACGCGCGCCAACATCGGGCACCGCTTCGCCATCGTGCTCGACAACAAGGTGATCAGCGCCCCGGTGATCCAGAGCGTGATCCCCGGCGGCTCGGGCCGCATCAGCGGCAACTTCAACGCGCAGAGCGCCACCGACCTCGCGCTGCTGCTGCGCGCCGGCGCCCTGCCCGCCCCGCTCGCCGTGGTGGAGAGCCGCAGCGTCGGGCCGGAGCTGGGGGCGGACTCGATCCGCGCCGGCGCGCTGTCGCTGCTCGTGGGCCTGCTGCTGGTCGTCGGCTTCATGGGGACGTTCTACGGGCTGTTCGGGTGGCTCGCGAACATCGCGCTGGTCGCCAACCTGGTGCTGATGGTCGCGATCCTGTCGCTGTTCGGCGCGACGCTGACGCTGCCGGGCATGGCGGGCATCCTGCTCACGCTGGGCATGGCGGTGGACGCCAACATCCTGATCAACGAGCGCATCCGCGAGGAGGCCCGCGCCGGCCGCACGCCCGCCAACGCCATGGAGGCGGGGTTCCGACGCGCCTACTCCACGATCATCGACAGCAACGTCACGGCGCTGCTGGCGCACGTCATGCTGTTCGTGTTCGGCACCGGGCCAGTGCGCGGCTTCGCGCTGACCATCACGGTGGGCATCGTGACGACGCTGTTCACGGCGACGGTGCTGGCGCGGCTGCTGATGGTGAAGTGGTACGCGCGGCGCAGGCCGGCGCTGCTGCCGGTCTAGAAGAAAGCAAGGCCGGGCTCTGCCCGGACCCGCCAAAGGGCTCGCCCTTTGGAAACCATTCCCCAAGGGGTTCGGTGTTCTGCCGGGCTCTTTCTTGTGTGTGCCGGTCCAGGGGCGGCTTGCCCCTGGCGGGTCCGGGCAGAGCCCGGGCTTGCTTCCTTCCTCCCGGAGTGCCCCGCCGCGATGTTCACCCGCCCCCTGTTCCGCTTCGTCCGCGACGGCACGACGATCAAGTTCATGCGCGGCCGCTTCCTGGGCCTGGCGACGTCGGCGGTGCTGTCGCTGGCCTCGGTCGGGCTGTTCTTCTATCCAGGCCTCAACCTGGGCATCGACTTCAAGGGCGGCGTGGTGATCGAGGCGCGCACGCCGGGCCCCGCCGATTTCACGAAGCTGCGGGCGGCGCTGGCCGCGCAGGGCGTGCCGGCGGCGGGGCTGCAGCGGTTCGGGGCGGACGACGACGTGCTGCTGCGGCTGGACGCGCAGCCGACGGATGCCGCGAACCAGGCGGAGACGGCGAAGGTGCGGGCTGCGCTGGAGCAGGCGGCGCCGGGGACGACGGTGCTGCGCGCGGACGCGGTGGGCGCGTCGGTGTCGGACGAGCTGTTCCGCAACGGGCTGCTGGCGCTGGGCATCAGCCTGCTGATGATCATGGCCTACATCTGGATCCGCTTCGAGTGGCAGTTCGCCGTCGGCGCGGTGGTCACGCTGCTGCTCGACGTGACCAAGACGATCGGGTTCCTGGCGGTCACGCGCATCGAGTTCGACCTGGTGATGGTGGCCGCGATCCTGACGGTGATCGGCTACTCCACCAACGACAAGGTCGTGGTCTACGACCGGATGCGGGAGAACCTGCGCAAGTACCGGACGATGGGGCTGCGCGAGCTGATCGACCTGTCGATCAACGAGACGCTGAACCGCACGCTGGCGACGTCGTCGACGGTGTTCCTCGCCGCCCTGCCGCTGGCGCTGTTCGGGGGGGCGACGCTGTCGGGCTTCGCGTGGGTGATGCTGTTCGGCATCGTGGTCGGCACGTCCAGCTCGATCTTCATCGCGGCGCCGATCCTGCTGCTGCTCGGCGCGAACAGCCTGCGGCGCGAGGTCCGCGCGGACAAGGCGGGGCGCAAGACCGGCACCGTGACCCGCGCCCAGCCCTGAGGGCGGAGGCGAGCAAGGTCGAGGCTCCGCCTCGAACTCCGCCAAAGGCTGCGCCCTTGGAACGCATCCCTTAGGCAAGCGCCGGTCCAGGGGCGGCTCGCCCCTGGCGGGTCTGGGCAGGGCCCATGCTTGCCTGCTGGTCGCCCGGCGCCGACCGCGTCAACACCTGGGTCGCCTTTGTGGTGTATAGGGGTGCCTCTTGCCGGCCCCGTGCCCGCACGGAAAGGAAGCCTCCATGTCCGAGCTGACCACCGTCATCGTCGACGCCCTCTACCGCGGCATCCTCGGCCGCGCGCCCGAGCCGCAGGCGCTGCAGGCCAGCGGCGAGTGGCTCGACAACCACGGCGTGGCGCAGTCCCTCGGCGGCTTCGTGGAGAGCTTCGTCACCTCCGAGGAGTTCCGCACGCGCGTCAACGTCACCGGCTTCCTGTCCGACCCGCCGGCGCCGCACTGGCCGGACCGGGCGCCCTACCGCCACGCCGTCAGCCTCGGCTCGAACTGCTACGTCAGCCAGATGCTCAAGGGCCAGGGGCTCAAGCGCTTCTCCGCGCCCTTCGACTGGGTGTTCTCCACCCCCGCCATGGTCGAGCACTGCCTGCGCGACGACTTCGCCACCCTGCTCGACCGCAGCCTGCTGGTGGCGCTGCCGGAGCGCCCGGGCGCCGAGGGCTTCGAGCTGAGCGAGCACGTCTTCTACCGCGACCGCTTCGGCGTGCCGCGCATGTTCAACCACCACGACGTGACCACCGACGCCGACTACGGCTACCTCAGCCGCTGCGCCGGGCGCCTGCGCGGCGTGCTGCGCGGCGGCGAGCCCACGCTGTGCGTCCTCGCCGCCCGCGACCGGCCCGACGCCCCGGCCGAGCTGGAGAGCCTCGGCGGCGCCCTGCGCGAGATCGCGCCCCACGCCGACCTCCTCGCCGTGCTGGTCACCGAGCCCGCCGCCGGCGGCCTCAGCTTCGGCATGCAGGCGGTCCACGAGTCCGAGGGGCGGCTGGTGATGCGCTTCACCCCCACGTCGAGGATGCACCCGCTGTCGTTCGACAACCCGTTCGACGACGTGCTGATGCACCGACTCGTCCGCTCGTTCCGCTTCGAGATGCCGGCGAAGCAAGGTTGAGGCTCCGCCTCAAACTCCGCCAAAGGCTGCGCCCTTGGAACGCGCACCTTAAGTAGAGGGATCAAAGGGCCCCGGGCCCTTTGCGGGTATGGGCAGAGCCCATGCTTGTCTTCCTACCAGAGCCGGTGCGCCTGCCGGCAGACCGTCTCCCACGACGCCATCGAGCCGTCGACCCAGCCCCGCAGCAGCCCCTCGCCCGCGCGCTCGACGTCGCCCGCCGCGTGCCCGCCGCCCGCGGCCCCGACCCAGAGCAGGGTGGCGCCCCCGCGCCGGCGCAGCGCCGCCAGAAGCAGCGCGACCTTCGCGGGGTCCACCGGCGCGCCCTCGTCGCACAGCACGAGGAGCTTCTCGCCGCTCGTCAGGACCTCGGCGAAGCGCCGCGCCAGCCAGGGCAGCCGCGCGCGCGCCTGGCGCTCCAGGGCGGCGGGGTCCGCCTGGCCCTCGTGCAGGCCGGTGTACCACTCGAAGCCGTGCGCCCGGTCCACCAGAACGTAGGCGCGCGCCTCCGGGTCGAGCACGAGCGAGGCCCGCCCGCCGAACCCGTCGGCGTCGAGCGCCCCGTCCAGCGCGGCGAGCAGCCCGTCGAGCGGCGTGTGGCCGAGGCGGAACAGGCCGAGCGGCTCCGCGCCGTGGTGCCGCTGCACCAGGCCCAGCGCGCGCCCCGTCCCCAGGCTCTCGAAGTCCAGCAGCAGCGCGTGCATCTCCGGCTCGGCCTGCGCCACCGGGGGCGGCCCGGCCGGCGCCGGAGCCTCGACCTCGGCCGGGGCGGCGGCCGACGGCCGGTCCGTCAGCAGCGACAGGCGCGCGACGCGGGCGTGGAGCGAGAGCACCCGCCGGTCGTCGCCCCACGACTCCGAGGGCGACCAGCCGTCGGGGTGGGCCAGCGTGACCACGCTCAGCGGCGGGCCGGCCAGCAACGGCCACGGCACCCAGCACTGCACCACGGTGTCGCCGCGCAGGACCTGGCTGCCCACGACGGCGCCGTTGACCTGCACCGACAGCCGCTGGAACGGACGCTGCGGCACCAGCAGGCTGCCCAGCTCCAGCTCCAGCAGGTAGTCGCCCGCCTGCTCCGGCCGCGGCACGAGCAGCGTGCTCTCGTCGTCCAGCATCCACATGCCGTCCGGCTCGTGCGTCGACCAGCCCGCGCCCAGGAAGTCGGGGCCGTTGCCGGGGCGGCGGAACGTGATCACTAGGTCCTCAGCCATCCGGCAGGCCTCCAGCCGCACAGGCGGCGCTCGACAGGGGCGCGGCGCACGCGCGGCGCCCCGGCATCACGAACCGCGCGGGCGGCATTGTTGCCCGTGCCGGCGATACATCTATGCTGCGACGCACCAGCAGGGAAGCCGCCCGGCCGCGGCCGTCCCCGCCCCGCCCCGCCCGCAGCCAGGGACGCCGCCACGATGGCAGAAGCCGCCCCAGAGTTCAGCCTGCGCCTCGAAGGCCGCCGCGTGCTGGTCGCCGACGCGGGCGAGGCCGCGCCGGCGCTGGCGCGGCTCGCCCTGCGCGCCGGCGCCCACGTCACGCTGCACGCGCCCGGCCAGCCGCCCGGCGACGCGCACGCCCGCCTGGCCCAGGGCGAAGGCGCGCCCTCGTTCGACGGCGTGCTGCTCTGCCTCACCGCCAGCCCCGCCCTCGCCGCCCTCGCCCGCGCCGCCGGCGTGCTCTGCGGCGTGCCCGGCCATCCCGCGCTGTCCGACGTCGCCGGCCCGTGGGATGCGCCCGCCTTTGCGCCCGCCGCCTTCGCGCCCGCCGCTCCGCCCCGCGCGCCCGGCCGCGCCAGCCTCGTGGGCGCGGGGCCGGGCGACCCCGGGCTGCTCACCCTGCGCGCGCTGCAGGTCCTCGCCACCGCGGACATCGTGCTGCACGACCGCCTGGTCGGCCCGGAGATCCTCGCGCTCGCGCCCGCGCACGCGCGGCGCGTCGACGTCGGCAAGCGCTGCGGCCGGCACGCGATGACGCAGGACGCCATCAACCGGCTGCTCGTGCGCGAGGCGCTGGCCGGCGCCCACGTCGTGCGGCTCAAGGGCGGCGATCCCTTCATCTTCGGCCGCGGCGGCGAGGAGCTGGACTGCCTGCGCGACGCCGGCCTCGCCGTGGAGGTCGTCCCCGGCGTCACCGCCGCCTGCGCCGCCGCCGCCCGCCTCGGCATCCCGCTCACCCACCGCGACGTGTCGCGTTCGCTCCACCTCGTCACCGGCCACGGCAGCAACAACGAGATCCCCTCCCTCGACTGGGGCGCGCTCGCCGCCACGCAGGGCACGCTGGCGCTCTACATGAGCACGCGCACGCTCGGCGGCGTCGCGGCGCGGCTCGTCGCGGGCGGCATGGACCCGGCCACCCCCGCCGTCGCCGTCGAGAACGTCTCGCTGCCCGGCGAGCGCGTCCGCATCGCCACGCTGGCCACCCTGCCCGGCCTGCTCGACGCCGACCCGGGCGACGGGCCCACCCTCGTGATCGTCGGCGCGGTCGTCGCGCGGGCCAGGGCGGGGGCGCTCAGGGCGGCGTGAGGCAGGCAAGGCCGGGCGCTGCCCGGACCCGCCGGGGGCAGGCGCCCCCGGACCCGCGCCCGGTTCAGGCCGGCGGCTCGTCCGCGGGGGTCGGGGCGAGCCATCGGGCCATGATCGTGCGCGGCGTCTCCTCGAAGCCCAGCCGTTCGTAGAACGCGGCGGCCTGGGTGTTCGTGGGCCGCACCATGAGCTGGACCTTGGCCACGCCGCGCGCCGCGAGCCACGCCTCGGCCGCGCGCACCATGCGACGCCCGATGCCCGTGCCCCGCACGCCCGGGTCCGCCGCGACGTAGTACAGCCAGCCGCGGTGCCCGTCGTGGCCCACCATGACGCTGCCCACCACCCGCCCGCCGCCGTCGCGCCCGAGCAGCACGTCCGAGCACGCCCCCGCCCTGGCGAACCGGAAGTCCGCGCCCGGGTCGTTGTACGCCACGACCAGGCCGCAGGACCGCCAGAGCGCGACGGCGTCCGCCTCGTCCCCCGCCTCGGCCGGGCCGATCGCCAGCGTCGTGTCCATGGGGTTTTCCTTCTGAGCCCGAGGGAAGAAAGCAGTTCTTTCTTGAAAGAAAGAACCAAAGAACCTTGCCCACGAGGTCCGTTCCCGGCGGGGGCACAGGTGCCAATTGGGCAAGATCTTTTTGCTTCTTTTTCTTCAGAAAAAGAAGGCCTTGCTTCCCTCTAGAAGAACTTGCCGCGCAGGAAGCCGAGGGCCGGCAGCGGGGTCCACGACTTCGGGAGGTCGGTGCGGCAGATCGGCGTCACGCTGTAGAGAGGGACCGGCTGGCGGGTGCCGCGGAGGAACTGGCCGTAGGCGCGGACCTGCTGCTCGCGCCAGGCGCGGTCGGCCAGCGCGGCGGCGCGGCTGGGGAAGACCTCGGCGACGCGGTGGGTGCGGCCCATCGAGGCCATCACGGCCCAGAGGGTGTCTTCGCCGGCGCGGGGCGGGTAGGCGAGCTCGATCATCCCGGCAAATCTGGGCGCGCGGCGGGGCGGGGGCAAGGCTTGCGCGGCCGATGGCGGTGGCGTGTGCGAGGGTCGGGGGCTTCCAGGAGCCACGCCGGAGGGACCATGCCGGACGGGCTGCACGAGCGCGACGCGCTGGCGTGGGCGGGGCGGCTGGCGGCGGGGGAACGCCTGAACGAGGCGGTGGACTGGGCGGGCTGCATGCCAAGGCGCTGCGGAGGGCGCGCTCGCTGCTGACGGATGCCATGTTGCCGGAGGCGTGCCCGTTCACGCCGGACGGGCTGCCGGGGGGCTGGTGGCTGAGGAGGTGAGCCGGCTCAGCGCAGGGCGGTGACCGTCTCGGTGGCGAAGGTGCGCTCGGCGTCGAGCAGGGTGGTCTCGCCGCTGAGGGGGTGGGCGGCGGATTCGGCCTCGATCTCGACGGAGCGCAGCACCGTGCCGGCGGGGTCGCGCAGGGTGTCGGTGCCGGCGACGACGTTGCGGCCGGCGAACGTCCCTATGATCGCCCGCGACACCGTGGAGACCGACCGGACCCGGGTGACGTGGACGTCGAGCATCAGGTCGCCGGCCTGGCCGGGGGGCGCGATCCGTGCGGCCAGGCCGGCGCCGACCAGGTGCCCGACGATGGCGGTGCGGAGGTCGTCGCACTGCTTCGGCTCGGGGCAGCCGTCGACGGAGAGCGCCCAGGTGCCGGGGGGCGGAAGGGGGACGGCAGCGCCGGACAGGAGCGGCTTGACGGTGGCCTCGCTGGAGCAGCCGGCGAGCAGCAGGAGGACTGCGGCGGCGGCACGCGGAGCGGATCTCGACATTGCTGGCATTCCCTGGGGCGCATGCGCCGGTGGCCGTGAGAGGATCACGCGGGCGGCGCCTGGCCGGAGAATGCCGCCCGGGTCGCGCCGGTCCAGGGGCGCTGCCCCTGGCGGGTCCAGGGCAGGGCCCTGGCCTTGCCTGCCCTCAGACCGGGCAGACCCCCGACGCGCACTGCAGGTGCGCCCAGTCCACGGCCTCGCGGACCGCGCCGTCCTTGATCCCCTCGACCAGCGCCGCGAAGCGCCCGGTGGCGACCTCCTCCTCGGGCAGGTACTCGTAGCCCAGCTCGCTGTCCGGGCGGCTCGGCAGCACGGAGCAGCAGCGCACGTGCGGCTGCTCGGCGAGCACGATCCTGCGGAAAGCGGCGAGGTCGAAGCGGTCGGTGTAGACCTTGAGCGTGTAGCTGACCTGGTTGCCCTGCTCGGCGCCGATCCAGTGGCGCTCCAGCAGGCGGAGCCACTGGTACTGCTCCTCCGGGCTGGCTTCCGGGGCGGTGACCAAGCGCTCGCCGAGGCCGAGGCGGAGCGCCAGCGGCACGGTGGGGAAGCCCACGATGGACATGCCGGGGAAGGTGCGCAGCTCGCGCACCGGGTAGCCGCGCGCCTCGTACTCGCCGAGCAGCGGGTCCGAGCCGAGCGACCACTCGCCGGTGGCCTGGTCGCGCTGGCCCTTGAACTGCACCCAGCGCAGGTACTGGCGGCGGGCCGGCAGGTGGGCGCCCTCGGTCAGGCCGAACAGCTTGGAGGTGGTGCCGGCGGGCTTGACCGTGGTGACGGTGACGGGGCGGGCCATGCCCAGCTCGGCGGCGTAGGAGTCCGCCTCCTGCTTGGCGGCGTCGGAGAGGGCGTGGAGCATGCGCCAGAACGGCGCGGTGCGGTCCTCGTCGAGGAGGTCGTGGAAGTCGTAGCCGAAGCGCATCCACGCCCACTCGTGCAGGCCGGTCGGGCCGATGCCGATGCGGTTGGTGCGCGCGACCTCGGCCGCGTAGAGGGCGTCCATGCGGTTGGCGCGGAGCAGGAAGCGCACGCCGAGGCGCACGGACTCCTCCACGCGGCTGTCCCACTCGCGCAGCACGTCGGCGTCGGCCTCGCCCGGTGCGAAGCTGTCGAGCTCGGCGGGGCAGGCGAGCAGGGGCGCGAAATCGCCGATCACGCAGTAGCCGCCGGTGACGTGCAGCGTGATCTCGCCGCAGGGGTTGGTGGTCACGGGGAAGCGCGCGGAGGCGGCGCGGGCGGAGGCGTCGGCCATCAGGCCGGCGGCGTGGTCGAGCTGGTAGCGCTGCGAGCGGAAGTCGCGGCCGTCGACGTAGATCGGCTTCTCGCGCGCGGCGCCGGTGCGGTTGTCCTCGAGCTGGTCGCCGTTGATCAGGCCGGGCTCGCCGTTGACGTAGGCGCAGCGCGTGACCTCGTCGAACACCTGGCGCGCGTGGGCGGCGACCGGGTCCGTGGCCACCAGGCGGAAGGCGGCGGCCTCGTCGGCGGACGGGTCGGTGCGGGCGACGGCGTCCCAGAACTCGCGGTCCACCATGACGGAGTGGTTGGCGGTCCACAGCCCGCCCTCGGACTTGGAGCGGATGAAGCGCAGCACGCCCTGGTCGCGCCAGCACTTGGTGGCCATGCGCGCGGCGCGGCGGGCGCCGCCGACCTGGACCTCGACGGAGAGGTGGTGGTCGACGAGCAGCGCCTGCTCCCAGGGCTGCAGGATCTCGGAGTCGGGGTCGCGGTCGCGCGAGGGCTCGATCACGTGGCGGCGGATGTTGAGCAGGCCGCGCAGCAGCGAGATCGGGCCCGAGGCGGGGCGGCCCTGCATGCCCGCGATCGGGCTGCCGGCGGGGCGGACCTGGGTGAGGTCGAGCACGAGCACCTGGTCGCGCTCGCGGCGGAACGCCATCGCCTCGAGCAGCTCGACCGCCTTGGCCCAGCCCTCGCGGCTGTCGGCGATGGTGTGCACCACCGAGCCTTCCGGCGCGGCGTCCACGCTGGGCAGCAGCTCGGCGGCGAGGAACGCCTCCAGCTTCGCGCGGTCGTCCTCGGTCAGCGTCGCCGCGGTGGTGCCCCAGGCGAGCACGCCCAGCTCGACGCCGAAGCGGCACATGGCCTCCGGGTCCGACGGGTAGTCGCGGTGCGCCGGGTCGATGTGCAGCAGCAGCGTGGGGGCGAAGGTCCAGTCGACGTTGACCAGCTCGTCGTCGTAGGCGCGGCCGACGCCGGAGCCGTTGAGCAGCAGGTAGAACTCCGCGAACGAGGCGATCGCGGTGGCGCAGTTGGTGAACACCTCCATGTTGCGCCCGGCCTGGCCGGCGTCGCCGTGCTGCAGGTGGCGTCCGGAGGCGAGCAGCGCGCCGGTGGCGATGGCGTTGCGCAGGCGGGCCTGCTCGGCGTCGCACGCCCAGGCGGAGGGAGCGGCCAGCATCGCGGGCACGGCGGGCTGCAGGGGTGCCGCCAGCGTGTCCGAGCGCAGCGACGCGGGCCGTGCCGCCTCGGCGCGCAGCGCGGCCGGGCGCACGAGCGACAGGTTGCCCTCCGCGACGCGGTCGGCGACGCGGCCGAAGCACTCCTGGTCCTCGGGGCGGAACACGGTGCGGCGGCCGACCGCGACGCCCATGCCCTTGTCGAGCAGGCGCGGGGCCAGCGGGGCCTCGCCGAAGCCGGAGGCGCCGTGCGACTCGCCGATCGCCCGGCTGCCGTGCTCGTCCGACGCATAGCCCTGGAATGATCCGTCCATATCGCGTGCTCCGGCCAATCTCGCCACTTCCCTAGATATAGGGAGTTTACGATCTGATAACACTACATCTGGCAGGCTCCGTGGGCTGTCAAACGCCAAATCTTGGGGTTGCCCCCCGATTGGGCTTGACGAATCGGGGGCAGGCCCGCGCACCCCGCGCCCCCTGCCCGCCCCCGTCCGGGCCCCCGCGGCGACGAACGCGAGTGGTTTCAGGCCACTCCGCGCCTTCGCGGAATCCCGGCGTGAGTCGTCCACAGCCCGCCCCCTGCCCCCCGCCATGCGCTGTTCACGGTGGCGGCATGTCGCGGGCGGGGCGAGAGTGGCGCCCAGGACACAGGGAGTTCCGACATGCCGATCCACGCCCTGGGCGATCACGCGCCCGCGCTGCCACCCCCCGGCCGGTTCTGGGTCGCGCCCGGCGCCCACGTGATCGGCCAGGTCCGCCTCGGCGAGGAGGTCGGCGTCTGGTTCGGCGCCGTGCTGCGCGGCGACAACGCCGCCATCGACGTCGGCGCGCGCACCAACATCCAGGAGAACGCCGTGCTCCACGTCGACCCCGGCACCCCGCTCAGCATCGGCGAGGGCGTCACCGTCGGCCACGGCGCCATCGTCCACGGCTGCACCGTGGGCGACAACGTGCTCGTCGGCATGGGCGCGGTCGTGATGAACCGCGCGGTGATCGGCGCCGACAGCCTGGTCGCGGCGGCGGCCGTCGTCACGGAAGGCAAGATGTTCCCGCCGGGGTCGCTGATCGTGGGCAGCCCAGCGCGCGTCGTGCGGGCGCTCACCGAGACCGAGGTCGAGGGGCTCAGGCGGTCGGCGGCGCACTACGTGGAGAACTGGAAGCGGTTCGCGCGGGAGATGACGTAAGGCCAGGGCGCTGCCCTGGACCCGCCAGGGCGAGCCGCCCTGGACCGGCACACATAAGGAGGGGGCCGGCGTTGCCGCCGGCCCCTAGTCGAGGTTTCCAAAGGCGAGCCTTTGGCGGAGTCCAGAGGCAGGGCCTCTGGCCTTGCTTTCTTCCCTAGAGCGCCTGGGTGACCGCCTTGCACTCGGTGTAGTTGTGCAGGACCTCCTCGCCCATCTCGCGGCCCCACCCGGACTGCTTGTAGCCGCCGAACGGCAGGTTGGCGTCGAACACGTTGTGGCAGTTCAGCCAGACCGTCCCGGCGCGGATGCGGCGCGCCATCTTGTGGGCGACGCCGGCGTTGCCGGTCCACACGCTCGACGCGAGCCCGAAGATCGTGTCGTTGGCCTCCTTGGCGATCCGGTCGAGGTCGTCGTCCTCGAAGCGCTGCGCGACCAGCACGGGGCCGAAGATCTCCTCGCGGACGACCTTCATGTCGCGGTTGGTGTCGGCCATCACGGTGGGCTGCACGAAGTAGCCGCCGTTGCTGTTGGTGGGCACGCCGCCGCCGGCCAGGATCGAGGCGCCCTCGCGCCGGCCCTCCTCGATGTAGCCGGTGACGCGCTGGTGCTGGCGCTCGGAGACCAGCGGGCCCATCTGCGTGGACGGGTCGAGGCCGGCGCCGACCTTGATGGTGTTGGCGATGTCGGACACGCCCTCGAGCACCTGGTCGAAGATGTTCCTGTGCACGAACAGGCGCGAGCCGGCGCAGCACACCTGGCCCTGGTTGAAGAAGATCGCGGACGCGGCGCCGGGGACGGCCTTGGCCATGTCGGCGTCGGGGAAGACGATGGTCGGCGACTTGCCGCCCAGCTCCAGGCTGACCTTCTTCAGGTTGCCGGTGGCCGCGCGCGCGATCTGCTTGCCCACGTCGGTCGAGCCGGTGAAGGCGATCTTGTCCACGTCGGGGTGCTCGGCCAGCGCCGCGCCCGCGGTCGGGCCGTAGCCGGCGAGGATGTTGAGCACGCCGGGCGGGAACTCGGCCTCGAGCACCAGCTCGGCCAGGCGCAGCGCGGTGAGCGGGGTCTGCTCGGCCGCCTTGAGGACCACGGTGCAGCCGGTGGCGATGGCCGGCGCGATCTTCCAGGCCGCCATCAGCAGCGGGAAGTTCCAGGGGATGATCTGGCCGACCACGCCCACCGGCTCGCGCAGGGTGTAGGACAGGTACTCGCCCGGCAGCGACAGCGGCAGGGTCGAGCCGCGGATCTTGGTCGCCCAGCCCGCCATGTAGCGGAACATGTCGATCGCCAGCGCCACGTCGGCGGCGCGCGCCACGGTCACCGGCTTGCCGTTGTCGAGGCTCTCCAGCTCGGCGAACTCGTCGGCGTTCTGCTCCAGCAGGTCGGCGAGGCGCCACAGCAGCTGGCCGCGCTTCGAGTGCGTCACGCTCGCCCAGGAGCCGTCGTCGAAGGTCCGGCGGGCGGCGGCCACGGCGCGGTTGACGTCGGCGCGGTCGGCCTCGGCCACGCTCATGACGATCTGGCCGGTCGCGGGGTTGTAGACCGGGATGGTCTTGCCCGACTCCGCGTCGCAGAGCCTGCCGTCGATCAGCATCTTGCCGCCGCGCGACAGGAATCCCTGCGCGGCGCTCCCGAGGCGGGAGTCGTGTGCGATCACGTCCATGGTGCGTCTTCCCTGTTGTGGCGGCCGGCTTCGCGCGGCTTCGTGGTGGGGCGGGGAGGTCCGCCTGCGGCATTTGTCGCGCAACGCCGGCTCCCGGGCCAGCGCAATCGACCGCGCGGCCGGCGCCTGCCGCACCCGTGAGGCCGCCCCGCGTGGGCAGCGTCCGTCCGCTCCCGGGTGCGGCGCGAAGGCCGCAGCCACGGCAGGAACCGCCCGGCGCGGGCCCGGGCGGCGCAGGCGGGGCTCGCGCGATGCCGCCGCATTGTCACATGATGGCAACGTCGCTGCTCCGCCGGGCAGCGGGACGCCGGAGTCTTGGTCTTTTCGCAAGCATTGGCGCGCTATCCTGCCGGCAACCTGCGCCTTCGCGACCCTGGAGCACGACGTGACCAACACCTGCTCGCTTCTGACCTGGTTCGGAACACTCCTGTACTTCGACGAGGATCGGCAGACCCTGCGCCACGGGCCGCTCGCGACCTCGCCGCGCAACGTGGTGCTGCGCGATGGCGCCGCCCGGCTGGAGAAGCTCGGCGGCCGGGGGGCGCCGGAGGCGGGCGCGCCGAACTGGGGCCTTTCGCGCGACCACGCGCTGGCCGTGCTGGCCCAGCCGGGCCAGAGCCGCGTCGGCCTCGCCGCCGGGGCGACCTTCCTGCGCGCGCTGCCGGGCGGCGAGGTCGACGCCGAGGCCGGGCAGCTCGACGAGTGGGAGCGCTTCCTTCCGCTGCCCCCCGACCGGCTCGACCTGCTGCTCGACGTCCTCGGCAACGGCTGGTACATGCCGCGGGGCGCCCAGGTGATCCGCCGCCACGAGGTGGAGCTGCTGCCCGGCCTGCGCCTGCGCATCGGGGCGTTCGAGGCCGACCTGGCCCACGCCACCTTCCCCGTCCTGCCGCAGACCACCGGCACCGCGGGCGGGGTCCGCGTCGTGCGCACCCTGGACATGCTCTACGACGGCTGGAAGATCGAGCGCTTCGAGCGCTTCGCCCCGCTGGTGTACTTCACCATCTTCCGCGACGCGTTCTTCCTCGAGTCGATGCAGCTCACCGTCGAGTCGCTGGAGCGGGTCGGGCGCTACGAGGGCGACTACCTGCTGATCACCGACGTCTCCGAGGAGGAGGGCCGCCGCTACTTCCCCGACGTGGACCCCGGGCGCGTCCACTACAGCCACAACCCCGCGCCGGCGCTGGCCGACATCGCGGCGGCGCGTCGCCTGTTCGACCCGGCGATCGTCGGGCGCTTCCAGCCGGTGCTCTACCTCGACGCCGACATCATCGCCGACGCGCCGGTCGAGCCCATGCTGCGCGACGTCATGCACAGCGACCAGATCTTCTTCGCCACCGAGTTCCCCGGCGCCAACCTGCACGAGCCCAACGAGAGCGCCACGCACTGGTTCGGCCGCTTCCTCGAGGAGCAGGACAACAACTGGGACTTCAGGCTCGCGCGGTGCATCAACTCGGGCATGATCGCCGCCCGCCACGCCGACCTGATGACCGCCCCCTTCGCCACCGTGAGCGCGAGCTGGGACGCCTGGCGCGAGCGCAACGGCACCGACCACCACACCTACCTCGACCAGCCGTTCATCAACTACGTGCTGCAGAAGACGCGCGCGGCCAACGTCACCACGCTCGATCACTACGCGCGCTGCGTGCACGCCGGCAGCCCGGCCGACGACGACCCGCGGCGCGGCTTCGTGCACTTCAACAGCGGCGTCGGCTTCAACAAGTACGACCGGATGCGCGCCTACCTGGAGACGCTGCTGCGGCAGCAGGCGGAAGGGTAGCAAGGCCGGGCTCTGCCCGGACCCGCCAGGGCGAGCCGCCCTGGACTGGCCTTACTTAAGAAAGCCATCCAAGGGGCTTCCCTTGGCGGAGTCCAGAGGCAGAGCCTCTGGCCTTGCTTGCTTCCTCAGTCCGCCGCCAGCTCCTGCTGCGGCGGCGCCCCCTCCATCAGCCCGTCGATCACCAGCCCGCCGACCGCGTTCTGCCACAGCCAGAGTCCGTTCTGCTGGCCCACGAAGCTCGCCTCGCCGCCCAGCTCGCCACGCGGCTGGAACCCCGCCGCGAGCCCGATCGCGTACAGCCCCGCCAGCGGCCGGCGGTGCGCGTCCATCACCCGGCAACCCCCGTCCACCAGCGGCGGCAGCCCGTCGCCGTGCGCGTGCAGCGCCACGTCCAGCCCGTCGCGGTCGAGCACCGGCAGCGCGTGCGGCCGGTAGCCCAGCGCGGGGACGATCACGTGGGCGGCGTCGAGCAGGGCGCGCGCCGCAGGGTCCGCGCCCTCGGCCAGCCGCTGCAGGCGCAGCCGCGGCTCGGGCGGGCGCCCGCCGATGCCGCGCGCGCGCATCACCAGCTCGCGCGAGTCGAAGCGCAGGCCGGCGAAGCGGAACACGCGGTTGCTCACCGGGCAGATGTCGTCGGGCCCGAACTCCAGGTAGCCGTCGGCCTCGGCCTCGGCCGGCGTGACGTAGTACACGCGCAGCTCGCGGCGGTGCAGGATCGTGATCGCGCCGTCGCCCAGGTGCGAGCGCGGCAGGCGGTACAGAAGGGCGTGCGCGGCCGACACGGCGCTGGTGGAGCCGCCGACGACGACGATGCG
>JBPBQX010000053.1:0-30577 GCA_050955025.1 Janthinobacterium lividum
GCTTGACGGCGGCGGACTGGGTGTCGAGCAGCGTGGTGTCGGCATCCTGGTCGGTGGCGGCCCCGTCTGCGGTCCCAGCCTGCTTCGTCGCCATGCTCAACCCACTCCAATGTTCCGCCGCGCTGCCTCCGGGGCGAGTCGCGGCCTCTTCCTCAATCCCCGCGCGCAGGCCAGGGTTCCCGCGCGCCTTTCGCGTGTCAGCAGGCCGGGGTCACAGCCCGGGCTCCTCGCCCTGCTCGCCCGACCGCAGCCGGTTCAGCGCGACCTTGAGGGTGATCATGCGCCGGCTGGTCGCGTCCGTGATCGAGTCCCGCAGCGCTGTGGCCGCGGCCTCGACCTCGCGCTCCAGCTCCGAAAGGTTCAGCTGCCCGAAATAGTGCCACCAGGCCGCCTCGGCTTCCGCCGGCATCGCATCCGCAAGCGCGGGGGCGGACAGCGGCAGAGGCTGCGAGGACGTGATACGGGCCACTTCGTCCCCCAGACCGGAGGAGTGCAGGTGGGCAAGGAGGGCGGACGAGTCAAGCTGCTTCGCGTGCTCGGACCACGACAGGATCGCGTCGCGCACCCGCGCCTGCGCCTCGGGCAGCTCCAGCGAGCACCAGGCCTCCTCCACGTCGTGCACCAGCGCGGGGTGGAACAGCATGATCGCGGCCAGGTGGCGGCGGCGCTCGGCGGCCGCGTCCGGCTCGGTGAACGGCGCGTGCAGGCGCGGCCCCGCGGCCGGCGACGCCGCCCGGCCGCCGCTCCGCCCGCCGGCGCCGAACCCGGGCCTGCCCGCCCCGCCGCCGCCGAACGCCTTGGCCCGCGCGGCCTGGCGCTGCGCGTTCATCAGGCCGCGGAAGGTGGTGCGGAACTCGTAGGACAGGGCGGCGTGGGGGATCAGCTTCGCCTTGTCGTCCAGCGCCTGGGCGAGGCGGGCGCGCTGCTCCTCGCTGCCGTCGCCGACCTGGGCGCGGGTCAGCGCGAAGATCGCCGTCGGCAGCCCGGTGCGCGCCGCCAGCACCGCGCGGAACGCCGCAGGCCCGCCCGCGCGCACCAGCGTGTCCGGGTCCTGGCCGCTCGGCAGGGTGGCGATGGACAGGCTGCGCTCCGTGCCCAGCAGCGGCAGCGCCACGTCCGCCGCCCGCGCCGCCGCCCGCGTGCCCGCGCCGTCGCCGTCGAAGCACAGCACCGGCGCGGGCGACAGCCGCCACAGCGCCTCCAGCTGCTCGGCCGTCAGCGCGGTGCCGAGCGGGGCCACCGCCGCGCCGAAGCCGGCCTGGTGCAGCGCGATGACGTCCATGTAGCCCTCGACCGCGACCACCTCGGCGGGCTCGGCGCCCGGCTTCGGCCGCACCGCCTCGCGCGCCCGGTCCAGCGCGTAGAGCGTGCGCCGCTTGGAGAACAGCTCGGTTTCCGGGCCGTTGACGTACTTGGGCTGCCCGTCGCCCAGGATGCGGCCGCCGAAGCTGATGATCCGGCCGGTGCGGTCGCGGATCGGGAACATCACCCGGTTGTAGAACAGCTCGCGCGGCGGGCCGTTTTCGGACTCGCGCAGCAGGCCGGCCTGCAGGAGCTGGTCGGGCGTGACGCCCTGCGGCGCCAGCTCGGCGGCCAGCGCCCCCCTGCCCTCGCCCGACCAGCCCAGGCCGAACGCCTCGATCGTCGCCTCGCTCAGCCCGCGCCCGAGCAGGTAGGCGAGCGCTCCCGCCCCGTCCGGCGTGCGCAGGCGGCGGCGGTAGGCGGCGCACGCCGCGTCCAGCACGCCGTGCAGGTCGAGCCGGCGGCGCTCGGCCTCCGCCGCCTCGGGCGTGGCTTTCGGCACGTCGAGCCCGGCCTCGGCGGCCAGCGACTGCACCGCCTCCATGAAGCCCGAGCCCTGGGTCTGCATCACGAAGCTGATCGCGTCGCCGTGCGCGCCGCAGCCGAAGCAGTGGTAGCCGTCCTCGTAGACGTAGAACGAGGGCGACTTCTCCCCGTGGAACGGGCAGCACCCCTTCCACTGCCGCCCCGAGCGCGCCAGCTTGACGCGCCGGCTCACCAGCGCGGACATCGGCGTGCGCGCGCGCAGCTCGTCCAGGAAGTGCGGGGGCAGCGCCATCAGGCGGCCCGGCTCAGGCCGACAGCCGCGTCTTCACCAGCGCGCCGGCCCGCGCCATGTCCAGCGCAGCCCCGTGCCGCGCCCGAAGCTCCGCCATCACCCGGCCCATGTCCTTGACGCTCGCGGCCCCCGTCGCCGCGACCGCGGCGTCCACCGCCGCCGCCACGTCGGCCTCGTCGAGCTGCGCCGGCAGGAACTCCTCGATGATCGCGATCTCCGCGCGCTCCTTTTCCGCCAGCTCCGGGCGGTTGCCGCGCACGTACAGCTCCACCGATTCCCGGCGCGACTTCACCATGCCACGCAGCAGGCCCAGCACGTCGTCGTCGGCCACACGGTCCAGCTTCGGGCGCGCGGCGATGTCGGCGTCCTTCACCCGCGCCAGGATCATCCGCACCGTGGACGTGCGCAGCGCATCGTGGGCCCGCATCGCCGCCTTCAGGGCCTCGGAGAAGCGGTCGCGCAGGGGCGTGTCGGTCATAGGGAAGGTCCTCGGTCGGGCGCGGGACGCGGTCTTAGCATGGAGCAAGGAAGCGAAGGCCAGGGCTCTGCCCTGGACCCGCCAGGGGCAGCGCCCCTGGACCTGCCTCCCGTAGGGGCACCCGGGCGGGCGATCGGGAAGTGGGAAACGAGCTCCCATCACGGGCTTGGTGGTTGTTCTGGGAAGTTTCTTCCCGCTATGGTGCGGCATGGACACGATCGACGGCATCATCGCCCGGATCGGCGGCGCGGAAGCCACCGCCCGCCTCACCGGGGTCGGCACGGAGGCGGTGCGCAAGTGGCGCCAGGCCGGCGCCATCCCCACCCGCCACTGGGCCGCGGTCATCGACGCCACCGGCCTCAGCTTCGCCGAGATGCAGGCGGCCGACCGCGCCGGCACGCCGGACCCCGCCGCCCCGAACCCCGCCGCCGCCACGACGCAGGCGTCCCCCCCGTCCCCCCTCCGGAGCGCCGCGCCCATGCAGCACCAGTTCGAGCCCACGGACGCCACCCCGCCCGACGGCGCCACCGCGCTGCTCGCGCTGTCCGACGGCACGCTGTTCTGGGGCCGCGGCTTCGGCGCCCACACCGCCGCCGGCGCCGAGCGCGTCGGCGAGCTGTGCTTCTGCACCGGCATGTCCGGATACCAGGAGACCCTGACCGACCCGTCCTACGCCGGGCAGATCGTCACCTTCACCTTCCCCCACATCGGCAACGTCGGCGCCAACCCCGAGGACGGCGAGGCCACCACGATCGCGGCGCTGGGCCTGGTGGTGCAGCAGGACGTCACCGTGGCCTCGTCGTGGCGCGCCACGCAGGGGCTCGACGCCTGGCTGCTCGGGCAGGACATCCCGGGCATCGCCGGCGTGGACACACGCGCGCTCACCGTGCGCATCCGCGACGGCGGGCCGCCCACCGCCATCCTGGCCCACCCGCACGACGGGCGCTTCGACGTGGCCGCGCTGGTCGAGCGGGCGCGGGCGTGGCCGGGGCTGGCGGGGATGGACCTCGCGAGGCAGGTGTCGTGCACGCAGAGCTACGCGTGGGAGCAGACGACCTGGGCCTGGCCCGACGGCTTCGGCCGGCAGGAGGCGCCGCGTCACCATGTCGTCGCCGTCGACTACGGCGCCAAGCGCAACATCCTGCGCTGCCTCGCCGACGCCGGCTGCCGCGTCACCGTGGTGCCCGCCGACGCCACCGCCGAGGACATCCTGCGCCACGAGCCCGACGGCGTGTTCCTGTCCAACGGCCCGGGGGACCCCGCCGCGACAGGCGCCTATGCGGTGCCCGCGATCCAGGGCGTGCTGGCACGCGACGTGCCGGTGTTCGGGATCTGCCTCGGGCACCAGCTGCTGGCGCTGGCGCTGGGGGCCAAGACCTACAAGCTGGAGCAGGGGCACCGGGGCGCGAACCAGCCGGTCAAGGACCTGGCCACCGGGCGCGTCGAGATCACCAGCCAGAACCACGGCTTCGCGGTGGACGACGCGTCGCTGCCGGAGGGCGTGGTGGTGACGCACCGCTCCCTGTTCGACGGCAGCAACGAGGGGATCGCGGCCGAGGGGCGGCGCGCGTTCAGCGTGCAGTACCACCCGGAGGCGAGCCCGGGGCCGAGCGACAGCCACCACCTGTTCCGGCGCTTCGTCACGATGATGGACGAGAGCAAGTAAGGCCGGGCTCTGCCCGGACCCGCCAAGGACCAGGGGTCCTTGGATCCCCATCCCTTCAGTGAAGCCAGTCCAGGGCGGCTCGCCCTGGCGGAGTCCAGAGGCAGAGCCTCTGGCCTTCCTTTCCCCGAGGTCGGCCCATGCCCAAGCGCGAAGACATCCGCTCCATCATGATCATCGGCGCCGGCCCGATCGTGATCGGCCAGGCGTGCGAGTTCGACTACTCCGGCGCGCAGGCGTGCAAGGCGCTGCGCGAGGAGGGCTACCGGGTGATCCTGGTGAACTCCAACCCGGCGACGATCATGACCGACCCGGGGCTCGCCGACGCGACCTACGTGGAGCCGATCACGCCGGAGATCGTGGAGAAGATCATCCTGCGCGAGCGGCCGGACGCGCTGCTGCCGACGATGGGCGGGCAGACGGCGCTCAACGTGGCGATGAGGCTGGACGCGTCGGGCACGCTGGCGCGGCTGGGGGTGGAGCTGATCGGGGCGACGGCCGAGGTGATCGACCGCGCCGAGGACCGGCTGAAGTTCCGCGACGCCATGACCGAGATCGGCATCGAGAGCCCGAAGAGCGCGATTGCGCACACCATGGCCGAGGCGCACGCGGCGCTGGCGCTGGTGGGGCTGCCGACGGTGATCCGGCCGAGCTTCACCATGGGCGGCACGGGCGGCGGCATCGCCTACAACCGCGAGGAGTTCGAGCAGATCGTCTCCTCCGGGCTGGCGGCGTCGCCGACGACCGAGGTGCTGATCGAGGAGAGCGTGCTCGGCTGGAAGGAGTACGAGATGGAGGTGGTCCGCGACCGGGCGGACAACTGCATCATCGTGTGCTCGATCGAGAACGTGGACCCGATGGGCGTGCACACCGGCGACAGCGTCACCGTGGCGCCGGCGCTGACGCTGACGGACCGCGAGTACCAGCGGATGCGCGACGCCTCGATCGCATGCCTGCGCAAGATCGGCGTGGAGACGGGCGGCTCGAACGTGCAGTTCGGCATCAACCCGGCCGACGGGCGCATGGTGGTGATCGAGATGAACCCGCGGGTGTCGCGCTCCTCCGCGCTGGCGTCCAAGGCGACCGGGTTCCCGATCGCCAAGATCGCGGCAAAGCTCGCGGTGGGCTATACGCTGGACGAGCTGAGCAACGACATCACGCGCACGACGCCGGCCTCGTTCGAGCCCACGATCGACTACGTCGTGGTCAAGATCCCGCGGTTCACCTTCGAGAAGTTCCCCGGGACGCCGCAGCTTCTGTCGACGGCGATGAAGTCGGTGGGCGAGGCGATGTCGATCGGGCGCTCCTTCGCCGAGGCGCTGCAGAAGGGCCTGCGCTCGATGGAGACCGGGCTGCACGGGCTCGACCCGGTGGAGGCGCCCGGTGACGGCGGGACGGACGCGTTCCGCGCGGCGCTGTCCACGCCGAGGCCGGACCGGCTGCTGATGGCGGCGCAGGCGCTCAGGGCGGGGCTGTCGGTGGAGGACATCCACGAGGCGTGCAAGTTCGACCCGTGGTTCCTGCGCGAGCTGGAGAAGATCGTCGCCGCCGAGCGGGGCGTGTCGGGGCGCGGGCTGCCGGGCGAGGCGGGGGCGATGCGCAGGCTCAAGGCGCTGGGGTTCTCCGACCACCGGCTCGCGGCCCTCGCGGGGGTGGCGGAGCCGGAGGTGTTCGCGGCGCGCGAGAGGCTGGGGGTGCGGGCGGTGTACAAGCGCATCGACACCTGTGCGGCGGAGTTCCGCTCGGCGACGCCCTACATGTATTCGACCTACGAGGGCGGCTTCGGCGTGCCGGCGTGCGAGTCCGACCCCACGGACCGGCAGAAGATCGTGATCCTCGGCGGCGGGCCGAACCGCATCGGGCAGGGCATCGAGTTCGACTACTGCTGCGTCCACGCCGCCTACGCGCTCAAGGAGGCGGGGTTCGAGACCATCATGGTCAACTGCAACCCCGAGACGGTGAGCACCGACTACGACACCTCCGACCGCCTGTATTTCGAGCCGCTGACCGGGGAGGACGTCACCGCGCTGGTCAGGCGCGAGCAGGAGCGGGGCGAGGTGCTCGGCTGCATCGTGCAGTACGGCGGGCAGACGCCGCTCAAGCTGAGCCAGTCGCTGGCGGCGGCGGGGATCCCGGTGCTGGGCACGAGTGCGGACGCGATCGACGTGGCGGAGGACCGCGAGCGGTTCCAGGCGCTGCTGCACACGCTGGGGCTGCGCCAGCCGGAGAATGGCACGGCGCGCTCGGCGGCAGAGGCCGAGGCGGTGGCCGAGCGCATCGGGTATCCGGTGGTGGTGCGGCCGTCCTACGTGCTCGGCGGGCGGGCGATGGAGATCGTGCACGAGCGGGCGCAGCTCGCGCGGTACATGGAGCGGTCGGGCAAGGCGTCGCTGGAGAGCGGGCCGATCCTGCTGGACCGCTACCTCAACGACGCGACCGAGGTCGACGTGGACTGCATCTGCGACGGCGAGCGCGTCTATGTCGCGGGCGTCATGGAGCACATCGAGGAGGCGGGCATCCATTCGGGGGACAGCGCGTGCTCGCTGCCGCCGTACTCGCTCTCGCCGGCGATCGTGGGCGAGCTGCGGGTGCAGACGGAGGCGATGGCGCGCGCGCTCGGCGTGGTCGGGCTGATGAACGTCCAGTTCGCGATTAAGGGCGAGGACATCTACGTGCTCGAGGTCAACCCGAGGGCGTCGCGCACCGTGCCGTTCGTGGCCAAGGCGACGGGCGTGCCGGTGGCCAAGATCGGGGCGCGGGTGATGGCGGGGGCGAAGCTCGCGGAGTTCAGGCTGGACGACCAGGCGATCGCGCCGCACGTCGCGGTCAAGGAGGCGGTGTTCCCGTTCGCGCGCTTCCCCAACGTCGACACGATCCTGGGGCCGGAGATGAAGTCGACCGGGGAGGTCATGGGGTTGGATTCGTCGTTCGAGCGGGCCTTTGCCAAGGCGCAGCTCGGCGCGGGGGTGAAGCTGCCGGACGCGGGCACGGTGTTCATCTCGGTGAGGGACGGCGACAAGGCGGCGATGCTGGCGATGTCGCGCAGGCTGATCGACATGGGGTTCGCGATCCTGGCGACGCGCGGCACGGCGGCCAGGCTGCGCGATGCGGGGCTGGCGGCGAAGGTCGTGAACAAGGTGCTGGAGGGGCGGCCGCACTGCGTGGACGCGATCCGCTCGGGCGAGGTGCAGCTGGTGATCAACACGGCGGCCGGGGCGCAGTCGGTGACGGACAGTTTCGACATCCGGCGCTCGGCGCTGACCATGGGGGTTCCGCACTACACGACGATCGCGGGGGCGCGGGCGGCGGTCCATGCCATAGCCGCCCTGCGGGCGGGGACGCTTGAAGTCGCGCCCCTGCAGTCCTACTTTCGCGGATCGTTCTGACCGGGGGCGGCCGGCCGCACGCGCGTCCGCCGCCGCCGTTTGCCTCCCAGACCGCTTGAGGATTCCGCGAGTTGCAGAAATTTCCGATGACCGGCCCGGGCCTGGTTCGGCTCGAGGACGAGCTGAGGCTGCTGCGCAGCGAGGAGCGGCCGTCGGTGATCCGCGCGATCGCCGAGGCGCGCTCCCACGGCGACCTGTCCGAGAACGCCGAGTACCACGCGGCCCGCGACCGTCAGTCCTTCATCGAGGGGCGCATCCAGGAGCTCGAGGAGATCGTCTCGCTCGCCGAGGTGATCGACCCGTCCACGCTGTCCGGCGACACGGTGAAGTTCGGGGCGCACATCACGCTCGTCGACGAGGAGACCGACAAGGAGGCCACCTACCAGATCGTCGGCGTCCACGAGGCGGACCTCAAGCGGCAGCTCCTGTCGGTGTCCTCGCCGCTTGCCAAGGCGCTGATCGGCAAGCGCAAGGGCGACACCATCTCCGTGCCGGCGCCGGGCGGCGACCGCTCGTACGAGATCCTGAACATCCGCTTCGGCTGAGGCCAAGGAAGGCCAGAGGCGCTGCCTCTGGACTCCGCCAAAGGCTGCGCCCTTGGAACGCCGCCCTTAAGTAGAGCCAGTCCAGGGCGGCTCGCCCTGTCGGGTCCGGGCAGAGCCCGGCCTTCCTTCCTGTCCGGACGCCCCCATGATCGATCTTTCCGACGTCCAGGACGCCGCCGTGCGCATCGCCGGCCGCGTGCTGCGGACCCCGTCCCTGCCCTCGCTGGCGCTGTCGCGCGCGACGGGGGCGGAGGTCACGCTCAAGCTCGAGAACCTCCAGGCGATCGGCTCCTTCAAGGAGCGCGGGGCGGCCAACAAGCTGGCGCTGCTGGACGCGGGCGAGCGGGCGCGGGGCGTGATCGCGGCGTCCGCCGGCAACCACGCGCAGGGCGTCGCGCGCCACGCCCAGCTCGCCGGGATCGTGGCGACCATCGTGATGCCGCGCCACACGCCGGCGGCCAAGGTGACGCGCACGGCGGCCTGGGGGGCGCGCGTCGTGCTGCACGGCGAGGACTTCGCCGAGGCGGCGGCGCATGCGGTCGGGCTCGCGGAGGCCGAGGGGCTGGTGTTCGTCCATCCCTACGACGATCCCGCGGTGATGGCGGGACAGGGCACGCTGGCGCTGGAGCTGCTGGAGGACGCGCCGGGGATCGACGTGCTCGTGGTGCCGGTCGGCGGGGGCGGGATGATCGCGGGGTGTGCGGCCGCGGTCGCGGGGCTGCGGCCGGACGTCGAGGTGATCGGGGTGCAGGTCGATGCCTACGCCTCGCTCGCGGCGCGCGAGGAGGGGGCGCCGGCGCCGTGGGGGGGGCCGACGATCGCCGAGGGGATCGCGGTGCCGCGGGTGGGCGCGTATCCGCTGGAGGTGATCCGGGCGCACGTGTCGGAGGTGCTGCGGGTGAGCGAGCGGGGGGTCGAGGACGCGATCGCGCTGCTCGCCGAGGGGGCGAAGCTGGTCGCGGAGGGCGCGGGGGCGACGGGGGTCGCGGCGCTGCTCGCGCATCCGGAGCGGTTCCGTGGGCGGCGCGTGGCCACCGTGATCTGCGGGGGCAATATCGACCCGCGCATCCTGGCCAACGTGCTGCTCCGCAACCTGCTGCGCGACGGGCGGCTGCTGCGGCTGCGCATGCAGATCCCGGACCGGCCGGGCGTGCTGGCCGATATTTCCGGGCGGATCGGGGCGATGGGGGGCAACATCATCGAGGTGCTGCACCAGCGGCTGTTCGCGGCGGCGAGCGTGCAGGCGGCGGAGCTGGAGGTCATGGTCGAGGCGCGCGACCCCATGCACGCCAACGACATCGCGGGGTCGCTGGCGGAGCGCTACGTGGTCCAGAGGGTCTGAGGAGGAAGCAAGGTTGAGGCTCTGCCTCAAACTCCGCCAAGGGAAGCCCCTTGGATGGCTTCCTTAAGTCAAGGGATCAAAGGGTCCTCGGACCCTTTGCGGGTTTGGGCGGAGCCCATGCTCGCTTCGCTTCCTGTCCTGCGCGGCAGGACGATCCGTCACGGCCCCCGTGACGGATCCGGGGTGTTCCGTCCTGCGGCGCAGGACAGACGGGGGCAAAAACGGGGCTTTGTCCTGCGCGGCAGGACGCGGGGGGCCTAGTTCGCGGGCACGAAGCGCAGGGCGGCGCCGTTCATGCAGTAGCGCAGGCCGGTGGGGCGGGGGCCGTCGGGGAAGACGTGGCCGAGGTGGCCGCCGCAGCGGGCGCAGTGGACCTCGGTGCGCGACAGGAGCAGGCCGCGGTCCTCCTGAAGGCCGACGACGGACTGGTCGAGGGGGGCGGTGAAGGACGGCCAGCCGGTGCCGCTGTCGAACTTGGCGGCCGACGCGAAGAGGGCGGCGTCGCAGCCGGCGCAGAGGAAGCGGCCGGGGCGGTGCTCGCGGTCGAGCGGGCTGGTACCGGCGCGCTCGGTGCCGTGGCGGCGGAGCACGCGGAACTGCTCGGGGGAGAGGCGCTGCTGCCAGCCGGCCTCGTCGTGGCTGACGGGGAAGGCGGACGGCGGCGCAGCGGACTTCGAGCGGCTGAACATGCCCATGGTGGCTCTCCCCCTCGCGGCCGCCTCGGTCGGGCGGCTTCGCCCGGGAAGATGGGGGCGGGCGGCGCGGAACGCCAGGGCGGCGGGCGTCAGGCGGGGGTGGCGAGGCGGTGGTAGGCGCGGCCCAGGTAGATCAGGGCCTCCTCGTTGTCGCCGGTGCGGATCGCCTCGACGGCGCAGAACAGCACGCTGTGGGTGCCGACCTCGGTGACCTGGTCGATGCGGCAGTCGAAGGCGACGCGGGCGCCGTCGAGCACGGGGGCGCCGGTGGCGAGCGTGCTCCAGCGGCCCTCGGCGAAGCGGGCGTCGGGGGCGAGCGAGCCGGCGAAGGCGGCGGAGAGCGCCTCGTGGCGGGCGGCGAGGACGTTGACGCAGAGCACGCCGTTGCGCTTGAAGCGCGCGTTGTTGGCGCTGGTGCGGTTGAGGCAGACCAGGAGCGTGGGCGGGTCGTCGGTCACGCTGCACACCGAGGACGCGGTGAAGCCGCAGCGGCCGGCGGGGCCGTCGCTGGTCACGATGTTCACGGCGGCGCCGAGGCGGGCCATGGCGTCGCGGTAGGCGGCCTGGCCCACGACGAGGGGGGCGCGGTCCGAAGGAAGGGCGCCGGGCGCGGGGCGGGCGCCGGCCGGGTCGGGGCGGTCGGCGTCGGCGGGGGCGGCGTCGGCGGGAAGGGCGTCTGGCATGCGGGTCAGGCCAGCCCGGCGAACAGGGCGGTGGACAGGTAGCGCTCGGCGAAGGAGGGCGCGATGCCGACGATCAGCTTGCCTGCGAAGCGGGGCTCGCGCGCCAGCTCCAGCATCGCGTGCACCACGGCGCCGGACGAGATGCCGACCGGGATGCCCTCGGTGCGGGCGCAGCGGCGGGCGGCGGCGACGGCGTTGCGCTCGGAGACGGTGAGCACGGTGTCGACCAGGTCGAGGTCGAGCACGGCGGGGCGGAAGCCCGGGCCGATGCCCTGGATGCCGTGCGGGCCGGGCTCGTCGCCGTTGAGCACGGCGGACTCGGCGGGCTCGATGCCGATGACCGCCATGCCAGGGCGGCGCGGGCGCAGGGCGCGGGCGATGCCGGACAGCGTGCCGCCGGTGCCCAGGCCCGCGACCACGGCGTCCACCTCGCCCGCGGTGTCGGCCCAGATCTCCTCGGCGGTGGCGGCGGCGTGGATCTCGGGGTTGGCGGGGTTGTCGAACTGGCGCGGCATCCAGGCGCCGGGGGTTTCCGCCACGATCTGCTCGGCGCGCGCGATGGCGCCGGCCATGCCGGTCTGCGTGGGCGTCAGCACGATCTGGGCGTCCATGATGCGCATCATGCGGCGGCGCTCCACGGACGCGCCCTCCGGCATGGTGACGATCAGGCGGTAGCCCTTGGCGGCGGCGACGAAGGCGAGCGCGATGCCGGTGTTGCCGGAGGTGGGCTCGACCAGGGTGGAGCGCTCGGGCGAGATCAGGCCCTCGGCCTCGGCGGCCTCGACCATGGCCAGGCCGATGCGGTCCTTCACCGAGCCCAGGGGGTTGAAGAACTCGAGCTTGAGGGCGAGGCGGGCCTGGAGGCCTTCCTCGGCCTCGAGGCGCGGCAGGCGGACCAGGGGGGTGGCGCCCACGGTGTCGAGGATGCTGTCGTAGAGGCGGCCGCGGGGCGGCACGCGCGGGCGCACGACGGGCACGGCCCGGCTGGCGTGGCGGGCGTCGCCGTCGCCGTGCACGGGGGTGTGCGAGGGCGCGGGCTGCCGGGGAATTGCGTTCATCTGGCGTGACATCCGGCCCGAGTTGGCACATGTCTGGGGGAGCGCCGGGCGGGCGATCCGGTGCCGTGCCCGGGGTTCGGGCAGGGCTGTGCGTTGGGAGGGAGATGGGGATGCTGGTGCGCCGCGACAGGGCGATGGTGGCCGTGCTCATCATGCTCGACGTCGGGTTCCACGCCGGCCGTTCCTGCACCGTGAGCGCCGCGGAGATCGCCGAGCGCGCCGGGCTGGCGCGGCGCGGCATCGAGCCGCTGCTGCAGGCGCTGTCGCGTTCCGGGCTGCTGGAGAGCGTGCGCGGGCCGCGCGGCGGCTATCGGCTGGGGCGCGCCAGGCGCGACATCTGTCTGTGCGACGTGGTGCGCACGGCGACCGCGGACGACTCGCCCGGCGAGGACGGGCCGCGCGGGGACCTGCAGGACGCCGTGGTGGACAAGCTGTGGCACGAGCTGGATGCCTCGCTGTGCGAGCGGTTGCAGACAATGACGCTCGACGACCTGCTGCGCAGGGCCGAGGCGGCCGGGCTGCGCCGGCCGTTGGCGGAACCGATCAGCTTCTCTATATGATCGGCAAATCACGGTCGCAAGGCGTGGTTGCGGCAATACGCTGACGCCCCACGTGGAGTTCCGGCCGGCGCGGCGGGGGCAGCGGGGCGGGGCACAGCACGGGGCGTTGCATGACCATCCAGCTGGGGCAGATCGCGCCGGACTTCGAGCAGGACACCACGCACGGGCGCATCCGGTTCCACGACTGGCTCGGCGGCGCGTGGGCGGTGCTGTTCAGCCATCCCGGCGACTTCACCCCCGTGTGCGCGACGGAGCTGGGCGTGGTGGCGCGGCTCGCCCCGGAGTGGGCGCGGCGCGGCGTCAAGGTGATCGGGCTGTCGCTGGCCCTTTCCGGGCGCCAGGAGGCCTGGGAAGCCGACATCGCAGAGACGCAGGGCACGGCGGTCGGCTTCACCCTGCTCATCGACCACGACCGCAGCGTTGCGGCGCTGTACGACCTGATGCCGCCCGACGGGAACCCGGAGGCGGCGCCGCGCTCGCTGTTCGTGATCGATCCGCAGCGTCGGGTGCGGCTCAGCATGAGCTACCCGCTCAGCGCGGGGCGCAACTTCGACGAGGTGCTGCGGGTCATCGACAGCCTGCAGCTCACCGACGCGCACAGGGTGCTCACGCCGGGCAACTGGGTGCAGGGGGAGCGCGTGATCATCACGCCCTCGGTGTCGGACGAGGACGCGGCGGCGCGGTTCCCCAAGGGGTGGGTCACGCTGAAGCCGTACCTGCGGATGGTCGAGCAGCCGGGGGCTTCCGGCGAGGCTTGAAGGAAGGCCAGAGGCGCTGCCTCTGGACTCCGCCAGGGCGAGCCGCCCTGGACTGGCCTTACTGAGGGATGGGGATCCAAGGACCCCTGGTCCTTGGCGGGTTTGGGCAGGGCCCATGCCTGCTTCGCTGATGGACACGAACGGATGGAGGCGGCGATGGCCGATGCGGTGAAGCTTTCCGCGGTTGAGCACGTGAAGCTGGCGAGCCAGGGCTTGCGCGGGCGGCTGGCGGAGGAGCTGGCGGAGGGCGGCATCCAGGTCAGCGAGGATGCCTACAACCTGCTCAAGTTCCACGGCAGCTACGAGCAGTTCGACCGCGACACCGCGACCGCGCGCAAGCAGTCCGGGGTGGAGAAGGAGTACCAGTTCATGCTGCGCGTCCGGATGCCGGGCGGGCAGATGACGGCGGCGCAGTACCTCGGGCTGGACCGGCTGGCCGACGACCGGGCGAACTCGACGCTGCGGATCACGACGCGCCAGGGCATCCAGTTCCACGGCATCGTCAAGGGCGACCTCAAGCCGGCGGTGGCCGCGATCAACCACACGATGCTGAGCACGATGAACGCGTGCGGCGACGTCAGCCGCAACGTCATGGCCACGCCGGCGCCGCGGCGCGACGCGCAGCACAGGCGGCTGCACGCGGACGCGATGATGCTGGCCGACGCGCTGCGGCCGCGGTCGCGGGCGTACTACCAGATCTTCATGGACGAGCTGCCGGACCCGCGGGTCGACGAGACCGAGGTGCTGTACGGCGAGACCTACCTGCCGCGGAAGTTCAAGATCGGGCTCGTGGTGCCGTCGGACAACACCGTGGACGTGCTGAGCAACGACCTGGGGCTGGTCGCGGTGTTCGACGACGAGGGGCGGGGCGAGAAGCTGCTGGGCTACAACTTCATGCTCGGCGGCGGGCAGGGCATGACGCACAACAACGCGCGGACGTTCCCGCGCCTGGCGACGCCGGTGGCGTTCGTGCCGGCAGGCGAGCTGCTGCGCGGCGTGGAGGCGGTGATACGGCTGCAGCGCGACCACGGGGACCGGACGAACCGGCGGCGGGCGCGGCTCAAGTACGTGGTCGAGGACCGGGGGCCGGAGTGGGTGGCGCGCACGCTCGCCGAGTACTACGGGGCAGAGATGGAGCCGGTGCGCGCGGTCGCGCCGCTGCGGGTGCCGGAGCTGCTCGGGTGGCACGAGCAGGGCGACGGGCTGTGGTGGCTCGGCGTGCCGGTGCCGTCGGGGCGGATCGCGGACCACGAGGGCGGGGCGAGCATCCGCACCGCGCTGCGCGAGGCGGTCGAGCGTTTCGGCTGCGATCCGGTGATGACGCCGCAGCAGGACGTGCTGCTCACCAACCTGCAGGGCGAGGATCGCGACGCGCTCGACGCGCTGCTGCGCGGGCACGGGGTCGTGCCGGCCGAGGCGATGAGCTCGTTCGCGCGGTTCGCGCTGGCGTGCCCGGCGCTGCCGACGTGCGGGCTCGCGCTGACGGAGGCCGAGCGCGTGCAGCCGGAGTTCGTGGCGGGGATCGACGCGGTGCTCGCGCGGCATGGGCTGTCGGACAGGCAGATCAGCCTGCGGATCACGGGGTGCCCGAACGGGTGCTGCCGGTCGTACTCGGGCGACATCGGCATGGTCGGGCGGATGCCGGGGTTCTACGCGCTCTACGTCGGCGGGGACTTCGAGGGGACGCGGCTGTCGTTCAAGCTGCTGGAGAAGGTCGCGGCGGGCCAGGTCGTGCCGACGTTGGCGCCGCTGCTGGGCGCGTGGGCGGAGCAGGGCACCGGCGGCGAGGGGTTCGGCGACTTCTGCTCCCGGGTCGGGCTCGACGGGCTGCTCGCGATGCTGCCGGGGGCGGAGTCGGCGGCGGCGTGACGGAGGAAGGCCAGAGGCGCTGCCTCTGGACTCCGCCAAAGGCTGCGCCCTTGGAACGCATCCCTTAAGTCAGGCCGGTCCAGGGCGGCTCGCCCTGGCGGGTCCGGGCAGAGCCCGGCCTTGCCTCACTTCGTGGGCGGCGCGGGGTGGCCGGAGGTGTAGGCCTCGCCGACCGGGGTGACGACCACGGTGAGGTGCAGCAGGCTGTCGACCTTGGCGGTGCGCAGGCGGACGATGAAGCTGTCGCTGCCGACGAAGCCCTTGGCCGGGGTGTAGTCGATCTCGGTCTTGTTGCCGACGGTGTGGATCAGCGGCTTGCCGTGCACCGGCGGCGCGGTCACCAGGCCGACCTCGAACGGGCGCCCGTTGCCGTCGGCCAGCGCGGCCGCGCAGTAGCCGCCGTCGTTGGTCACGGTCATCGTCGTCGTCGATTCGCCGCCGTCGCGCAGCACGATCGGCGTGACCACGCAGGCGCGGGCGGGGACGCGGCCGTACAGGTCGGGGGACGGCGGGGCCTCCTCGACGATGGAGGGCTTGGGCGCGCAGCCCTGCAGCAGGGCGATGCCCACCAGGGCGGCGGGAACGCCGAACCGAATCCTTGCGCCTGTCATGCTGCCCGTACTCCACTGCCCGCACTGTCGCCTGGGCGGGCAGAAGCCGCGTCCCATCGAATGGCGACACCGATAGCCCGGCGCGGCGCGCAGGGATAGGTGGCGCGGGCGAGGATTCAGCCGTGGCGCGCCGCGCGGTTTGCCGGGCCGCGGCGGGTGGGCTACATGCGCGGCGCAGGGTGCAGCAGCGGGGCCACAGGGACAGGCGGACCTGGGCCGTGGCCGGCGATTGTTGTTGCATTCGAGTGGCGTAGACAGTCTAGCTCACATGAAGCTTCATGGCAGCGACCCGGCCGGCCGGCGCTGCACCCGCTTCCGTCCTGGGGGATCTCCATGCGTATCCTGATGTCCGGCCTGCTCTGCGCCGGGATGCTCGCCCCGCAGCTCGCGGCCGCCGCCGAGCAGTGCGTCCGGCCCGCCGACCACGCCGCCTTCGACATGCAGGGGCTGAAGAGCGAGCTGATGGTCACCGCGCTGTCGTGCGGCGTGCAGCCCAAGTACAACGCGTTCATCAACCGCTACCACGCCGACCTCGGCGTGCAGGAGAAGGCGCTCAACGCCTACTTCTCGCGCTCCTACGGGCGCTCGGCGCAGAAGGCGCACGACGACTACGTCACGCAGCTCGCCAACGAGCAGAGCAGCGACGGGCTCAAGGCCGGCACCGCGTTCTGCGCGCGAAACGTCGGCATGTTCGACGAGGTCCAGGCGCTCCACGGGGCGGCGGAGATGTCGAGCTACGTGGCGGGCAAGGACATCATCCAGCCCGTCTCGCTCGAGGACTGCGGCTCGGGCGCGGAGCCGACCGGCAAGGCCAGCGTCCACCAGGTCAAGGCCACGCGCAGGGTCGTCTCGCACCACAGGAAGTAGGCCGCGGGGTGTGGAGGGGCGCCTTCGGGCGCCCCTTTCCTGTCGGGGGCGAAGCAAGGTTGAGGCTCTGCCTCAAACTCCGCCAAGGGCCGGGCCCTTGGATCGCCTTCCCCGGGTCAGGGGATCGAGGGGCCTCCCGGCCCTTTGCGGGTTCGGGCGGAGCTGGCCGAAGGTTCCGGCGACCCTTCTGGGTCGTTGGAAGGCCAGCGGAGGGGGCCCGACCTCGCTTGCGCGCTCAGTGCAGGATGATCTCGACGCGGCGGTTCTGCGGCTCGCGGACCCCCTGCGCGGTGGGGACCAGCGGGCTGGCCTCGCCGTAGCCGTGGATGGCGATCTCGTTCTTGGCAACGCCGTCGTGGATCAGCTCGGCCTCCACGCTTTCCGCGCGGCGGATGGACAGGCGCTGGTTGTACTCGGCGGTGCCGGACAGGTCGGTGTAGCCGTTGACCTCGATGCGCGAGGTCTGCACGCGGGTCGAGGCCTGCGCGGCCTCGGCGATGATCTGGCGGGCGCGCGTGGTCAGGTCGGCACGGTCCCAGTCGAAGAACACCAGGTAGGTGCGGGCCGCGGCGGGGAGCGTCGGGCGCGAGACGGCCGCGGCGGGCGGGGCCGGCGACGCGGGCGGGTTGAACTCGTAGCGCAGGCCGACCAGGAAGCTGTGGTTGTAGTCGGACGTGATGTCGACGTTGCCGCGGGCCACGCCGGGGGCGCGGCGGCCGAAGGCGCCCTCGGAGCCCGAGGAGCCGGCGTTGAACTGTTCCGGGCCGAGCACGCTCATGAAGCGGTACTCGGCGGTCAGCGACAGGCCGGGCACGTAGGCCACGGGGAAGGCGGTGCCGAAGATGCCCTGGTAGGCGAAGTTGCCGAAGGTGCCGCTGGCGGTCTGGGCGTAGTCGGCGTTGGTGGCGACCGACTGCACGTGGTCCCAGCGCGTCCAGCTGTAGCCGGCGCCGGCGCCGAAGTACGGGTAGATCCAGTTGAAGCCGATGTCCATGTCGAACAGGGCGTTCACCATGGCGCCGTAGTTCTGCTGCTCGCCGCCGGCGCGCGTCGGGTAGGGCGTGCCCAGGAAGTGCTGGATGCCGTTGTAGCGCCAGGAGCCCTCGGCCTCGAGGCGCAGGCCGTTGCCGAAGCCGTAGCCGACGCTGCCCAGGGCGAGCGTGCCGACGTCGAAGCGCTCCTTGCCGCCGGGGAAGGAGGGGGACAGGCGCACGGTCTCGTCTTGCAGGAGGTTCACGCCGCCGCCCGCGCCGACGTAGAGGCCCGTCACCGGCTGCGCGGCGGCGGTGCCGGCGAGTGCCATCGGCGCGGCCAGGAAGGTTGCAGACACCAGCGCGACGCGCAGCCTCATCGAAACTCTCTCCAGTGGACGACCTGGCACGAACGACCCGGCCTGTCAGGCCTCGGCCACCCTGCGGTAACGTGGCACGAGGCTTTGTGCCACAGCGCGGCCGGAGGATCGCCCGGTTTTCGGGCGCTTGTGGCCGCGCCGCCACAAGCCGGACAAGGCAAGGGCGCCTTGCGGCGCCCCTGCTGTGTCGGATCGGATCGTGTTCCCGGCGGGACGGGCCCGCCGGGACGGCGCCGGGATCAGTGCAGGATGATCTCGACGCGGCGGTTCTGCGGCTCGCGCACGCCCTGCGCGGTGGGGACGAGGGGGTTGGTCTCGCCGAAGCCGTGGATGCCGATCTCGTTGCGCGGCACGCCGTCGCGGACCAGCTCGGCCTGCACGCTCTCGGCGCGGCGGACGGAGAGGCGCTGGTTGTAGGCGGCGGTGCCGGAGAGGTCGGTGTAGCCGTTGACCTCGATGCGCGTGGTGTGGACGCGCGTGGACGCCTGGGCGGCCTCGGAGATGATCTGGCGGGCGCGCGTGGTCAGGTCGGCGCGGTCCCAGTCGAAGAACACGAGGTAGGTGCGCGCGGGGGCGACCGGGGGCGTGGCGACCGGGGCGGGCGCGGGCGGCGGGGGCGGCGGGGCGGCGTTGAAGGCGTAGCGCAGGCCGACCAGGCCGGCGTGGTTGTAGGTGCCGTCCTCGCGGATCTTGATGCTGTGCTCGACGCCGCGCTCGAAGTACTGGCCCTCGAAGGAGGTGGGGCCGGGGATCGTGGTGAAGCGGTACTCGGCGGTCAGCGCGAGGCCTGGCACCGCGGAGATGTTGTAGGCGAGGCCGGCGATGCCCTGCGCGGCGAGGTCGCCGGCGGTGCCGGTGGAGCGCGCGTAGAACGGGACGTTGGTGCCGCCGTAGAAGCGGGCGTTGTTGAACTTCGCCTGCTCGTAGCCGACGCCGGCGCCGAGGAAGGGCGACAGGCCGGGCACGCCGAACGGCGTCAGGTCGAAGTCGTAGAGCACGTTGAGGAAGCCACCGTACTCCTGCTTCTCGCCGCCGGCGCGGTAGGTGCCGACGTGGTCGATCTTGTTCTGGCGCCAGTCGCCCTGGACCTCGGCGCGCAGGCCGTTGCCGAAGCCGTAGCCGACGGAGCCGCTGAACACGGGGCCGGCGTCGGTGCCGACCGAGCCGCCGATGGCGCGCCCGGCGCGGCCGGTGACGGGGGTGCGGCTCAGCGACTGCGCCGGGAAGGAGGAGCGGCCGAGGTCCTGGTCCTGCAGCACGCTGCCGCCGGCGGCGGCGCCCACGTAGAGGCCGTCCACCGGCTGGGCCAGGGCGGCCGCGGGGACCGCCATCGGTGCGGCCAGGATGCTCGCCGCCAGAAGCGCGTTGCGGAGCGTCATCGTTCAGTCTCCTCGTGGGCGATGTCCGCGACGGGGCGCGGCAGGGGCGGTGCCAGCCGCTGTGCCGGTCACTCGTTGCAACGGAATATGACCGATCCCGCGCCGCCGCGGGAGGCGTCCGTCTCGGATTGCCAACGTCCGTGGCGGATCGGCAACAGGCGGCGCACAGTTCCGCCACAGTGCTGTCACGAACCGGCCCGGGGTCAGGCGATGCGCGCCTCGAACGGCGGCACCAGGTCGGGGGCGTCGAACTCCACGACCCACAGGTCCGGGTCGCGCGCCACCAGCCGCGCCACCTAGGAATCCGCGGTTTACTGGTCGACGGGCGCGTCGCCGGTGGCGCGCATCCAGCCGCGCGTGCCGTCGGGCAGGCGCATGGGGCTCAGCACGCACAGCCCCGCCCTGCCCCGCAGCACGGCCAGCACGCCGCCCGCGTCCTCGTCGCCGTGGCGCAACACCGCGCCGGGATTCCCGTCGCGCCCGGCGAGGCGCAGCGCCGCGCGCACCCACAGCCCGGCCTTCAGCCTCGGTTCGTCCATCGTCCGCGATCCCCCTGCCCTGCCCGGCCGCCGTTCCGCGCCGCGGCCGGGCGGCGATGTTGCAACGCCACGGCGGGCCGCGCATCCTCGGCGCCCCGGGCCGGGCCGCGCCGCGTTCACCAACGCGTAAGCCGCGCGTGCGATGGTGCCGGACGGAACAGCTGGACGGACCGATGGACCTAGCAACGCCCGACGCGCCCGAGCTCCTGCCGCCGGCGGGCGGGCCCCCGAACGGTCCCGAGGGCACGGAACGGCGCGCGCCGCCGGACCCGGTGCTGGAGCTGCGCCGGCGCATCGTCGAGCACCTCACCTACCAGGTCGGCAAGGACCCGCAGACCGCGGGCGAGCGCGACTGGTTCGTGGCGATCGCGCTGGCCACGCGCGACGGCGTGGTGGACGGCTGGATCGCGTGCAACCGCGAGGCGGTGCGCAGCGGGGTCAAGCGCGTCTACTACCTGTCGCTCGAGTTCCTGGTCGGGCGGCTGCTGTTCGACGCGCTCGGCAACCTGGGCATCCTGGAGACGGCGCGCGCGGCGCTGGCCGGGCTCGGCGTCGATCTCGACCGGGTGCGGCTGCAGGAGCCGGACGCGGGGCTCGGCAACGGCGGGCTCGGCAGGCTTGCGGCGTGCTTCATGGAGAGCATGGCGACGCTGCGCATCGCGGCCTACGGCTACGGCATCCGCTACGAGCACGGGCTGTTCCGCCAGACCATCGAGGGCGGCGTGCAGCACGAGCTGCCCGACGACTGGCTGGCGTTCGGCAACCCGTGGGAGTTCGAGCGCGCCGAGGCGTCCTACGAGGTCGGCTTCGGCGGCCGGGTGGCGGCGGCGCGCGGCGACGGGCCGCAGGGCGCGCGCTACGCCTGGGAGCCGGCGGAGACGATCTCGGCGGTGGCGTACGACACGCCCGTGGTCGGCGGCGGCGGCGGCGTGGCCACGCTGCGGCTGTGGTCGGCGCGCGCCAAGGCGAAGCTGCGGCTGGAGGACTTCAACCGCGGCGACCACGTGGGCGCGCTCGCGGACCGCACGCGCATGGAGGCGATCTCGCGCGTGCTGTATCCGGGCGACGAGAGCGCCGCCGGGCAGGAGCTGCGGCTGCGCCAGGAGTTCTTCTTCGCGTCGGCCTCGCTGCAGGACCTGGTCGCGCGCCACCTGGCGCAGTTCGGCGACATCGCCTCACTGCCGGAGAAGGTGGCGATCCAGCTCAACGACACGCACCCCGCGATCGCTGTCGCCGAGATGATGCGCATCCTGCTCGACGGGCACGGGATGGGCTGGGACGAGGCGTGGCGCATCACCGTGGCGTGCTTCAGCTACACCAACCACACGCTGCTGCCCGAGGCGCTGGAGATGTGGCCGGTGCCGCTGATGGAGCGGCTGCTGCCGCGCCACATGCAGATCATCTACCTGGTCAACGCGCGCCACCTCGACGGCCTGCGCGAGGCCGGGCGCGGCCAGGAAGGCTTCGTCGCGGCGATGTCGCTGATCGACGAGCAGCATGGGCGGCGCGTGCGCATGGGGCACCTCGCGTTCCTCGGCAGCCACAAGATCAACGGCGTCTCGGCGCTGCACACCGACCTGATGCGGCGCACGGTGTTCAACGACCTGCACTCGATCATGCCGGACCGCATCACCAACAAGACCAACGGCATCACCTTCCGGCGCTGGCTGCACTACGCCAACCCGGGGCTGACGGGGCTGCTGGTCGAGACGCTGGGCGAGCGCGTGCTGAAGGATCCCGAGGCGCTGCTCGGGCTGGAGGCGTTCGCCGAGGATGCGTCGTTCCAGGAGCGCTATGCGGCCGAGAGGCACGGCCGCAAGGCGGCGATGATGCGCACCGTCTCCGACCAGCTCGGCCTGACGCTCGACCCCGACGCGATCTTCGACGTGCAGATCAAGCGGCTGCACGAATACAAGCGCCAGCTCCTTAACATCCTGCACACGATCGGGCTCTACGACTCGATCCGCTCGCGCTCCACGCACGACTGGGTGCCGCGGGTGAAGATCTTCGCGGGCAAGGCGGCGCCGGGCTACCACCAGGCCAAGCTGATCATCCGCCTCGCGCACGACGTGGCCGAGGTGGTCAACAACGACCCCACGGTGCGCGACCTGCTCAAGGTGGTGTTCCTGCCGAACTACAGCGTCAGCCTCGCCGAGACGATCATCCCGGCGGCCGACCTGAGCGAGCAGATCTCGACCGCGGGCATGGAGGCGTCGGGCACCGGCAACATGAAGCTGGCGCTGAACGGGGCGCTCACCATCGGCACGCTCGACGGCGCCAACGTCGAGATCCGCGAGCGCGTGGGCGCGGACAACATCTTCATCTTCGGCATGACCGCGGCCGAGGTGCAGGCGCGGCAGGCCGGCGGCTACGACGCGCATGCCGCCGTCGCCGCCTCGCCGGCGCTGGCCGAGGTGCTGGAGGCGGTGCGCAACGGGGCGTTCTCGCCGCACGAGCCGCACCGCTACCGCGCGCTGGTCGACGGGCTGCTGGCCAACGACCGCTTCTTCGTCATGGCGGACTTCGACGCGTACTACGACTCGCACCGGCAGGTGGCGACCCGCTGGCAGGACAAGCGGGCCTGGTGGCGCTCGGCGATCCTCAACACGGCGCGCATCGGGTGGTTCTCGTCGGATCGCACCATCCGGGAGTACGCGGAGGAGATCTGGGACGTGCCGGTCGGCTGAGGGGGCGGCACGGAGGAAGGCCAGAGGCGCTGCCTCTGGACTCCGCCAAAGGCTCGCCTTTGGAAACCTCTTTTGGGAGAGGTGTTCAGCGTTTGGGGCGAAGGGCGGGCTTGGCGGCGGGGGGGAGGTCCTCCTCCAGGATCGTCAGGTGCACCGAGTAGGACACCTCGCCGTCGTCGGTGTCGCGGTGCAGCGTGCCGATCACCTCGTCGCCCACCGCGACCTCCACGGAGAGGCCGGCGCGCTTGGGCATCACCACCGCCAGGCGCTCGCTGCCGAGCAGGCCGCGCAGGTAGGCCTGCACGCGTTCACAGTCGGATCTGGTCATGTTCGGGTCGCCCCACCGCAGTTCAGCGGTGGTAACGCCACGCGTGGCGATTCGTGTCCAGACGTGGAGGCGTGCGGCAGGAAGGAAGGCCGGGCTCTGCCCGGACCCGCCAAAGGCTGGGCCTTTGGATTGCCTTCCCTAAGGGATGCGTTCCAAGGGCGCAGCCTTTGGCGGAGTTTGAGGCGGAGCCTCAACCTTGCCTGCGCTTCAGGTGGCCAGGAGGTCGTGCCGCGCCTGCACCGCCTGCCGCAGCTCGGCGAGCGCGTCGCGCAGGTCCGCCGCGTGCCCGAGGATCCATGGCGCGTCGGCCTCCGAGAGCGCGGCGCGCAGCATCTCGGCGCGGGCGGCCAGGGCCTGGTCGAGGAGGAGCAGGCGGGCCAGCGTGTCGGCCTCGTCGCGGCGGCGCTGCGTCATGCGGTCGGCCTCAGGGGCCGGGAGCGCGCGTATGGCGCCTTCCAGCGCGCCGATCTCGCGGCCGAGGCGCTCCAGCGCCTGCGCGCCCTGCATCGCCTGCGGGTCGGGGCGCGGCCGCTCGCGCGTGGGAGGCGGCAGGTGTTCGCGGCGGTGGGCGGACTCGGCGGCTTCCAGGCTGGCGCGGGCGGCGCCGAGCAGCGCGGACACGCGGGCGCGCACGGTGAGGTCGTCGGCGCGGAGCTGGTTCTCGCGGCGGTAGAAGTTGTAGCCCCAGCCGTGGAACAGGTTGACCGCGACGCGCTCGACGGCGTCGGCCTGGTAGAACGGCGCGGGGGCGTCGCGCGTCACGGGCGCCCCAGGCCGAGGTCGATGCCGGGGGTGGTGGCGAGCTGGCCGCCGCCGCCGACGTGGAAGGATTCGCCGGCGGCGGCGTTGGGGGCGGAGACCAGGCCCTTCTCGGCCATGCGCAGGGCGAGGTGGTAGCGCACCGCCTCGATGGGCGTGAGGCCGAGCGCCTGGAGGGAGATCAGCTCGCGCATGCGCTCGTCGCGGGGCAGGATCAGGATCTTGAGGTCGTTGAGCAGGATGCCGTAGACGCCGAGGAAGTCGGCGAGGTGGGCCTTCACGCCCTCGCGCAGCTCGTTGATGTGCTCGTTGATGTGCTCGAGCCGGGTGACCTGGACGACCTGGTTGATGGCCTGCTCGATCGCGGGGCCGGCGTAGTCGGCGATCTCCTTGGTGTCGATGACGTTGCCGTTGAACGGCAGGTGGGTGATGAGGTCGAGCGCGGCCTGGCGGGTGTCGACGTGGATGTAGTAGTCGGCCTGGTAGGAGACCTCGGCCATCTCGGCGGAGGTGGCGATGCCGGTGCTGCGGACCAGCAGCTTCGAGCGGTTGATGTAGATGACCTCGTAGACCCAGGGCGAGGCGCCCCCGAAGAAGCCCTGCACGATGGAGCCGACGAGCGGCTTGTCGGGGGTGACCAGGGCGTACTGGCCGGTCTCGTAGACCTCCAGCACGGCGCCGCGCGACTTCAGCACGCAGAAGTGGTTGCTCTCGACGGTGAGCAGGGAGCCGGAGACGATGCTCTCGTCGACGATCTTGATCGCGACGTTGCGGGTGCCGAGCATGTCGGTGCCGTCGCGGTTGAGCGCGGTGATGACCTGGCGGGTGAGTGCCACGCGGGGAGCCTCCGGGGTTGCGGTTCGGCGCCGTCCCGCCGCGGGGTTCCGCGGCGCCGGGCGGGCCGGCCGTCGGCATCGGGCGCCGGGCGGGGCGGCGCCGGAAGCGCGATCGTTGCATGGCAGGGAGGGCGGGATCGAGCGTCCGCTGCGGCCGGGTGCCGGGCGGCCGGGTGTCAGGCGGCGGAGTGTCAGGCGGCGGGGTGCCGGGCGGCGGCGGGGCGGATCGGTCCGGCGCCGGTGGTGCGCGGCGTGCGGAAGGCGAGGGCTGCGTGCTCGGGGCTGGGGTTGCGGACCTTGGAGGCGCGGCCGGACTCGCGCATGCGGCGGTCGGCCTCGGTCCAGGGCGGCAGGGCGTCGGTGTCCTGGTCCCAGTGGGTGACGGAGGCCTCGTCGCACCAGTCGAGCAGGAAGGGCATGGCGGTGCGGTGCGAGCCGGAGACCATGATCGCGCGCATGCTGTCGCGGCTGTCCCAGGCGGTCATGGTCCAGAAGGTCCAGGCGCGGTCGGGCAGCAGCGAGCCGCCGAGGAAGCCCTGCGCGTGCTTCACCTGGTGGATGGAGCGCAGGGTGTGCACGGCGAAGCGCGGCAGGAACCGCACGGAGCGCAGCCGGAGGCGCGTGACGCTGACGAAGGGCATGGGGACTCCCGGGCGGGCGCGGGGCGTGGCGCCGGGCGCGTGGGCATTTCGTGGGCCGGGCGGGGCGAAAGCAAGGTCGGGCTCTGCCCGAACCCGCCAAAGGCCAGGGGCCTTTGGAAACCCATCCCTTAAGTGAAGGCGATCCGAGGGCCCTGCCCTTGGCGGAGTTCGAGGCCCCTGCTTCAAGGAGGGCCTCGACCTTGCCTACCTGCGCACCGTCACAGCACCCCGGAGTCGCCCATGACCAGCCAGTACGCCACCTACCCGAGCCTTGCCGGCCGCCGCGTCCTCGTCACCGGGGGCGCGTCGGGGATCGGCGCGAGCCTGGTCGAGCACTTCGCGGCGCAGGGCAGCCACGTGGGCTTCCTCGATCTCGACGAGGCGGCGGCGGAGTCGCTGCTCGGGCGGCTGCCGGAGGGGGCGGTGGCGCGGTTCGCGCGCGTGGACCTGCGCGACATCCCGGCGGTGCGGGCCGCGATCTCGGGGCTGCGCGAGTCGCTGGGCGGGGGGTTCACCGTGCTGGTCAACAACGCGGCGCGCGACGACCGGCACGCCATCGACGAGGTGACGCCCGAGTACTGGGACGAGCGGATGGCGACCAACCTGCGCCACCAGTTCTTCTGCGCCCAGGCGGTCAAGGACGACATGATCGCGGCGGGCGGCGGGTCGATCGTCAACATGAGCTCGAACAGCTTCCTGCTCGCCAGCGGGGGGATGCCGGCCTACACGGCGGCCAAGTCGGCGGTGATCGGGCTGACGCGCGGCCTGGCGCGCGACCTCGGGCCGCACCACGTGCGCGCCAACGTCGTCTATCCCGGGTGGATCATGACGGAGCGGCAGATGGCGCTGTGGGTCACGCCGGAGGGCGAGGCGCGGCGCGCGGCGGGGCAGTGCATCCCGGACGCGCTGCACGCCGAGGACGTGTCGCGCATGGTGCTGTGGCTGGCGGCGGACGACAGCCGGCTGGTCACGGCGCGCGACTTCGTGGTCGACGGGGGGTGGATGTAGCGGGAGGACGCAAGGCCGGGGCCCTGCCTCGGGCTCCGCCAAAGGCCGGGCCTTCGGAATGCCTTCCGCAGGGCAGGACGTCAGGGGGAGGGCCGGGCCTGCTGGCGGGTGGCGAGGGCGCGGCGGACGTTCTCGATCGCGGCGTCCAGCAGCGCGGTCATCGCTGCGTGCGCCGCGTCCGGCTGGCGGGCCCGGATCGCGGCGAGCACCGCGGCGTGCTGGGCGAGCGAGCGTTCGACGACCTGCGCGGCCGGGTCCCAGCTCAGGCGGAACGAGGCGGAGAGCGCGGACTCCACCGCGGCGCCGAAGGAGGCCAGGAACGGGTTGCCGGCCGAGCGCAGCAGCACCTCGTGGAAGCGCAGGTCGGCGGCCACCAGGTCCACGGAGGCCGCGGCGAGGCGGGCCATGTCGTCCAGCGCCGCGGCCATCGCGTCGATGTCGGACGCGGTGGCGCGGGCGGCGGCCAGGCCCGCCACCGCGGGCTCGACGATGTGGCGCAGCTCGAACAGGCCGGTGACGAAGGCGTCGGCGGGGGCGGCCTCGAGGTGCCAGGTCAGCACGGCGGCGTCGAGCATGTTCCAGTCCGCGCGCGGGCGGACCATGGTGCCGAGCTTGCGCCGGGTGACGATCAGGCCCTTGGCGGCGAGCAGGCGAAGGCCCTCGCGCAGCGCCGGGCGCGAGATGCCCAGCGAGGCGCACAGCTCGAACTCGGAGGGGATCGCGGCACCGGGGGCGGGCTGGCCGGACACGATCAGGCGGCCCAGGTGCTCGGCCAGGCGCTCGCTCAGGCCGTGCAGCGGGGCGGCGTCGGCGAGCGGCGAAGGCGCGGCGGTGGCGTCGCCGCTGGCGGGTGGTGCGGCGTCGCCGGCAGGAACAATCTTGTTGTCATACATGAAAACGCGTCTCTACCCTGCCCGCAAGGAGGCCATCACTGCCACACGGCGGGAAGATGGTCGAACGGGGAGGTCTGCCCATGGTGCGTCCGGTCGTTCGTCGCGGCCTGCTGGCTGCCGCCGCGGCGCCGGGCGGGGGCGCGGGCCGTCGCGAGGAAGCAAGCCTGGGCGCTGCCCAGACCCGCCAGGGGCGAGCCGCCCCTGGACCGGCCTCGCCTAAGTATGGGTTTCCAAAGGCGAGCCTTTGGCGGAGCTCGAGGCGGAGCCTCGACCTTGCCTCGCGCTCAGCCGGCGAACTCGCGGCACGGCGGGCCGTCGATCCCCGTGTCCACGGCGAGCACGGCGCCGTCGGCGTCGCACGGGTTTTCCAGGCCGTGGCGCGCGGTGGTGACGAACAGGGTGCGCGAGCCGGGGCCGGCGAAGGCGCAGCTCGTGGGCTGGGTGGCGGGAAGCGCCACCGTGCGGTCGACGCGGCCGTCGGGGGCGTAGCGCAGCAGGCAGGCGCCGCCCCAGCGCGCGGTCCACAGGAAGCCGTCGTCGTCGATCGCCGAGCCGTCCGGGCTGCCCGGGCCGCCCAGCGCGAAGGGCGCGGGCGGGCCGAGCGTGCCGGCGTCGGCGTCGAAGGGGTAGGCGTCGATGCGGTCGCGCATCGTGTCGGCGAAGTACAGCGTGCGGCCGTCAGGCGACCAGCACAGGGTGTTGGCGATGCCGACACCGGCGGCGTGGCGCGAGGTCGTGCCGTCGGGGTCGATGCGGAACAGGCCGCCGGTGCTGGCGGTGATCGGGACGTGGCCGCCGTCGGGGGCGATGTTGTTCTGCATGGTGCCGAGCCAGAGGCGGCCGGCGGCGTCGCAGCGGGCCTCGTTGGCGCGGTTGCCGGGGTCGGGGTCGGGGCGGGCCAGCGTCGCGGGGCGGGCAGCGTCGGGGTCGTCGTCGAGGTCAAGGAGGGCCACCTGCGAGGCCAAAGTGACGAGGAGGCCGCCGGCGCTGCGGGGTATGGCGGCGGAGACGGGCTCGGGCATGGTCCAGCGGCGGGCGGGCTCGCCAGGGCGCCAGCGGATCACCTGGCGGGCGGGGATGTCGACCAGGAACAGCGCCTGGTGGCGCTCCGACCAGGCGGGGCCCTCGCCCAGCGCGTGGCGGGCGGGGAGCGCCACGCTTGCCGTCGTCCGTGCCATTCTCTCGCGATTCCCTTGACTGACGCGGGCGCCACGGGCGGCGCCGCGCGCGAACGGAGACACGCCTCGTGAAGATCACGCGCCTCGTCACCTACATCGTGCCGCCGCGGTGGCTGTTCCTCAAGGTCGAGACCGACGAGGGCGTCTCCGGCTGGGGGGAGCCGGTCGTGGAGGGGCGCGCGGAGACGGTGGCCGCCGCCGTGCACGAGCTGGCGGACTACCTGGTGGGGCGCGATCCGTCGGCGATCGAGGACCACTGGACGGTGCTCTATCGCGGGGGGTTCTACCGCGGGGGCGCCATCCACATGAGCGCCATCGCGGGGATCGACCAGGCACTGTGGGACATCAAGGGGCGCGCGCTGGGGGTGCCGGTGCACCAGCTGCTCGGGGGGCCGGTGCGGGATCGGATCCGGGTGTACTCGTGGATCGGGGGGGACCGTCCCGACGACACGGCGCGTCAGGCGGCGGACGCCAAGGCGCGCGGGTTCACGGCGATCAAGATGAACGCGACCGAGGAGATGCAGTACGTCGACAGCCACGCCAAGATCGACGCCGTGCTCGCGCGCGTGGGCGCGATCCGCGACGCGGTGGGGCCGGACTTCGGCATCGGTGTGGATTTCCACGGGCGCGTGCACAGGCCGATGGCCAAGCAGCTCGCCAAGGCGCTCGATCCGTTCCGGCTGATGTTCATCGAGGAGCCCGTGCTCAGCGAGCATGCGGAGGATCTGCGCGAGATCGCCAACCACTGCTCCACGCCGATCGCGCTGGGGGAGCGGCTGTTCTCGCGGTGGGACTTCAAGGCGATCCTCGCGGGGGGGTACGTCGACATCGTCCAGCCCGATCCGTCGCACGCCGGCGGGATCACCGAGACGCGCAAGATCGCGGCGATGGCGGAGGCGTACGACGTGGCGGTGGCGCTGCATTGTCCGCTCGGGCCGATCGCGCTGGCGGCGAACCTGCAGCTCGACGCCGTGTGCTACAACGCGTTCATCCAGGAGCAGAGCCTGGGGATTCATTACAACACCGGAAGCGATCTGCTCGACTACCTGGTCGATCCGTCGGTGTTCCATTACGCGGACGGGCACGTCGCGATCCCGACGGGGCCGGGGCTCGGGATCGAGGTGAACGAGGCGCACGTCGTCGAGATGGCCAAGGTCGGGCACCGCTGGCGGAACCCGGTCTGGCGGCATGCGGACGGGAGCTTCGCGGAGTGGTGAGGGGCCGAGCAAGCAAGGTTGAGGCTCTGCCTCAAACTCCGCCAAAGGCTCGCCTTTGGAATCCTCTACTTAAGTCGAGGGTTTCCAAAGGGCTTGGCCCTTTGGCGGGTTCGGGCGGAGCCCGATCTTGATTGCTTGCGTGGTTGGGGACTGGGGCACGAGCAGCCTGCGGCTTTGGGCGCTCGGGGCGAACGGGGGGGTGCTCGGGGAGCGGCGCTCGGGGGAGGGCATGGCGACGCTCGAGCCAGGGGCGTTCGAGGGGGTGCTGCGCGGGCATCTCGCGGCGCTCGGGGACGTGCGCGCGGTGCTGCTGTGCGGGATGGTGGGCGCGCGGCAGGGGTGGCGGGAGGCGGCGTATGTCGCGGTGCCGGCCGATGTCGGGGCGGTGTGCGGGCGGGTGCTGCGCGTGGCGGCGGAGGGGCTGGACGTGCGGATCGTGCCGGGGCTGTCGGTGGACGACGGGGCGCGGTGCGACGTGATGCGGGGGGAGGAGACGCAGCTGCTCGGGCTGCTGGGGCGGGAGCCGGGGCTGACGGCGACGGTGGTGATGCCGGGGACGCACTCGAAGTGGGTGCGGTTGCGCAACGGCGTCGTCGCGGGGTTCGAGACGGCGATGACGGGGGAGCTGTACGCGATGCTGTGCCGGCACTCGGTGCTGCGGCACAGCGTGGAGGCGCAGGACGGCGGGGCGGGGTCGGAGGGGGACGCGTTCGGGCGGGGGGTGGCGCTGGGAGTCGGGGAGCCGGGGGGGTTGTCGCGGTCGCTGTTCGGGGTGAGGGCGGCGGGGCTGCTGCGCGGCGAAGGAGGGGCGCACGCGGCGGCGATGCTGTCGGGGCTGCTGATCGGGGCGGAGGTCGGGGGGGCCAGGCCGGGGGGGGAGGCTGTGGCGGGCGAGGTGGTGCTGGTGGCGCAGGGCGTGCTGGCGGAGCGGTATGGGGCGGCGTTGCGGGGGGTGGGGTGCGCGGTGCGGGTCTTGGATGCGGAAGAGCTTTCGCGCGACGGGCTGCTGCATGTGGCGCGGCGGGTTTGGCCGGAACGGTTGGGGGATGGGCGGTGACGCAGGGTTCGGGGTGGCCGAGGCTGGGGCGCGATCTGGTGGCGATCCTGCGGGGGGTCAGGCCGGAGGAGGTCGTGGCCATCGGGGAGGCGCTGGTCGCGGCGGGGTT
>JBPBQX010000054.1:0-27339 GCA_050955025.1 Janthinobacterium lividum
TCCTGCGCCAGCACCGTGGCGATCTCGACCCACTGCCGCTGCCCGTGCGCGAGCTGCCCCACGATGCGCCCCGCGATCGGCTCGAGCTGCAGCCGCGCCAGCGTGCGCTCCACCACCTCGCGCGCCCGCCTGACCGACCCGAGCCGGCCCGCCCCGATGAACACGTTCTCGCGCACGGTGAGCCCGTTGAACACGTTGGGCACCTGCGTCTTGATGCCCACGCCGAGCCGCGCGATCTCGTGCGGGTTGGCGCCGGTGACGTCGCGCCCGCGCAGCAGGATGGTGCCCTCGGACGGCCGGAGCTGCCCGGTCAGCATCTTGAAGAACGTGCTCTTCCCCGCCCCGTTCGGCCCGATCAGGCACCGCAGCTCCGCCTCGCGCAGCACCAGGTCCACGGACTGCACCGCCGTGACCCCCCCGAACCGCATGGTGAGCCCGCGCGCCTCCAGCAGCAGCGCGCTGTCCGCCGGCAGGCTCTTGCGCGCCCCGGGCACCGCCGCCCCGCTCACCGCCCCGCCTCCGCCGCATCGCCCGCCGGAACCGCCGCGGCCGGGCGACGCAGCATGAGCAGCCGATCGCGTATCACCGGCACGACGCCCTGCGGCACCAGCAGCACGAAGGCCACGAGCACGACGCCGAGCCCGAGGTTGGAGTCGACCATGCTCTGCGTCCCCGCCAGGATGATGAGGTACTGGATGCCGACCGCGCCCAGCATCGGCCCGACCAGCGTGCCGAGCCCGCCGACGAGCACGAAGATGATCACCTGCGCCGACATGGTCAGCCCGAACACGGTCGGGCTGATGAACCCGCCCCAGTTGGTGAACAGGCACCCGGCCAGCCCGCCGATCCCCGCCGCGATCACGAACGTTGCCAGCTTGTAGAGCCGCGGGTCGTAGCCGAGCAGCATCGCGCGCGTCTCGTTCTCGCGGATCGCCACCACCACGCGCCCGAATCGGCTCGCCAGGATCGCGCGCAGCAGCACGTAGACCCCGATCAGCGACCCCATCGACGCGTACCACCCCTGCACCGGGTCCAGCGGGCTCGAAGCATCCCCGGGCACATTGAGCGGCGGCACGCCGGGGATGCCGTTGAACCCGCCCAGCGCCGCGGAGCCGATCGCGTACTCGCTACCCGACGTGGAGTTCACCAGCTCGAACAGGATGATCGACACGGTGAGGGTGATCACGCCGATGTAGGCGTCGCTGATGCGCCCGAAGAACATGAAGTAGCCGAGCAGCGCCGCGAACAGCATCGGCACCGCGACCGACAGCGCCACCGGCAGCGTGCTCTCGCCCATGTTGATCACCGACACCGCGTAGGCATACCCGCCGAGCCCCAGGAACGCCGCCTGGCCGAACGACATGATCCCGCCGTAGCCCCACAGGAAGCCCTGGCTGAGCGCGAACATCGCCATCGCCGCGAACACGGTCATCTGCACGACGCCGAACACGTCCAGCACCTGCGGCAGGCCGAACATCAGCGCCAGCCCCGCCACGACCACGGCCACGAAGCCGCCCCAGCCGTTCATCGCCCGCACCTGCAGGCAAGCAAGCAAGGCCGGGCTCTGCCCGGACCCGCCAGAGGCTGGGCCTCTGGACTGCCTTCCCTAGGGAGTGCGTTCCAAGGGCGCAGCCTTTGGCGGAGTTTGAGGCGGAGCCTCAACCTTGCTTCGCTTGCCATCACAGGCTCCTCCGCAGGAAACGCCCGGTGATGCCCTGCGGCAGGATGCGGATCATCAGCACCGCGGCCAGCAGCAGTGCCACGTTGCCGATGATCGGCGTGGTCTGGAACGAGACCAGCTCGTCGATGACGCCGAACAGCGACGAGGCGAGCCCCGTGCCGGTGATGATCGCCGGCCCGCCGCCGAGCACGGTGATGAAGGCGCGCGCGATGTAGGCCGACCCCATGCCGGGCGAGACGCCGGAGACCGGCGCCAGCACGCCGCCGGCGAGCCCCGCCAGCGCGGAGCCCAGCGCGAACGCCGCCATGTAGATCGTCGGCGGCGACACGCCGAGTGCTGCCGACATGTTCGGGTTCTGCATGGTCGCGCGCAGCACCAGCCCGAACTTCGTCGCCCGCAGCAGCGCCAGCATGCCCAGCAGCGCGGCCGCCGCCGCCGCGATGATCACCACGCTGTACAGGCTCGCGCCGTAGCGCCCGATCGAGAACCCCCCGACGGGCGCCGACACGCCGCGCACGACGTTGCCGAAGATCGTGGTCGTCAGCCCGATCAGCCCGAGGCTGACGCCCCACGTCGCCAGCATGGTGTCGATGATCCGCCCGTAGAGGAAGCGGATCAGCGTGCGCTCCAGCACCAGCCCGACCAGGCCCACCACGAGCGGCGGCAGCACCAGCATCGACACCCACGTGTTGACGCCGGCGTGCGCCGCGGTGACCGCGGTGTAGGCGCCGAGCATCATGAACTCGCCGTGCGCGAGGTTGATGATGCGCATCATGCCGTAGATCACGCCCAAGCCCAGCGTGATCAGCACCAGCGTCGCCACGCTGGTGAGCACGTTGAACGCGAGCAGCCCCGCGAGGTCCATGACTCCGCGCCTAGATGCTGGGCACGAACTGCTTGTTGGTCGTGGGCGACTTGACCAGGTCGCAGGCGCCGGCGGTGTCGGCCGGGTACTGGTCCGGGTAGCTCGCCATGATGCTCCACTTCCTGTCCTTCGGCTGGGCCAGATAGGTGTTGCGGATGGTGTGGTGGGTCTTCGGATCCATGGTCACCTTGCCCGACGGCCCGTCGATGGTGATGCCGCTCTCCAGCGCCGCGATCACCTTGGACTGCTCCACGGAGCCGGCCTTCCGCACGCCCTCCGCCCACAGCATGATGCCCTCGTAGGTCGCGGAATCCAGCTCGCCCAGGTCGGTGACGCCCGCGCCGAACTTCGCCTGCATGCCCTTGACGAAGTCCCTGCCTGTGGCCGTGTCGACGTCGTTGTACCAGCCGAAGCTGGTGACGATGCCGTCCGTGGTGGACGCGTCCATCGTGGTCAGCTCGTCGCCGAGCCCGAACACCGTGGAGCCCATCGGGATCTTCGGCTTCATCCCCGCCGCGTCCCACTGCCGGTAGAAGCCGGAATGGTTGGCGCCCACGAGCGCGGACAGCAGGAACTCCGGCTGCGCCTGCTGGATGCGGCTGATCGCCGACGAGAAGTCCGTCACGTCGAGCGGGAAGAAGTCGGTCTGCGCGACGCTGCCGCCGCCGTCGCGCACGAACTTGGTCATCCACTTCGCGGTGATCTGGCCGTAGTTGTAGTCGGCCGCGATGATGTACGCCTTCTTGCCCCAGGTCTTGAGCGCGTGGTCGACGACGTGGTCGACGGTCTGCGCCGGCGTGGTGCCCGTGCAGAACACGTTGCGGTCGCACACCCCGCCCTCGTACTGGGTGTTGTAGAAGTACAGCGTCTTGTAGCGGTCCAGCGTCGGCCGGATCGCCTCGCGCGACGCGGAGGTGATGCCGCCCTGGATCACGTCCACCCTGTCCTTGAGCACGAGCTGCTGCGCGAACTGCGAGTAGAGCTGCATGCTCGACTGCGTGTCGTAGCTGATGAGCTGGATCTGCCGCCCGAGCAGCCCGCCCGCGGCGTTCAGCAGCCCGACCGCGTACTGCGTGGTCTGGATCATGCGCGAGCCCTCGAGCCCGATCGCCCCGGAGCCGTCGAGCAGGCTGCCCAGCTTGATCGGCTCCGCGGCCCGGGCGGCGCGCGAGACGAACGGCGCGGCCAGCGCGCCTGCCGAAAGCAGCGTGCCCATCCTCAGCGCGTCGCGCCGCGTGATCGTGGTGTCGGTCATCCGTCGGATCCTTCCTGTCGCATCGGGCACGCCATCCGTTATGCAGGCGCAAGGACCATCGCCCGACCCCGCCCGGCGCGGGCGCACGGCCTGCCGTGTTGCAAGAGCGGTGCCACCCCCTCCGGAGCACCGGTCCAGGGTAGCGCCCTGGCCTTGCCGCCGTTCCGCCTCACGTCGCGAGCAGCTCCTTCAGCGCGTCGTCGAGCACGCGTATGTCGTCCGGGCTCGTCCCCGGCCCGCCCGCGAAATGCCCCCAGAAGCTGTCGACCACGCGCAGCTCCGCGTTCGGCATGTGCGACACCTCGATCGCGTTGTCCTCCTGCGGGAAGTACAGGTCCGTCGAGGATGGCATGACGATCGCGCGCGCCGTGATCGCGCCCAGCGCCTTCGGCAGGTCGCCGTTGAACACCGGGTTGTCGCTGATGTCGCCGTGCTGCCAGGTCCACAGCATGCCGAGCAGGTTGTTGGCGTCCTTGGCCAGGAACAGCCCCTCCCAGAACCCCACCAGGAAATCCTCCAGCGACGCGTACCCCATGATCTCGATGTCCGCGCGCCTGCGATAGAAGGTCTGGCTGAACCCCCAGCCGGCATAGACGCGCGCGAACGCGCGCAGCCCCCGCGCCGGCGGCTTCTCGTACCACCCGTCCGCGAACGCCGCGTCCGCCATCAGCGCGCTGCGAGCGCCCTCGAGGAACACGAAGTTGTGCCGCGAGCACTTCGCCGACCCCTGGAACGGCAGGATGCGCTCCACCATGCCCGGATACAGCGCACCCCAGTGGTAGGTCTGCAGCGCCCCCATCGACCACCCCGTCACCAGCTTCACCGTCTCGATGCCGAAATGCTCCGTCACCAGCCGGTGCTGCTGCACGACGTTGTCGTAGGCGGTCACGCGCGGGAACGCACCCGCGCCATAGGGCGGCGGCGTGTTGCTCGGCGAGGTGGACAGCCCGTTGCAGAACATGTTGGGGATGATGATGAAGTAGCGCTCCGGGTCGAGCGCCATGCCCGGCCCGATCAGCCACTCGTTCTCGGTGTGCTGCCCCGAGTACCACGTCGGGTAGACGATCACGTTGTCCTTCGCCGCGTTCAGCGTGCCGAACGTCTTGTACGCCAGCTTCGCGTCGCGCAGCGTGGCGCCGGACTGCAGCACGACGTCGCCCGCCGCGAAGATCTCGTAGTCCGCCATGGCCCGGCGCTCCTGTCATGGGTGGGAATCCGCAGCCGCATCTGCACGCGGCGTGCCACCACCCACAGGCCCCGGGATCCCGCACCACCCGCTCCGCGCGGCAGATGCCGGCGGGAGTGACCGGTATGCAGGCACCTTGCGCACGGAACCTGGCCCGCGCCCGCGTGCCCCGCGCCGCGCTCCCCGCTGGCATGGCGGTTGCTTCGTTCCCGCCGCCCAGCATCAGGAGACACAATGATCCCGTCCACTCGGCGGAGCGTGCTCGCGGGCCTCGCGGCAACCCTCGCCTCGCCCGCGATCATCCGCCCCGCCCACGCCGCAGACAGCGTCAAGCTCGGCTGCCTGTTCTCCTCCTCCGGCACGATGGCCAACCTCGAGGGCCGCCTGAACTACGTCGCCCGCATGGCCGCCGACGAGCTGAACGCGTCCGGCGGCGTGCTCGGCCGCGCAGTCGAGGTCGTCGTCACCAACCCCGCCTCCGACTGGCCGACCTACGCCCAGCTCGGCCGCCAGCTGCTCCAGGAACAGAAGGTCGCCGCCCTGTTCGGCTGCTGGACCTCGGTGTCGCGCAAGACCGTGCTCCCCGTCGTCGAGCAGAACGACGCCCTCCTCTTCTACCCGCTTCATTTCGAGGGCGAGGAAAACTCGAGGAACGTCGTCTACCTCAACTCCCCGCCCTCCTCCTCCGTGCTCCCCGCGGTGGACTACCTGATGGGGCCCGACGGCGTCGGCGCGAAGCGCTTCTTCATGCTGGGCTCGGACTACGTCTGGCCGCGCACCGTCAACAGGATCCTCAAGGGCTACTGGGCCACCAAGGGCATCCAGCCCGCCGCCTGGCAGGAGGAGTACGTCCCCTTCGGCTTCAGCAACTTCGCCGACCTGGTCGGCCGCATCCGCAGCTTCGCCGACGCCGGCGGCGGCCAGCCCATCGTCGTGCTCACCACCGTCGGCAGCTCGATCCCCGACTTCCTGCGCGAGTATGCCAACCAGGGCCTCAAGCCCACCGACATCCCCGTCCTCGGCCTCGACATGGTGGAGGCCGACCTCGAGGGCCTGAACACCGCGGCGCTGGCCGGCAACCTGAACTGCTGGGCCTACCTGCAGAACGCCCCCGGCCCGCGCAACAAGCAGTTCCTCGCCGACTGGGCCGCCTACGTGAAGCGCTCCGGCGCCCCGTTCAGCCCCACCGTCGTGATCGACCCGATGGTCTCGACCTACGACGGCGTCCACCTCTGGGCCGAGGCCGCGAAGAAGGCCGGCTCGTTCGACGTCCCCGCCGTGCGCGCCGCCTTCCCCGGCCTGAGCCGCGAAAGCCCGTCCGGCTACACGCTCACCATGAACGCGGACAACAACTACGTCTCGCGCGGCGTGTTCATCGGCTCGGTCAACGACCGGCAGGGCTTCGACGTGCTCTGGCAGAGCAAGGGTACGCCCAAGCCGGTCCCGTTCAGCCCCTACGGCTGACGGTGAGGCAAGCAAGGTTGAGGCTCTGCCTCAAACTCCGCCAAAGGCTCGCCTTTGGAATCCCCTACTTAAGGAACGGGTTTCCAAAGGCCTCGAGGCCTTTGGCGGGTCCGGGCAGAGCCCGGCCTTGTCTGCCTTGACCCGCCTCCTCGCCGCCGTGCTCTGCCTCGCCTTCCTCGCCACCCCCGCCCAGGCGCAGCCCGACCGCACGGCCGTGCTCGCCGCCCTGTGCGCGCCCGACAGCCGCGACGCCACCGCCGCCCTCGCCGGCCTCGTCTCCGACGCCCCCGCGTCCGACGCCGACACGCTCGCCTGGGCCAGGACGGCGACCACGGCCTACGCCGCGCGCCAGCTCCGCTGCGCCCCCGACGGCCGCGCCACGCTCGACCTCCCCGCCGGCCCCCTGGACGCCGCCACCCTCGCGGCCGCGCCGGTCCCCGACGACGCCCGCACCCCGGTGCCGAGCCTGCGCTCGCGCGCCGTGCTGGAGCAGCTCGGCGCCGTGCTGACGCTGTTCACCGCCCGCGACGAGCCCACCCTCTCCGCCGCTGCCCACACCTTGGAGCGCCGCGCCGACGGCCTGCCCCCCTCGCTCCTGGAGGCCGCGCTGGCCCGCGACCCCGCCGCCGCCCCCACCCTGCGCGCCCTGCTGGTCGCCGCCGGCCTGCACGCGCCCGACACCGACGCCCGCCTGCGCGCCATCGCCGCCCTCGGCCAGGACGCCTCCACCCGCGCCGAGGTCCAGCTCGCAGCCCTGCGCGCCGACCCCGCCTACGCCGCCGACTCCCGCATCGCCCACGCGCTCGACTCGGCACTCGCCCGCGTGCGCCTCTGGCTAGGCGCCGGGCGCGTGCTGGTGGTGCTGTACAACGGTCTCAGCGTGGGCAGTGTGCTGTTCATGTCCGCGGCCGGCCTCGTGATCATCTTCGGCCTGATGGGCGTGATCAACCTGGCGCAGGGCGAGCTGATCACGGTCGGCGCCTACGCCACCTTCTGCGTGCAGCAGGCCCTGCGCGCCTGGGCCCCGGCCTGGGTGAACTGGTATCCGCTGCTCGCGATCCCCGTCGCCTTTGCGGCCACCGCGGCGCTCGGCGTGGCGATCGAGGTCCTCGTGGTCCGCCACCTCTACCGCCGCCCGCTGATGACCCTGCTCGCCACGTGGGCAATCAGCCTGCTCCTGATCAACGCGATCCGCGTCCTCTTCGGCAGCCAGAACCTGCAGTTCCTTACGCCCCCGTACCTGACGGGCGGCGTGCGCGTGGTCGGCGACTTCCTCGTCACCTGGAACCACCTCGGCGCCATCCTCGCGGCAATCGTCGCTTTCGCCGCCACGCTCGCCGTGCTGCGCCTGACCGACCTCGGCCTGTTCATCCGCGCGGTTACGCAGAACCGCGCGATGGCCGAGGGCGTCGGCATCGCCACGCGCCGCATCGACATGGCCGCCTTCGGCCTGGGCGCGGGCCTGGCCGGGCTGAGCGGCGTGGCGCTCTCGCCGATCTACAACGTCAACCCCTCCATGGGCACCGGCTTCATCATCGACAGCTTCATGGTCGTCGTCCTCGGCGGCGTCGGCAGCCTCGCCGGCACCGCGCTGGCCGCCCTCGGCATCGGCCTGGTCGACGTTGGCATCGAGCCCTTCTACGGCGCCGTCGCCGCCAAGGTCGTCTCGCTCCTCCTGATCATCGCCATCATCCAGTGGCGCCCCGAAGGCCTCGTCCCCCCGCGCGGCCGCCGATGAACAACCCCGCGAAAGCCCCCCGCGACAACCTCGCCACGCTGGCCGCGCTGCTCCTCGCCGCCGCCACCCTCGCCGTGCCGCTCGCCGGCCTCGGCCTCCTGCCCGGCATCGGCCTCTCCCCCTACGCCGCCAACCTCGTCGGCCAGACCATGTGCTTCGCCGTGCTGGCGATGTCGGTGGACCTGATGTGGGGCGGCGCCGGCGTGCTCAGCCTCGGCCACGGCCTGTTCTTCGCGCTCGGCGGATACCTGTGCGCAATGCACCTGCTGCGCACGGCCTGGCACGCGACCGGCACGCTCCCCGACTTCCTCCTGTTCATGGGCCAGGGCGGCTTCCCCGCCTGGTGGGGCTTCGCCGACAGCTGGGCGCTCACCCTGGCCGCGATCGTCGCCGTGCCCGCGGCCGCGGCCTTCGCGTTCGGCTACGTCTCGTTCCGCTCCCGCGTCAACGGCGTCTACTTCTCGATCATCTCCCAGGCGCTGGTCTACACGGCAATGCTGCTGATGTTCCGCAACGACACCGGCTTCGGCGGCAACAACGGCATGACCGGCTTCCGCACCGTCGCCGGCCTCCCCTCCGGCGGACGCGCCGCCACGATCCTCCTCGCGACCCTGTCCTGCGCCGCCGCCCTTGCCACCCTGCTCGGCGGCCGCGCCCTGCTGGCAACCCGCTTCGGCCGCCTGCTCGCCGCCATCCGCGACGACGAGCCCCGCCTGCGCTTCCTCGGCTACCAGACGCTCTGGCTCAAGCTCGCCGCCTGGTGCCTGTCCGCCTCCCTCGCGGGCATCGCCGGCGCGCTCTACGTCCCCCAGGTCGGCATCGTGAACCCGTCCCTCCTGGACCCCTCGCTCTCTCTGGAGGTCGCCGTCTGGGTCGCCGTCGGCGGTCGCGGCGGCCTCTACGGCGCCCTCGCCGGCGCGATCCTCGTCAACCTGCTCCGCCTCTGGCTGTCCGCGTCGGCCCCCGTGCTGCTGCCCTTCGTGCTCGGCCTCCTGGTGCTCGCCGTGGTCCTCGCCCTGCCCAACGGCCTGCTGGACCTGCGCAACCGCTCCCGCGCCTGGCTCGCCGCCCTCGGCTCAGCCCCCCTCCTCCTACGCCGGCCCGGCCAATGACTCCCCCGCAACCCGGCGTGCCCGCGATCCGCACCGAGAACCTGACCGTCTCCTTCGGCCGCTTCGTCGCCATCAACGGCCTGTCGTTCCACGCGAACTACGGCGAGGTGCGCGGCGTGATCGGCCCCAACGGCGCGGGCAAGACGACGCTGCTCGACGCCCTGACCGGCAAGGCGCGCCCCGCCGCCGGCACCATCACGCTCGACGGCCGCATCGACGTCACCCGCCTTGGCGAGGTCGAGCTGGCCCTCGCCGGTATCGGCCGCAAGTTCCAGAAACCCTCCGTGTTCGAGGCGCTGAGCGTGGCGGAGAACCTCGACCTGGCGCTTCGCCTGCACCGCCGCTCCCTGCTGCGCGAGGTCCTCGCCCCTCGCGCCGCCAAGCGCGAGGCGATCGACCGCCTGCTGCACACGATCGGCCTGGACGCGCTGCCCGACGCGCTCGCCGGCACGCTCAGCCACGGCCAGAAGCAGTGGCTCGAGATCGGCATGGTCCTCGCCTCCGAGCCCCGCCTCCTCCTCCTCGACGAACCCGTCGCCGGCATGAGCGACGCGGAAACCGAACACACCGCCGCCCTGGTGCGCGCCCTCCGCTCCCCGTCGCGCGCCATCGTGGTGATCGAACACGACATGGACTTCGTGGAGCAAGTCGCGGACTCGGTGAGCGTGCTGCACGAGGGCCGCTCCCTGTTCGAGGGCTCGATGGCCGCCGCCCGCGCCGACCGCACCGTCATCGACGTGTACATCGGCCGATGACCGCGCACGACCACCTCGCCATCGACTCCCTCGACCATCACTACGGCAGCGCCCAGAGCCTGCGCGGCGTCTCCCTCTCCATCCGCCCCGGCGAGTGCCTGGCCCTCCTCGGCCGCAACGGCGCCGGCAAGACCACGCTCCTGCGCTGCCTCACGGGCGCGCTTCGCCCGACCTCCGGCCGCATCCTCCTCGACGGCGCCGACATCGCCGCCTGGCCCGGCCACCGACGCTGCCACGCCGGCATCGGCACCGTGCCCCAGGGCCGCGAGATCTTCTCCGACCTTTCCGTCGCCGAGAACCTCGCCATCGCCCACCGCGCGCGGCGCCGGGCAGGGCAGGGGCCCACCCCCGGCGACACCGAGCAGGCCGCCCTCGACGAGGTGCACGCCCTGTTCCCCGTGCTGCGCGAGATGGCCCGGCGCCGCGGCGGCGACCTGTCCGGCGGCCAGCAGCAGCAGCTCGCGATCGGCCGCGCCCTGATGGGCCGCCCCCGCCTCCTCGTGCTCGACGAGCCCACCGAGGGCGTCCAGCCCAGCCTGGTCAAGGCGATCGAGGCCGCGATCACCTCGCTGAAGGGCCGCATGTCGATCCTGCTGGTCGAGCAGTACCTCGACTTCGCCGCAGCCCTGGCCGACCGCTACGTCGTGCTGGGCCGCGGCGCCGTGGTGGCGCAGGGCCTCGGCCCCGACATCCCCCGCGACGGCCTCGACCGCTACCTCTCGGTCTGACCCCCAACCCCGGAGACACCGCCCATGAGCCAGCACCACACCATCCCCGCCACCCACGGGAACATGGTCCTCGGCTACCTCGACGCCCTGACGCCGCCGGTGCTGCACGTGGACTCCGGCGACACCGTCACCCTCGCCTCCTTCCCCGCCGGCGGCCGCTCGTCGCTCCCCCCGGACCTGCCGATCCCCGCCGACTATCTCGCCGCCCTGGACGCGCTGCCCGACGGCCCCGGCCCGCACTTCATCACCGGCCCGGTGTTCGTGCGCGGCGCCATGCCGGGCGACACGCTGCAGGTCGACATCCTCGCCGCCGAGCCGACCATGGACTGGGGCTTCGTCGCCATCCTCCCCCTGCTCGGCACGCTCCCCGAGGAGTTCACCGACTACGAGACGATCCACCCCAGCATCGACCGCGCGCGCGGCACGACCACGCTGCCCTGGGGCACGGAGCTGGCGCTCGACCCGTTCTTCGGCATCATGGGCGTCGCCCCCCCGAAGGAGTGGGGCCGCTGCGGCTCGCCCGTGCCCCGCGCCTTCGGCGGCAACATGGACAACAAGGAGCTCAAGCCCGGCGCCACGCTCTACCTGCCGGTGTTCAACGAGGGCGCCCTGTTCATGGCCGGCGACGGTCACGGCGTGCAGGGCGACGGCGAGGTCTGCATCACCGCGCTCGAGACCGGCCTCTCCGGCACCTTCCGCCTCACCGTGCGCCGCGACTTCCCCGTCGCACGCCCGTTCGCCGAGACCCCCACCCACCTGATGTCCATCGGCCTCGACGAGGACCTCGACGACGCCGCGAAGCAGGCGGTGCGCGAGATGGTGCACCACGTCTGCGCCCGCACGAGCCTGACGCGCAACCAGGCCTACATGCTGTGCTCGCTGGCCGGCGACCTGCGCGTCACGCAGACGGTGGACGGCAACAAGGGCGTCCACATGATGCTCGCCAAGTCGCTCCTCTAAGGAAGCAAGCAGTTCTTTCTTGAAAGAAAGAACCAAAGAACTTTGCCCATGAGGTCCGGAACCAAATGGGCAAAGTCTTTTTGCTTCTTTTTCTTCAGAAAAAGAAGGCCTTCCTTACTCCCTGACGAGCACCGGCGCCCGCCGGTGCCGCGTCGCGCACTCGTAGTCGTGCCCCAGCGCGAGCAGCGTCGCCTCGCTCCACATCGGCCCCACGAACACCAGGCCGAACGGCGCCCCGGACTCGTGGTATCCCGCGGGCACGGTAAGCGCGGGCAGCCCGGCGATGTTGATCTCGCTGACGACGGTCTCGTGGATCGGCGCGGGCCCGTGCAGCGGCCCGAGCGCGTCGCGCATCTGCGGGAACACCAGCGCGTCGAGCCGGTGCGCCGCGAACACCGCGCCGAAGATCGCCAGATACGCCTCGCGCGCCCCGATGAACTCCGACAAATCCGGCGGGCTGGCCGGGTCCGCAAGACAGGCGGCGAACTGCGGCAGATGCGGCATGAACCCGAGCACGCCGGTCGGTGCGAAGGCATCCTCGCGCGCCGTCGCCGCCGCGAACTCCACGAACGTCTTCAGCGCCGCGTCCGGCCCGAGACGCTCCAGGTACTTCTGCAGGTCGTAGGGCACGGACTCCATGCCGCGCGCGTCGAACTCGGCGAGCGGCGGCGTGGGCTTGCGCAACGCCGCGAAACCCGTGCCCGCGAACGGATCCTCGACCAGCACCGCGCCGCGCGCTTCCAGCTCGCCCTGCGCCCGCTCGTACAGCCGCACGGTCTCGTCCGACAGCGGCAGGTCGCGCCACCCCGGCCCGTACAGCCCGACCCGCTTGCCCCGCAGCGCGTCCTCGGCGAGCAGCGATGCATAGCCGCCGGCCGGACGATGCCCGACGCCCGCGATCGTCTTCGGGTCCTCGTAGGAGAACCCAGCCAGCGCATCAAGCGTGAGCGCCGCATCACGCACGCAGCGCGACACCGGCCCCACGACATCGCGCAACGCGGACAGCGGCATCACCCCCGCGTTCGGCACAAGGGCAAATGTCGGCTTCAGCCCGACCAGCGCCTGCGCCGACGCCGGGTTCTGGATCGAGCCGCCGGTCTCCTCCGCGAGCGCGAGGACGGCCATGCTGGCGGCCACGGCACAGGCGGAGCCGGCGCTGCTCCCGCCCGGCAGAAATTCGCGGCCCGCGGGATTGTAGGTCGGTCCGGCCCAGCTCCCGTTGGCGTGCGCCCCGGTGTGGCTCAGGATCGGCACGTTGGTCTTGCCCAGGATCACCGCCCCTGCCGCGCGCATCCGCGCCACGACCGGCGAGTCCGTCGCCGGCATCAGGTCCACGCCGCCCGACGCCGCGTGCAGCAGCGACCAGCCCGCGGTAGTGGGGAAGCCCACCATGTCCATCGGGTCCTTGACCACGACGGGCACCCCGGCCAGCGGCCCGAGCGCCTCGCCGGCCGCGCGCCGCCTGTCGATCGCGCGCGCGTCCTCCAGCGCGTCCGGGTTGAGGAAGATGATCGCGTTGTAGGCGGGGTTCCACGCGGCGATGCGATCGAGGAACGCCTGCGTCAGCGCCTCCGAGGTTGCGGCTCCGCTGGCGAACGCGTCCTGCGCGCCCTGCACCGTCAGCTCCACGATGTCGATGTCGCCCATGCGCCGTGTCCGATCCTGCCAGGTCCAGTCCGCGGAGGGTGTCGTTCATCCGCCCGACGCGCAACCCCGCAGATCACCCCGGCCGCCGCGGAACACGTTCCGCAAACAGCACGAGAACCCGCCTGCCTGAGCCGCCTCGCGCGAGGCGGGCGACGACCATGCGTTGCGCGAAAGGAACAAACGCGCGGCGACGACCTGCTCCCGCCCCGGCGAGCACGTCGCATGCGCCACGCGCGGCCGGGCCGACGGACGCCCGCAACGTCCGGTGATGGCACAGCGATTGCACTCCCGCTCGCCCCGCGAAGCAGCCACCGGAAGGTCATCGGACATGAGCACACACCAGGGACACGCGCGCGGCCAGCGTGGCGGCACGACGCGACGCCCCGGCCTGCGGGGCTGGCTCGGCGCCGCCTCCGCGCTCGCCTGCGTCGCCGCCCTCGCCCTGCCCGGCACCGCGCGCGCTGCGGCGCCGGCAGCCTGCGGCGCGCTGCAGGCGAAATACCCCACCCTGAAAGGCCGCACGCTGGTCGACGCGGTGAACCCACACACGCCCGGCTACGAGGCGCTCGATCCCGCCGACCCCGAGCACTACATCGGCTTCGACATCGACCTGGTGCAGGCGCTCGGCGAGTGCCTCGGCTTCGACGTGACCTACAAGTCCGTCGCCTTCGCCGCGATGCTGCCGACGCTGCAGAGCGGCCAGGCCGACATCATCATCTCCGACATCTACGCGACCAGCGAGCGCGCCCGCGCCGCCGACTTCATCACCTACTCCAAGGTCTCCGACGGCGTGCTCGTCGCCAAGGGCAACCCGAAGCACCTGGACGGCATCGACGCCACCATGTGCGGCACGACGGCTGCGGAGAACACCGGCTTCGTCGAGGTCCCCCTGGTCCAGGCCCTGGCCGAGCCGTGCAAGGCCGCCGGCAAGCCCGCGCCGACGCTGGAGCTGTACGACAACAATGCCAACTGCATCCAGGCCGTCCTCGCCGGCCGCGCCGACACCTACATCAACGACGTCAACACCGTGGACCAGGCGGTCAAAGCCTACCCCGACAAGCTCGCCAAGGCCGCCGCGGTGACGCTGCCGTACTTCATCGGCATCGCCGTACCCAAGGGCAAGACCGAGTTCCGCGACGCCATCGTGGCCGCGCTGACCGCCCTGCAGGACGCGGGCGTGGAAACCGCTCTGCTCACGAAGTGGTCACTCGACGCCGGCACGCTCGAGGCGCCCAGGCTCGTGACGGAGTAGTGGAGCTCTTCCTCCACTACCTCGGCCTGCCATACCTGTTGCGCGGCGTCGTCTTCACCGCCGAGGTGACCGCGCTCGGCGTGTTCGGCGGCCTGGCGGTGGGGCTGGTGCTGGCCGCGATGCAGACCTGCCGCATCCGCGTGCTCTCCGCGCTTGCCCGCGGCTACGCCGTGATCTTCCGCGGAACCCCCCTGATCCTGCAGCTCGTGTTCTGCTACGACGCGCTCCCCCACATCGGCCTGCGGCTCAGCTCCGTCGCCGCCGCCGGCCTCGCGCTCGCGGCCAACGAGGGCCCGTTCATCGCCGAGATCCTGCGCTCCGGCGTGCGCGGCGTGGACCCGGGCCAGGTGCAGGCCGGCCAGGCGCTCGGCATGACGCCGGGCGTGCTGATGCGCCGTGTGATCGGCCCGCAGGCGATCCGCACCATGGTCCCCGCACTCGGCAGCGAAACCGTCTCCGCCCTGAAGAACTCCTCGCTGGCCTCGGTCATCGCCGTGGAGGAGCTGACCCTGCGCTCCACCCAGCTCGCCTCCTCCACCTTCGACTTCTTCTCCATCTTCTTCGCGTCCGGCCTGATGTACCTGGTGCTGACCGGCGCCGTCACCGCGCTGCAGCTCGGCGTCGAGAACCTCCTCGACCTCGACCGCCCCCCCGCCCGCGACCGCCTGTCCCGCCTGCTTCCCTGGCGCGGCCGCACCCCGCTCCCCGCCACGCCCCAACCCGCGCCCCCCGCCGGAACCACGACGGACGCCGCCCCCGCACCGCCGCCCCCCGCCACGCCCCCGCAACGCGCCGCGCGCGCCGCCGCCCTGGCCGCCGCCCCCGCCGTCGTCGAGATTCGCGCCCTGCGCAAGCGCTACGGCGCCCAGCCCGTGCTCGACGCGCTCGACCTCACCGTGCGCGCCGGCGAGGTGATCGCCCTTCTCGGCCCCAGCGGCTCGGGCAAGAGCACGCTCCTGCGCTGCATCGCCCTGCTGGAGCAGTGGGACGACGGCACGATCCTCGTCGCCGGCCGCCGCCTCGGCCTGCGCGCCGACGGCCGCCCCATGCCGCCGCGCGCCGTCGCGAACGAGCGCGCCGCCGTCGGCGTCGGCATGGTGTTCCAGCAGTTCAACCTGTTCGCCCACCTCACCGCGCTGGAGAACGTCGCCGGCCCGCTGCGCTGGATCCACGCCATGCCCGCCGCCGAGGCCGACGCCCGCGCCCGCGACCTCCTGGCCCGCGTCGGCCTGTCGCACCGCGCCGACGCCCTGCCGCGCCACCTGTCCGGCGGCCAGCAGCAGCGCGTGGCGATCGCGCGCGCCCTGGCCCCGCGCCCCAGCGTGCTCCTCCTCGACGAGCCCACCTCGGCGCTCGACCCGGAGCTGGTCAACGAGGTGCTCGACGTGATCCGCCGCCTCTCCGCCGAGGACGGCCTGACCATGATCATCTCCACCCACCAGCTCCGCTTCGCCCGCGAGGTCGCCGACCGCGTGATCTTCCTGTCCGGCGGCGCCGTCGCCGAGCAGGGCCCCGCCCACGAGATCCTGTCCCGCCCGCAGCACCCCCTGACCGCGCGCTTCCTGCGCACTATGGGCGCGGACGCCCTGCCGGAGACCGCCGCATGACCAACACCCGCGAAACCTTCTCCTTCACCCCCGCCGACGGCGTCCCCCCCGGCGTCGCGCCCTTCTCCCACGCGACCCGCTGGGGCGACCTCCTCTTCGTCACCGGCCAGATGCCGACCCACCCCGACACCGGTGCCCTCGTCCCCGGCGGCGTCGTCGCCCAGGCCAACCAGGTCCGCCGCAACCTCGAGGCCGTGCTCGCCCCCTTCGGCGCCACCCTGGACGACTCGCTGATGGTGCGCGTCTACCTCACCGACTTCGCCGCCGACTACGCCGCCTTCAACGAGGCCTACACCGCCTGGTTCACGGGCGCCCTGCCGAGCCGCACCTGCGTCGGCACGACCGGCCTCGCGGTCGGAGCCGCCGTGGAGATCGACCTCGTCGTCGGCCTGCGCTCCCGCTGAACGGCGCCCACTGAGCCGCACGCGCAGACACGCCCTGAACGGAGCCCCGACATGACCCTGATGGCCGACGAGCACCGCGCCGAGCGCGACCGCCTTCGCCCCGCCCTGCACGAGCTGCGCGCCACCCCCGCCACCGTGCACTGGGGCTACTTCGACGCCTCCCTCGCCCCCGCCGTCACCGTGAGGAGCGGCGACCTGGTGCGCGTCGAGGCCCTGACCCACCACGCCGGCGACGCCCCCGAGCTGATGATGGACGAGGCCATCCACGCGATCTTCGACGCGATCCCCCCCGACGACCGCAACCCCGGCGTCCACCTCATGACCGGCCCGATCCGCGTCGAGGGCGCGCGACCGGGAGACGTGCTGGAGGTGCGCTACCTGCAAATGACCCCGCGCCTGCGTTACGGTTCCAACCTCGCCGCCCACTGGGGCCACCTCTACCGCGAGACCGGCGAGAAGGAGCGCGTGACCATCTACCGCCTCGACGACGCCAGCCAGACCGCAGAGGCCGCCTTCGCCTACGACTTCCCCGGCAAGTACACCGTCCCCGGCACGATCACCCACGAGCGCGACTGCTGCCGCCAGCCCGCGCTGCGCGGCATACGCGTCCCCGTCCGCCCCCACCTCGGCACCGCCGGCGTCGCCCCCGACGCCGCAGGCCGCGTCAGCACGATCCCGCCTGGCGCCCACGGCGGCAACATCGACAACTGGCGCATCGGCGCGGGTGCGACGATGTTCTACCCCGTGCAGGTCGACGGCGCGCTGTTCTCCGTCGGCGACCCCCACATCTCCCAGGGCGACGGCGAGATCAGCGGCACCGCGATCGAGGCCTCGCTCGACGTCACGCTCCAGGTCTTCCTCCGCCGCGACTTCACCTTCGCCTCGCCGCTTCTGCAGACGCCGAAGTTCTGGATCACCCACGGCTTCGACGAGGACCTCGACCTCGCCATGCGCAATGCCAGCACGGAAATGCTGTGCCTGCTCAGCGAGCACGCCGGCCTCAGCCGCGACGACGCCTACTCCCTGATGAGCGTCGCCGCCGATTTCGCCGTCACCCAGGTCGTCGACGGCCGCCAGGGCGTCCACGCCCGCATCTGCCGCGCCGTCTTCTCGCCCGTGCCGGATCCGGAATGATGCCCATGCAAGCAAGCATGGGCTCCGCCCAAACCCGCCAGGGGCGAGCCCCCTCGTCTGGCCTTTCCAGTAGCCCAGGCGGGCCATCGGAACCTTTGGCCAGCCTCGCCCCTGGACCGGCACATGAAAGACAGGAGACGCCAGTCCAGGGCGGCTCGCCCTGGCGGGTCCAGGGCAGCGCCCTGGCCTTCCTCGCGTGACCCCGACGCCAATGACCCCCGAGATCGCCGCCTTCGCCGCCTCCCTCGCCGACGCCGCCCGCCCGCTCGCGCTGCGCCACTTCCGCACGCCCCTGCGCGTGGAAACCAAGCCCGACGCCTCCCCCGTCACCGTCGCCGACCGCGCCATCGAGTCCGCCATGCGCGCCAGCATCGCCGCGCGCTACCCCGACCACGCCATCTTCGGCGAGGAGGAGGGCCGCACCGCCGCCCGTGCCCCCCACACCTGGGTCATCGACCCGATCGACGGCACGAAGAGCTTCATCTCCGGCATGCCCACCTTCGGCACGCTGATCGCCTTCTGCACCGGCGACGTGCCCCAGGTCGGCGTCATCGACATGCCCGCCCTGGACGAGCGCTGGACCGCCTCCCCCGGCGAGCCCGCCCGCCACAACGGCGTGCCCTGCCGCACCCGCTCCTGCGACGCCCTGTCCGACGCCGTCCTCTACACGACCTCGCCCGACGCCTTCGCCCCCGGCGAGTGGGCCCTGTTCGACGCCCTGAGCCGCGACGCCGCCCTGCGCCGCTTCGGCGGCGACTGCTACAGCTACGGCCTGCTGGCCTCCGGCCTGATCGACGCCGTGGTCGAGGCCGGCCTTCACCCCTACGACATCATGGCCGCCGTCCCGGTGATCGAGGCCGCCGGCGGCACCATCACCGACTGGACCGGCGCCCCCCTCACCACGGAGTCCGGCGGCCGCGTCGTCGCCGCAGGCTCGCGCGCCCTGCACGGGCAGCTCCTGGCAAGGCTAGGCAAGGAAGCAGTTCTTTCTTGAAAGAAAGAACCAAAGAACTTTGCCACCAGGTCCCGTGCCACCCCCGCCGGAAAAGAACCTGACGGGCAAAGTCTTTTTGCTTCTTTTTCTTCAGAAAAAGAAGGCCTTCCTTCCTCCTAGACCGCCCCGAGCCACCCCTCCCACCGCGGGTCGCGCAGCATGGCGCGGGCCCGCATGTGCTTCCACGCCCCGTACTTGAAGAAGTCGAAGTCCAGCGCCGAGACCTTCTGCTGCACCATCGACCAGGTCGCCCACTTCAGGTCCGCGAGCATCCTGTGCAGCATGACGCGCGCCACCGTGGCGGGCTCGACCCGGCCGAAGTAGTGCTCGATCAGCGCCATCTCGGTGGCCTCGTCGAAGAACATCTCCCCGAACCAGATGCCCAGGTCGTAGCAGCGGTCGTTGTTCGACGCGTACTCGTAGTCGATCAGCATGACCGAGCCGTCCGCTTCGTCGAGCATGAAGTTGCCCGCCATCGGATCGTTGAAGCATGGGACCAGGTCCAGCCCCGACGCCTCCAGCGCCGCGCGGGCGCGGCGGTACTGCGCGTCCAGCTCGGCGTGGTCCTCGGGCACCCAGCCGCCGAGCACGCGCACCTGCTCCACGTGCTCGTCGATCATGTCGAACACCGTCTTGGTCAGCCCCAGCGCGGGGCCTGCGTGCAGCCGGCGATAGACGTCGAGCACGACGCGGCACCGCCCGAGGTCGCGGAAGTCGGCGTGCGTGCACGACCGCCGCCCCTCGATGAAGTCGCTGATCTCGATGCCGTCGGCGGCCAGGTCGTCGTAGACGCGCGGCCCGATGCCGACGGCGGCGGCCTTGCGGCTGGCGTCCATGGCGGCGACGCGGTCGATAAACATCTCCGTGCCCTTGCCCGGGATCTTGACGAAGAACCGCCCGGGCAGGCCGTCGACCGACACGCGCCAGTTGGAGTTGCTGATCCCCCCGCTCACCGGCGCGTAGCGCAGCGCGCGCCCCTGCCACGACGGCACCCGCCGCACCGCCGCCTCCAGGTCGCGCTCCGCCTCGCTCGCCGCCTCGCCCAGCGTCCGTTCCATGCGCCCCCGCCTCAGAGCCTGTGCAGCCGCGCGGCGAAGCCCGGCGCGCGCAGCGCCATCCGGCAGCGCAGCAGCCGCCACTCGCCGTACTTCAGGAACTCCACCTCGCGCCGCGGCGAGAGCGCCGACAGCACCAGCCCCTGCAGCCCCCACATCAGGTCGTCCGCCACCGCGTAGGCGCGGCAGCGGTCCATCACCCGCGCGTCGCGGCGCCCTTCCGCCATCTCGACGCCCGCCTGCCACCCCGCCTCGGTGTCGTGCGCCTCGTTCAGCAGCACGGCGAGGTCGTAGTGCGGATCGGCCTGCCCCGCGCAGTCGAAGTCGACCAGGAGAACCGCCCCGCCCGGCCCCAGCAGCACGTTCGACGCCTGCCCGTCGTTGTGGCACGGCGCATCGTCCCGTCCCGCCGCCTCCAGCGCCGCCCCCACCTCGCCCACCGCCGCCAGCAGCGCCTCCACGTCCCCCGGCAACGCCACGCCCGCCGCGCGCGCCACCGCCGCGTGCCCTCGCACCCGCGCGAACACGTCCCACGCGCGCGCCATCGCCGGCCCGCGCCGCACCGCCGCCTTGGCCGCAATCGCCGCCTGCAACACCTCCGGCCGCCGCAGGTCGTCGAGCCGCGCGCCCCGCCACGGCACCCCCCACAACGCGAACGCGATCGCCGAGCGCCCCGGCAGGAACCACTCCACCGCCGGCGCGACCCCCGCAGCCGCCCCCGCGCACGCCCCCGCATGGGCCGCCTGCACGTCCACGAACCCCGCCATGTCCGGATGCAGCACCTTGAGGAACAGCCCGTCCGGCGCCCCCTCCGCAGACACGACGAAGTTCGCCCAGTCCACCGCCTGGCACATCGGTGACGCCACCGCCGCCACGCCCGGCCGCCACCGCAGCCCCGCCCGCCCCGCCCACGGCGAGTCCGCGAGCACCGCCGCGACGTCCGCGCTCACGCCACCCCCGCCGCATCGATCCCGTCGCGGCACAGCCGCCACAGCACCCGCGCCAGAACTTCCGCGCCCAGCGCCAGATCCTCGTCGCGCGTGAACTCCGCCGGATCGTGGCACACCCCGCCCACGCTCGGCACGACCAGCACGATCGACGGGCACAGCGCGATCATGCTGATGGCGTCGTGCGCCGCAACCGTGTCCAGCCGCCCCACCCCCACGCCCAGCTCCCCCGCCGCCGCGTCCGCCAGCGCCACCAGCCCCTCCGCGAAGAACCCCACCGCCCGGCGGTCCACGAACCGTACCTCGTGGCGCACGCGCGCCGCTGCGCCGGCCGCCTCCGCCTGCGCCAGCATCTCGCGCTCCGCCCAGTCCAGCACCGCCTGCTCCGGCGAGCGCAGCTCGATGAACAGCACCGCCTCGCCCGGCACCACGTTGGGCGAGTTCGGCCTGACCTCCAGCCGCCCCACCGACGCGTGCAGCACGCCCCCCTCGCACCGCCCCGGCATCGCGCCGAGCGCCGCGATCAGGTGCGCCGCCCCCAGCAGCGCATCGTGCCGCTCGGCCATCGGCGTCGGCCCGGTGTGCGTCTGCGCGCCCAGGAACGCGAGCCGGTACTTCACCGCCCCCCAGTGCCGCGTGATCGCCCCCAGCCGCCCCCCCGCACGCTCCAGCACCGAGCCGCACTCCACGTGCATCTCGACATAGGCCTGCGGCGCCGCGAACACGCCGTTCCCCGCATACCCGATCGCGTCCAGCGCCTCGGCCACGCTCACCCCGTCGCCATCCCTGCGCCCCCGCGCGTCCGCCCCGTCCATCAGCCCCGCGAACACCGCGCTGCCGAGCAGGCTCGGCTGGAACCGCGCGCCCTCCTCGTTGGTCCAGTTCACCACAGCCAGGTTGCAGCGCGGCACGACCCCCTCCGCCGCCGCCCGCGCCCGCACCGCGAGCAGCGCCTCGCACCCCGCCACCACGCCGTAGGCGCCGTCGAACCGCCCGCCCCGCGGCTGGCTGTCCAGGTGCGACCCGGTCATCACCACCGGCGCCCCCGCCCCCGCCCAGTCGAGCAGCCCGAACATGTTGCCCATCGCGTCCACCGTCACCGACAGCCCCTGCGCGCGCATCCACGCCCTCAGCGCGTCGCGCGCCGCCCCGTCCTCGGCCGACAACGCCAGACGATGCATGCCCCCGTCCGGCGTGCCGCCATGCGCCGCGAACGCCCCCATCAGCGCGTTCAGCCGCGCCGCGTCGATCAGCGGCTCGGAAATATCCGGCATGGTGCCTCCCGGTCCTCGTGGCCGCACGCGGACCCCGTCGCCAGGGCCGGACGAATGTTGCGTGGCCGACATGAAATCCGCGATCCCCGCAGCCGTCGCGAACGCCGTCCTGCTCCGGAGCGCGCCCGACGGTCGCCGACCGCCGCCTGCGTGCCGCAGCCCCAGGCAGCCTGCGCACGCCGCCGTCGCCGCGCAAGGCCCCATCCTCCCCGCACCGCGCGGCCCGCTTCCCCGCGTCGCGCGAACGCTCCTGTTGCGGCGCGCAATGCGATGGCCCACCGTGAACGCGGGCGCAGCAGGAGACGCACATGGACCAGGCGGTGCAGGATCTCGACGGAGCGGAAATCCTCTCCAACGACCCGCCGGGCATGGACAGCTTCTGGATGCCGTTCACCGCGAACCGGCAGTTCCGGCGCGCGCCGCGCATGCTCGTCTCCGCGCAGGACATGCACTACGTCGCCGATGACGGCCGGCGCATCCTCGACGGCGTCGCCGGCCTGTGGTGCTGCAACGCCGGCCACTGCCGCCCGCGCATCGTGGACGCGATCCAGCGCCAGGCCGCAACCCTCGACTTCGCGCCGACCTTCCAGATGGGCCACCCCCTGGCGTTCGAGGCCGCCGAGCGCGTCGCCGCCCTGTTCCCCGCCGACCTCAACCGCGTGTTCTTCACGAACTCCGGCTCCGAGGGCGTCGACACTGCGCTCAAGATCGCGCTCGCCTACCACCGCGTGCGCGGCCAGGGCACCCGCACCCGCCTGATCGGGCGCGAGCGCGGCTACCACGGCGTGGGCTTCGGCGGCATCTCGGTCGGCGGCATCCCCGGCAACCGCAAGCATTTCGGCGGCCTGCTCACCGGCGTGGACCACCTGCCGCACACCCACGACCCCGTGCGCAACGCCTTCAGCCGCGGCCAGCCGCAGTGGGGCGCCGAGCGCGCCGACGCGCTGGAAGGCATCGTCGCCCTGCACGACGCGAGCAACATCGCCGCCGTGATCGTCGAGCCCCTGTCCGGCTCGACCGGCGTGCTGGTCCCCCCGCTCGGCTACCTGCAGCGCCTGCGCGAGATCTGCACGCGCCACGGCATCCTGCTGATCTTCGACGAGGTGATCAGCGGCTTCGGCCGCCTCGCCGCCCCCTTCGCCGTCGACCGCTTCGGCGTCGTCCCCGACATGGTGATCGTGGCCAAGGGCATCACCAACGGCACGATCCCGATGGGCGCCGTGGTCGTGCGCCAGGAGATCCACGACGCCTTCATGACCGGCGGCGAGGCGCAGATCGAGCTGCCCCACGGCTACACCTACTCCGGCCACCCGATGGCCGCCGCCGCCGCCATCGCGACCCTCGACACCTACGCCGAGGAGGGCCTGTTCGAGCGCGCCGCCGAGCTGGAGCCGTACTTCGCCGACGCCGTGCACGGCCTGCGCGACGCCGGCCCGGTGATCGACGTGCGCACCCTGGGCCTGGTCGCCGGCATCGAGCTGGAGCCCCGCCCCGGCGCGCCCGGTGCCCGCGCCCACGACGTGCTGTGCGCCTGCTTCGAGGCCGGCGTGCTGGTGCGCGTCACCGGCGAGACCGTCGCCCTCTCGCCCCCGCTCATCGTCTCGCGCCCCCAAATCGACGAGATCGTCGCAACCCTCGCCACGGTGCTCCGCCGCTTGGCCTGACACGGCGCCGGAACCGACGCGAACCCCACGGGGCAGGGCAGGGGCCCCGTGCGCCCGCCCGCCCCCGACCGGAACCGCCCATGCCCGACCGCCTCGACGAATTCGGCCAGCCCGTCGGCGACCCCGTGCCGCACTGGACGCCGCGCCCCCTGCCGCCGCCCGCGCCCATGCATGGCCGCTTCTGCCGCGTCGTGCCCCTCGACGTGGAGCGCCACGCCGCCGCCCTGCACGCCGCCTACGCGGAGGCCTCCGACGGCCGCGGCTGGACCTACCTGTTCACCGACCCGTTCCCCACGCTCGCCGAGTACCGCGACGCGCTGCACGCCGCGACCTCCGGCACCGACCCCCTGCCGCACGCGATCCTCGACGCCGCGACCGGCGAGCCGCTGGGCGCCGCCTCCTTCATGCGCATCGACCCCGCGCACGGCACGATCGAGATCGGCGCGATCCACTTCTCCCCGCGCCTGCAGCGCCGCCCCGCCGCCACCGAGGCGCTCGCCCTGATGATGCGCCGCGCCTTCGACACGCTGGGCTACCGCCGCCTCGAATGGAAGTGCGACAGCCTGAACGCCCCCTCGCGCGCCGCCGCCCTGCGCCTCGGCTTCTCCTTCGAGGGCCTCTTCCGCCAGGCCGTCGTCTACAAGGGCCGCAGCCGCGACACCGCCTGGTTCTCCGTCACCGACGCCGACTGGCCCACGGTGCGCGCCGGGTTCGACGCCTGGCTCGACCCCGCCAACTTCGACCCCTCCGGCCTCCAGCGCCGATCGCTCCAGGCCGCACGAACCGGCACCGCCACGCAGCCCCGGGACGCGCCCCCGCCCCCGTGAACGACGCGCCCCCGCCTCACCACCCCCCGAACCGCGGCCAGCACGCCAGCGGCGCCTCCCGGTCGGCCCGCAGCACCGCATATTCGGAAAACTGCGCGGCCGTGGCGCACGCATGGTTCGGCAGCACGCGCAGCAGCGTCCCCACCGCCAGCTCCGGCAGCACGCCCCCGCTCCCCGCGCGCAGCGCCACGATCCCGTGCTCCTGGTTCGCCTCCGCCACCACGAGATCCCCGAGCACCCGCCCCTCCACGTCGCACACCAGCCCGTACCCCTGGTCCACCGCCTGCGACGCCGTGCCGCGGTCGCGCGACATCGCCATCCACCCCGCGTCGACCAGGATCCACCCCCGCCCGCGCTGGTGCCCGATCACCGTGGCCAGCACCGACAGCGCGATGTCGTCGACCGCGCAAACCCCGATGCCCGCCATCACCAGGTCGAAGAACACGTGCACCCCCGCCCGCACCTCGGTGACGCCCGAGAGGTCGCGCGCGGCATGCGCCGTCGGCGTCGACCCCACGCTGACCACCGGACACGCCAGCCCGGCCGCCCGCAGCGCCTCCGCCGCCACGACCACCGCCGCGCGCTCCCGCTCCGCGCACGCCGCATGCGCCGCCTCGCCCGCGACGCCGTAGCTCTCCCCCGCATGGGTCATCACGCCGCGCAGCACCGCGCCGCTCCCGGCCACCGCCCGCCCCAGCGCCACCAGCGCCGGATCGCCCGGCCGCAGCCCGCCGCGATGCCCGTCGCAGTCCACCTCGATCATCACCGGAACCGCGTCCCCCGCCGCCTGCGACGCCGCCCCCACCGCCTCCGCCTGCTCGACCGAGTCCAGGATGACGCACAGGTCGCAGCCCGACGCGCGCAGCGCGAGCACCCGCCCGAGCTTGCCCGGCGCGATCCCCACGGCATACAGGATGTCGCGCACGCCCGCCGCCGCGAACACCTCCGCCTCCCTCAGCGTGGACACGGTCGCCGGGCCGTCGCCCCCCGCGAGCACGTGCCGCGCCACCGCGACCGACTTCACCGTCTTGAGATGCGGCCGCAGCACGACCCCGTGCGGCGCGAGGCGCCCGCGCAGCCGCGCAACGTTGCGCAGCATCCGCGCCTCGTCGAGCACGAGGGCGGGCGTCGGCAGCGCACCCAGGCGCTCGGCATCGGTCATGGCAGGGTCCCCGTGCGGAAGGAGGCCGAGGGTTAGGCCATCGCGGCCGCCTCCGCCACCCGACGGTCCACATCCCCGTCGCAACGAGCGCCGACGCCGAACCCGCAGGGAACCGGACGCCCGTTATCCGTTACATAAACGTAACACCAACCCGGCCGGGAGCGCCGCTCCCGCGCAAGGTACGTCAAAACGCGTAGTGCTGCCCCTGCGCCCCTTCGATAACGATGTTGTGTGGACAACGTCCCTCTCCCGGAAGGACGCACGCACAGGCCAGGGCCGCCCACCCGAAGCGGGCGGCCACGATCGACGCACCCGACCCGCGCAGGCGGAACGTCCACCCTCGCACGCGCTCGCGCGGCGGTCCGTGGAGAACCGACGCCGCGGCGCGAGCAGCCGCGCACGCCGCACCGCCGGCCACCGCCGCAGGGCAGGCGGCCGCCGACGGGGCCGGGGAGACAACCCGCACGATGCTCTCGTCGCGCGGGGAACAGCACCACTCGTCTCGGCGAGAGCACGGAGAACGCCATGACCCGCACCAGGCCCCGCCAGCAGCGCCGTGCCCCCGACCCGCTGAAGCCCGTCGCGCGCCACGCCGGCGCGGCCACCCTGCTGCTCGGCCTGTGCGTGACCGCCGCGTTGCCGGGCCGCGCGCAGGCCCAGGCCGCGGATCCCGCCAACACCGTGGTGGCGCAGGCCAACGCCCCCGCCGACGCCCCCGGGCCCAACGCCCTGGTGCGCCCCACGCCCGGCCCCGCCTCGGGCGGCACGCTGCCGCCGGGCGCGATCCAGGAGGAGGTCAACCCCCGCATCATCCCCGGCCTCGTCAAGCCGGTGCAGACGCAGGCGACCCAGGACGGCCCGCTTGCCGGCGTGCGCGACACGCTGGCCAGCGCCGGCATCTCCGTGCACGCGCTGTTCCTCGACTTCTTCGAGGCCAACCCCAGCGGCGGCATCGCCACCGGCAACACCTCCAACACCGGCTACCTGATCCTGGGTGCCGACGCCGACACCGACCGGATCCTCGGCCTGAAGGGCGGCACGCTGCACTTCGAGGAAACCATCTTCCCGTTCCGCCAGAACTCCGACATGGCGTCCCAGATCGGCGACAGCATCGTGGGCTTCCAGCCCGCCTACACGGTGATCGCGAACCAGCTCTCCGTGCTGACCTACGAGCAGAAGCTCGCCAACGACCGCCTCGACATCGAGGCCGGGCGCTCCAACCCGTTCAAGTACTTCGCGCTCCCGGTCTGCCAGTCGATCAACAGCTGCTTCTCGTCGATCCTGCAGAACAACGCGGGCTTCCCCTCGCCGCAGTACTCGGTGTGGTCCGCCAGGGCCGCCTACAACATCACGCCCTCGAGCTACGTGCAGGTCGGCGCCTTCGAGGTGAACCCGACCGTCCACACGCGCTACGGCTACAATTTCCCCGCCGACGGCGCGACCGGCGAGGTCACCCTCCTCGAGATCGGCCACAAGACGGACTTCAGCACGACCGCCTACCCCGGCCGCTACTCGCTCACCGGCTTCTACAACACCGCGCAGCACGCCGACGCCAGCCAGACGCGGTTCGGCCGCAGCAAGGCGCTCTACCCCGGCGACCCCGCCAAGATGGTCAACGGCACCTCGGG